>NZ_JAKRFL010000032.1:0-17484 GCF_022348105.1 Halomonas sp. MMH1-48
CGAGAAGGTCAGCTTTTCAGGTACCATTTTGGAAGCGGCTGTTGGTGCTTGATGGATTGGTTAGGTTCTTGAAATCATAGCACTTTCAGCCGCTTTCTTTTATACCCTGTGAGAAATCCGGGCTAGTGAGACACTTTGTACAAAACTGTCATCACTTGTGCAAGCGCTCCCCTGCCCAGCTCCCTTCTCATCCTCATCATGGCCCGCGCGTTCTGCGTCGTTTTGCGCGGACTCGTCCAGCTTATCGAGGGCCTCCTCTGCTTTATTGGCCCAGCGCCGCAGCTTGCCCGCCAGCTCGCTCGCCATCGGCTTCAATTGCTGAGTGTAGTCAGCGTCGTAATCGTCCAGACCATCGCGCACGTTGTAGTTACCGGTGGCCCAGAGCCTGCGTAGTGCGCGACGGCGCAGGGCGGCGCTCACGCCAGGCACCATGAAGGCACTGAAATCACTGCCAGCAGGCAGCGTATCCGGATCGGGCAGCGTGTGGTCCAAACTACCGGGGGGTGGCAACGCTGACGTCTCTTGCTCGTCAGTGGCTGCCTCGACTGCTACTTCATCGGCCCCATGATCGGCAACATTAGCGCGCTGTTCCGCCGACGGCCTGACGCGCTCACCTTGCTCGACACCCGTAGGCTCGGAAGAGTCAGTTTCAGACGAGCTAGGCGGAAGATTATCGTCATCGAGACCGCGCTTTTTACGCGACCAGCGCTCAAAACGGCTCACTGCGGCTGCTCCTTGGCCGGGGTCTCTTTACCACGCCCGGCTCCTTTGCGTTTTTTCTTGCGGGTTTCCACCGGGGCGTCACCGTGGCGGGCGAGGTAGTGCTCGATCCACACTTGAATCGCCATCGGCATGGGCGCTTCCAACACCTGCTGCTCGCCATCGAGCCAGCCCGCGGCGACGTCTTGGCTGGCGGTCATCGCATCGGGCGTCGGGGTCTGCCCCGTGAATCCAGCACGCACGAACAGGCGCGGTGTGGACGAGGTAAGGTTGAACCGGTAGGCCGCTCGCTCGGTCATGTAGAGCTGCAAGTTGAGAACACACTCCCCCTGGTCGCCCGGCACGAGCTCGGCAATACGCCACTGGGTCTGTGTGAAACGTCCCACCTGCTTGGCCTCCGCCATCAAGGTGACGCTCAGCGCGCGCAAATTATCACTCATGGGTTTCCCCCCTTAGACCTTGAACGGGTAGACAAGTAAGCCTTTTGAGCGCCATCATCGTCAACTCAGACTATTTTACTCAACTATTATCGTAATGTTCGCCGTGTTTGCGTTACCCACACTACGTTTTGGTATCAGTGAGGATTGCGGATGCCCGCCCTTCAGCTAAGCCGAGCCCGCTTACCGGCCACGACCACCATCGATGTCATGGATGCCTACGGCGACACGCGCGCCCAGGCGATTGCCGCCGAGCGTGCGCTCACGGTCTACCTCAATAAGCGCGAGATCGTCACGCTAATGACCCTAGGAGACGACCCAGAAGCGCTGGTGGTAGGCTACTTGCGTAATCAGGGTCTATTGCGCAGCGCCGAGGATTTGGCTGCCGTGCAGGTCGATTGGGACGTCGAAGCAGCGGTGATCGTCACTCGCCATCTGCCGGAGGACTTGGAAGCGCGCCTGGGCAAACGCACCGTGACGACCGGATGCGGCCAAGGTACCGTGTTCGGAAACCTGCTGGAGCAAACCGCCCTCACCGCGCTACCCGATACGCCGTTGGCGCAATCCACTCTGTATGATTTATTGGCTAATTTGAACACCTATAACGAGACCTATCGCAGCGCGGGGGCGGTTCACGGCTGTGCGCTGTGCCACCAAGTGCGGGTGCTGGATTTCGTCGAAGACGTGGGCCGCCATAACGCCGTCGATACGCTGGCCGGCCGCCAGTGGCTCAATCAAGCGGACAGCCAGTGCGCCGATATTTTCTATACCACCGGCCGCCTCACCTCCGAAATGGTGCTAAAAGTCGCGCAAATGGGCATTAGCGTGCTGGTATCGCGCTCAGGCGTGACGCAAAAAGGCGTAGAGCTGGCCGAACGTTTCGGCGTCATGCTGATCGCTCGGGCCAAAGGCAAAAGCTTCCAAGCGATCAACGCCGCTGGCCGCTTGACCCTAGACGCCATTCCCCCCAAGCCGCCCAGCGCGCGCTCGTCCAAGGAGGCAGGCGTATGATAGCCAAGCAGGATCTCACCGGAATGATTCTCGCCGGCGGCGAGGGTCGCCGTATGGGCGGTCGAGACAAGGGGCTCGAGCCTTTCGCGGGCCTGCCGCTGGTGGCACATACCGTCAAACGCTTTGACGGTCATGTGCATGAGCTGATGATCAACGCCAACCGCAACGGCGATGCCTACGCGCTGTTTGCCGACCGCGTCATCGCTGATGCCGAAGGCGGTTTCAAAGGTCCGCTGATGGGTATTTACAGCGGCCTATGTGCCGCCCAAACGCCGTGGCTATTGGTCGCCCCTTGCGACTCCCCGGCGCTGCCCTTCGATTTGGTGTCGCGGATGATCGCGGGGGTTATCCAAGAAGGTGTCGAACACGACATTGCCGTGGCCTTCGATGGCGAGCGCCTGCACCCGGTCATCGCGCTACTGCGCACATCGCTGGCCGACGATTTGGCCGCGACGCTGGCCGACGGCGAGCGTAAAATCGACCGTTGGTACGCCCGCCACGCTTGGTGCCGCGTCGATATGTCGGATTGCCCGGAAGCGTTCGCCAACCTCAACACCGAAGAGGAAAAAGCGCGTTTGGAGCAGGCCATGACGACATCCTCTCAGGAGGTGCCATGAGCCTATCGTGTTTCGAGCTGGGCGAGCAGATGCTGAGTGTCGAGGCCGCCCGAGCGGCGCTGATGACGCTGGTGGAAACGCCGGTAATCGTTGAGCAGGTGCCGCTGAGCCGCGCCTACGGGCGCAGGCTGGCCGTCGACATCACCGCCCGAATCAACGTGCCGCAAAATACCAACGCGGCGATGGATGGCGTTGCCCTGGCATGGCCCAATGCGTCGCCTCATGCTGTGCACTTTCCTGTCATCGGCGACGCCATTGCCGGGCAAGCGTTCGACGGTCATGTGCTCCCCGGCCAGTGCGTACGCATCACCACCGGGGCGCCCATGCCTACCGGCACCGATACGGTCATCATGCGTGAACAGCTCGTCGAAGAGGCGTACCGTGTCACCGTCGAACGCCCTGAGCGCGTCAGCGTCGGGCAGCACGTTCGCCAAGCGGGCGAGGACATTGCCGAGGGCGATGTGGCGTTGACGGCAGGCACACGTCTGGACGCTGCAGGCATGGGTCTGGCAGCCTCGCTGGGCTATGCCGAGATCACGGTGTATCGTCGTCCCAAGGTCGCGATTTTCTCTACCGGCAACGAAGTCACGCCGCCAGGGGAGCCGTTGCCCAGCGCCGGGATTTACGATACCAACCGGTTTACCCTGATGGGCATGCTCAGCGAGCAAGGGGCCGAGGTCGTGGATCTAGGCATTTTGCCCGACGACCCGCACACCATCGAACGGGCGCTGGCCGAGGCTGCGACACAGTGCGACCTAGTGATCACCAGTGGTGGCGTATCGGTCGGTCATGCGGATTACACACGCACCGCGCTGGAGGCCCTTGGGCGGCTGGCCTTTTGGCGAGTGGCGCTGCGCCCCGGTCGCCCCATGGCCTGCGGCCAGCTAGGCGATTCGCGCACGCCGTTCGTGGGTCTGCCGGGCAACCCGGTGGCCGTCATGGTAACGTTTAGTCAGTTCGTGGTGCCGCTGCTGCAGCGGCTGCAAAGCCAACCACCGGCAGCACCGCGACGGCTGACGGCGGTGGCCCAAACGTCTCTCAAAAGTCGTTTGAAACGCACGGATTTTTTGCGCGGTGTCTATACGTGCGATGACCAGGGAGTGCTGCACGTGCGCAGCACCGGCGCCCAGGGTTCGGGTATTTTGACATCCATGGTGATGGCCAACTGTTTGATCGAACTTGGCGATGACCAAGCAGGCGCTCAGCCAGGCGAGGCGGTCTGCATTCAACCCATAACGAGCTGGCAATGACCGAACAACTGATCGACGATTTTGGCCGCCGGGTACGCTACGTACGCATGTCGGTCACTGACCGCTGCGACTTTCGCTGCGTGTACTGCATGAGCGAGGAAATGACGTTTCTTCCCCGTGCGCAAGTCCTCACACTGGAAGAGCTGGCCATGGTGGCACGCGCCTTCACCGAGTTGGGTGTCGAGAAAATCCGCCTGACCGGGGGGGAGCCGCTGGTGCGTAAAGGCATCGAGCAACTTGTGGACGACATCGGCGCTCTGCCGGGGCTGGACGACTTCACCATGACCACCAACGGTGCCAGCCTGCGTAAACACGCCAAGCGGCTCTACCAAGGCGGCTTGCGGCGGCTCAACATCAGTCTCGACTCCCTCGATCCCGAGCGCTTCAAGCAGCTCACGCGCACCGGCGATCTCGCCAAGGTGATCGACGGCATCCACGCCGCCCAAGAGGCGGGCTTCGAGCGCATCAAGCTGAACGCGGTGATTTTGAAGGGCCGCAACGAAGACGAAGTGCTCGACTTGGTGACCTTTGCCCGCCAGGAAGGCCTCGATATCAGTTTCATCGAGGAGATGCCACTGGGCGATGTATCGGATCACTCCCGGGCGGAGACTTTCTACTCCAGCGACGACGTCCAGGCGATGATCGAAACCCGCTACCCGCTGACGGCGACTACCGAGACCACGCCCGGGCCGTCGCGCTACTTCAGAATGGCCGACAGCGATAGCCGCGTAGGCTTTATCTCGCCCCATAGCCACAACTTCTGCGACAGCTGTAACCGCGTGCGGGTCACCGTGGAAGGCCGTCTGCTGCTGTGCTTAGGGAATGAACACTCGGTGGACTTACGCGCCGTGTTGCGCCGCCACCCTGGCGACATGCAGGCGCTCAAAACCGCCATTATCAACGCCCTGCCGCTCAAGCCAGAACGCCACCACTTCACCACCGACGGTGATGTGCAGGTGGTGCGTTTCATGAACATGACCGGAGGCTAACCGTTGGCTGCTGCGTCACGCGTACCCGTTCACATCGTCACCGGCTTTTTAGGTAGCGGTAAAACCACGCTTATCCACAGCCTGATCGAACAGAAGCCTGTGGATGAAAAGTGGGCCATTCTGGTCAACGAATTTGGTCAAATCGGCATCGACCAAGCCATGTTCGATAGCCGCGACGATGTAGTGGTGAAGGGCCTACCCGGCGGCTGCTTGTGTTGTCAGCTTGCGTTCGTGTTACAGGCCGCGCTGGTCAATCTGTTGGCGCGCAGCAAGCCTGACCGGGTGATCATCGAGCCCTCCGGCCTTGGCCACCCGGCGGGGTTGCTGGACCTGCTGCGCGGTGAGGCGTTTCAGGACGTGGTAGCCGTACAAGATATTATCGCCACGCTCGACCCTCGTCGCCTGGACGACCCCCGAGCGCGCGAGCACGAGACGTTTCAGGACCAGCTGCAGATGGCCGATGCCATCGCCATCACGATGGGTGACCAAGCAAGCGAGGCCCAGCATCGTCAAGCGCAGCAGTTTGTTGGTGCGCTATGGCCAACGCCAAAGTGGGTGCATATCGTCGACCACGGCAAACTTCCCGTGGCGCTGCTGCTGGAGAGCGGTCAGGCCAGCCAGCCAGCGCACACCTCGATGCCTGACGCGCACCATGCCCTGGCGGCGGCCCCGAGCCTGGATGGCGCGTTTTTCGATTTTTCACCGACGCCCGGCACGCCTCAGCAGCAAACCGCCAACGCCTTGGGCTACACCAGTACCGGCCTGCGCTGGCACCCCACCGAACGCTTCGACCTCGACCTGCTTGCCCACTGCGTCAGCGAATTACCTACCTCCGCACGGGTGAAGGGCGTGTTTCACACCACGGATGGCTGGAAACGGCTCAACCGCGCCGACGGAGCGCTCAGCGTCGCCAGCAGCGCCTGGCGGCAAGACTCGCGGCTCGAAGTGATTACTCCCGACCCTATCACCTCCGACGCTCTCGAACACGCGGCGCTCATCGCCACCCTGCATGCACAGCTAGCTCGCTCACGAGTGGAAGCGCCCTGATACCATCGCCTCGATCTCACTGACCGGAACCGGGCGACCATACAAATAGCCTTGAAAGGCGTGGCAGTCGTGGGCCATGAGCCACACCTGCTGGGTCTGGGTTTCGACCCCCTCAGCAATGAGGTCGAGGTTCAAGCTCTTGGCCAGGGCGATGGTACTCTCCACGATCGCCGCATTGGCCTTGCTCTCAAGTACTTGGTGTACAAAGGACTGGTCGATTTTTAGCTGATCCAACGGCAACTGAGCCAAATAGGCTAACGACGAGTAGCCGGTACCAAAATCGTCCAATGAAAAGCGCACACCCAACGCCTTCAAGCTCAACATTTTATCTCGAGCGTCGTCACGGGCCTCCACGAAGAGTGACTCGGTGACTTCGAGTTTGAGCTGGGCCAGCGGCGCTTGGGTGCGCTGAAACACGTGCTCCACGCGGGGCAAGAAGTCCGCCTCGCGAAACTGCAGCGGACTGATGTTGACCGAGATCGTCAGCTGGCTGAGCAGCGGTGAAGGCGCCCAGCGAGCAAGCTGCTGGCAGGCCTCCTCCAATACCCATTCGCCCACGTCGTTGATCAGCCCGGTGCTCTCCAGTAGTGGAATGAACTCCCCCGGAGAGACCATGCCACGCTCGGGGTGCTGCCAACGCAGCAGCGCTTCCACCCCGGTGAGCATGCCGTGGCGATCCACCTGAGGCTGATAGTGAAGTCGCCATTGCTGATTCTCCAATGCCTGGCGCAGTTCCGCCTCAAGCTTCACTTTGGCCAGCAGCGCGGCCTGCATGGAGGGATCGAAGAAACGCAGCGATTGTCGCCCGCCCGTCTTGGCTTGAGAGAGCGCCATATCTACTTGCTGTAGATAGTCGTCGGCGCTCCGCTGACTATCCGACACGATGGTAATGCCCACGCTGGCACTCACCACGGCACTCTCTTCACCAATTGGGACGGGCTCGTCCAGCGCCGCTAACAGTTTTTTGGCGATGTGCTCGACTAACGCGTGCGTTTGGCGTGGGCTACCATCCACGCCTTCGATCAACACGGCAAATTCGTCGCTGCCCAGCCGAGCGAGCGTGTCGGTGTCACGCAGCATTTGACCGAACCGGCGGGCCACGCACTGCAACAGTTGGTCCCCCGCGTGATGCCCCAAGGTGTCGTTCACATGGTTGAAGTTATCGATGTCGATCAGCAAGAGCGCGCCACAGCGCTGATGACGGTTTAGCTCCTTCAGTGCCGTGCCGACACGGTCCATGAAGAGACGCCGGTTGGCGAATCCGGTGAGCGGATCGTAAAACGCCAATTGGTGAATCTCCTGCTCGGCAGCTTTGCGCTCACTGATATCGCTCATGGTGGCGACGTAGTGGGTCAGCTCGCCCGCCGCGTCGTAAACCGCACTAATGGTCAGCCACTCGGGAAACAGCTCACCATTTTTGCGCTGATTCCAAATTTCTCCTTCCCAACTCCCCGTGGCCATGACGCTGCGCCACAAACGACGATAAAACGCCGCGTTATGGTGGCCCGAGCTGAACATGCGCGGATTCTTGCCCACCACTTCTTCATCGCTGTAGCCAGTAATGCGTTTGAAGGTATCGTTGACCTTTAAAATGTTACCCCGCGCGTCCGCCACCATGATGCCCAAGTGCGCCTGAAAAGCCGCAGCCGCGATTTTCAGCTCGACTTCTGCTTGTTTCGCGTCGGTAATATCGCGGGTCACGGATAAAACTCCTTCGATGTGATGAGTGTGACTGGCCAACGGGCTCACCGTGGCGTGAAAATGACGCTGCTGCTGGCCAAGCAGTAACGGATATTCGAACGTCGCCACCTGTCCGGAGCGCTGGACTTGGTGGAACACCTTATCAAAGGTCTTGGCCAGCGTGGCGGGCAGTACTTCATCGTAATGTCGCCCTAGCGCTTGCTGGCTTTCCAGCAGAAGTTTGTCCTTCTCGATGGCGTGAACGAAGCGAAACCGCCCTTGACCATCGAAGACGAAAATCAAATCTTGCAACGAGTTGATCAGCGCGTCCAAGCGCGCCTCCCGGGATTGCAGCCGATACGAGAGCGACAGCCGGTTCAAATAGTGCCGCACGCCCCAGGCCCCTAGTAGCAACATCCCTCCCATTGCCAGCGTGAGAACCAGGCCGCGTTGACGCCAACCGGCAAGCTGGCGCTGCACATCGACCCCGACCACTACCAGTACGGGGTAATTGCCGACACGCTGCATATGGAACAGGCGCTCGCGCCCGTCCAGCGGCGAGCGAGCCGTAAAGGTTTGAGAGGCTTGCTGGGTGGTCAGCCACTGCCGTGTCGCCGGATCGTCGATCTGCATGCCCACCAAGGCAGTCGGATCAGGCACGGGATGACGAGCGATGAGCTTCAAGCTACCGTCGACCAAGCTCATGCTTTCGCCATCATAAACGCGCATTTGTTGAAGAGCGTCCATCAGGGTTTGGGGCACCAAACGCGCGACCACAACGCCATCAAATCGGTCGTTTTCGCCGCTGATTCGCCGAGCGTGATAGAGATAAAACTGACGATCCTCGTCCGACCAGTAAAGCGGCGTCACGAGCTCGCGCTGGCCCCCTTGCTGAAAAGAGCGAAAAAAATCAGTGTGACTAATATCGATGCCCGCGTGGCGATTATCACAACTACTGATCCATACGCGCCCTTGGTCGTTGAGAATACCGATCTCATTGATCAGCGGCATATACCGGGTCAAGGCTTCTACGGCCCCCTGTATGTCGGCCATACCGTCAACGCTATCGAAGCCGCGGGTCTCAACGTGCTGAGCCAAGGTGAAAAGTGCTTGCCCGCTCTGTCCGAAGACGCCTTTCGCCCACTCGGTCATGACGTTAGAGCGGGCAGAGGCCCGGGCTTCTGCCGCACGAATCTCCTGCTGGTACTGGCCAGTCAATAGCCAACCAAACAGCGACACCACCACACACAGCGCCAAAAAGAAAAAGCCGATCGCGCGTCGCTGCAAACGTCGATAACGTGGCAATACGGGCACATCGCGGCTCGTTGCATCACTGCGAGAAGGAAACATGGCACATCGACCTTATTCAGGTATCCCGCAGGCGCACCTGATACAGTGTAAAAAAGAACAGTGGAAGATACACCAACGCCAAGCCAAGATGACATCACCCCATAGTGGCGCGTTGTTTTTTTGATGTATATCAGTTTTTAGCCAGCTTAATTCTTCAATAAGCGCCCTTTTTATCAAGAAGAGGCAGTTATGGCATCGCTAGGCCAAATGAGCGACTACGACATACGTCTAGTGCGTATTTTTAAAACGGTGGTGGAGTGCGGAGGCTTCACTGCAGCCGAGACCACGCTGGGCATTAGCCGCTCGGCGATTAGTCAGCACATGAGCGACCTTGAAAGCAGGTTGGGCTTTTCGCTATGTCAACGTGGCCGTGGAGGCTTTAGCCTGACAGAAGAGGGTAAGGAGATTTACCAGGCGGGACTCACACTGCTTACGGCGCTGGAAACGTTCAAAAGCGATGTGAATGCGCTACACCATACCATCAAAGGCGAGCTGAACATCGGCATTACCGACAATCTCGTCACCCTCCCCGCCATGAACGTCACCCATGCGCTAGCCGCACTGACCGCCCCCCACCATGAGGTCACGGTACACATTCATATGGAGCCATCGGATGCGGTGATTCGCGGCGTGATGGATGGTCATCTACACGTGGGCGTCGTGCCCGCCGTGAACCTGCCCACCAGCCTGGAAACACGCTTGCTCTACGACGAGCCCTCTTACCTATACTGCTCCGCTGGCCACCCGCTGTTCAGCGTACCCGACGACGCCGAGAGCGCCGCCCAGCTTGCTCGATACCCGGCCATTCGACCCCGCTACCCGCTTCCAGAGAGCGCACGTCAGGCCCACGAAGCGCTCAACCTACAAGCCTCCGCTTCCGACCGGGAGGGCGCGGCGTTCCTGATCCTCACCGGCCGATTCATCGGCTTTCTACCCGAGCATGTCGCCGCGCAGTGGGTCGCCGCAGGCAAAATGCGCGCCCTGCATCCGACCACTCGGCACTATCGCATTCCCTTCGTGCTGGTCACGCGCCACGACCGACGACCCAACCGTGTGGTCGATGCGTTTTTGGGGTTTGTCGAACGTTGAGAAGGGAAATCGACACTTACCAGCCTTCGTTTTACGCCAAGCATCGCACCATTCGCAACGCACCGTTCCCACTCCAACACAAGACAACGCCTCGACTTACTGCGATGATGAGAAACTGTTGCATATAGCTATTTTTCTCAAAAGGATTTCTCATGAAATTAACCACCGTCGCCACTGCACTACTGCTGGCCAGCGTCAGCGCCGCCGCGAGCGCGGACCAGCGTATTGCCACGTTTGATCTAGGCAGCTTGGATACGCTGGACGCCCTAGGGGCGCACGAGCAGGTCGTCGGCGTGCCGAAAACGAGTTTGCCCAGCTATCTCGACCAGTACGCTGCCGACGCTTATAGCGACATTGGCGGCCTGCGCTCGCCCGAGATGGAAGCACTGCAGCACGCCGATCCGACCCTGATTCTTTACACCGGCCGTCAAGCCGAATGGGAAGTGGAATTGGGCGAGATTGCCCCACTGCTCAATACCAGCCTGACGGGCGATGACTACCTGACGGCGTTCGATGCCAACGTGCGCGAACTGGCCCGCCAGGTAGATGCAGAAAGCAGTGCAGAAGAGGCGCTCGCCACGCTGCATACCGAGATCGAGCAGCAAAGAGAAGCGTTGAGCGACGCGCCGACAACGCTGGTCGTCACCCATAATGGCGGCAACCTGATGCTCAATCGGCACCCGGTGGTCCATGACGTATTGGGAATAGCCACGCTGGAGATGCCCGAGAGTGTCACCCCCGAAGTGCGCGGCGAACGCACTTTTACACCGCTCTCCGCTGAAGCGATTGCCGAGATCGCTCCTGAAGTAGTGCTCGTGATCGACCGCAGGGCAGCCATTGGCGATGAACCGGCTAATGCGGACCAGCTGCGCACTTTACTGGCGGAAGCTGGCGCCGAGCCTAGACTCGTGATGCTCACACCGGCCCTTTGGTACCTATCAGGCGGTGGCTTACAAAGCTTGGCGCTGCAAGTGGATGAGGTGGCAGCCGCGTTGGCCGATCACGTCTTGACCGATTAAGTCTCATGGCGCTATTGGCCGCTGTCGAGCGGCCTCCCGAAGCGGCTCCCTAACATACCGCGCTAGCGTATCGCTCATCGGCACGTTGAGGGTAATGCCTTTACCGGGCAAAGGCTGCTGGAACCAGCGTTCGTAGAGTGCCTGCATGTCCCCTTGCTGGTAAATGGTGCGCAGCGCTCGATTGACTTGCGCCACGAACGCCTGGTCGCCTTTTCGCATCAGCAGGCCCAGCGGCTCCTCAGCGGTAATGGCTTCCTCTGAGAGGGCGTATGCCGTCGGATCCTCTGACGCTGCGATCATTGCGCTCAGCAGAATGTCGTCCATGGCGAAGGCGGCGACGCGGCCGTCGGTGACGAGGTCGAAGGCTGCTTGCAGCGTCTCGACCGGGACGACGGACAGGTTTAGCCGCCGCTCACGGTTGGCCTGATTGATGTGGCCAACGTTGACGGTGCCTCGAACCAAACTCACACTGCGTCCAGCCAAATCCTGAAGCGTCTCGTAATGGTTCTCTTTGAGTGCCACGAAGCGCACAGAGACAAAAAAGTGGCTCAGCGAAAAATCGGCGCTGCGTCGGCGCTCTTCATTATTGGTGCTGGCGTTGCATTCGATATCGATCTCGCCACTGTTAAGCATCTGCACGCGATTGCCCGGCGTTCTATACACGTACTCGATGGCCAGGGAGGGCAGGTCGAGCTGCTCTTCTAACTGCGACGCTACTTGCTGGCAGAGTTCGATGGAGTACCCGCGCACGTTGCCCTCATCATCCGTATACGAAAAGGGCGCGGTATCGCCATAGCCCACGCGTAAGGTGCCTGTCTCGCTCAGCCGCTGCAGCGTATCGATATCGGAAACTGCCGCCGAGGAGACAGCCCACACCGACATAAGAAGCCCTACCCACCACTGCGCTAGGATTTTCACGTTTCACCTCCTGGAGGGGTCATGTGCATCGGGCCATTCGAACGTGGCCGCCAGCTCTGCACTCATCGGTAAACCCATCACTTGGTTATCGGGCGGTATGGGCTGCAAAAACCATTGATCGTACAGCGCATGAATGGCCCCGCTTTGGTAGTACTCATGCAGCGCCTGGTTGACCGCCTCCGCAAAGACCGCATCCGCTAGCGGCATCATCAAGCCATAGGGCTGGGGGTCGCTGATCGCTTCGTCAGAAATACGAAAACGCTCGGGGGCATCCGCTCGGGCGACGAGACTGGCAAGCAAACTGTCGTCCATCACGAACGCGGCGGCCTGTCCCTTATCGACCATGGCGAACGCCTCTTCATGGCGACGGCTAAGCATCACGGCAATGTTCAGCCCATGACGGCGGTTAAGTGCGTTGAGCTGCTCGATATTGATCGTCCCTGTCGTCGATACCACGCTGCGTCCCGCGAGATCTGCTACGGTGCGCATCGCGTTTTCTGCTAAGGCGACATAGCGCGTCGCGGTGTAAAAATGCGGGTATGAGAAAGCCGCCTGTTCGAGCCGCTCCGACGTGCGCGTGGTGACGCCACACTCGAGGTCGATCTCCCCATGGCGCAGTAGAATGAAACGATTGACCGGCGTGACCGGCACGAATCGGACCTCGAGCGGCACGCCGCCCAACCGCTGTTGAAGACCCGCGACCACCGCCCTACAGAGATCGATGGAGTAGCCGACAGGCTGCCCATCGACCACGTAAGAGAAAGGAATTTCCTGAAGGCGGTGACCCAGCGTGATGGCCTGCTGCTGCGCGATCCGCGTCAAGGTAGGCGAGGTTTCAAGGGCAATAGGTGCCGCGCTTACATGCAGGCTCATCAGTGTCAGAGCCAACACGCCGACACTGTTAGCCCTCATGCGGTGCGCCCCCCATGGTCATGGCAGGGTTGAAGACCGCATAGCGGCCACGCCCCATCGCTTTCGCGGTATAGAGTGCCACGTCTGCGCTGCGTAATAGCGAATGGCTACTGGTTCCGTCCCGGGGCGCCAGCGCAATACCGACGCTTACCCCAATGTGTACCTCTTGACCATCGATGGCAAACGGCTCTTTCAGGACCTCGACCAGTTGATGAGCCAACTGCTGGGCTTTTGCCAATCCGTCATGGCGGGCTTGCTGGATGATCGAAAACTCGTCGCCTCCCAAGCGCGCAACGAGGTCGCTCTCACCCAGCAGTGCTTGCACGCGTTGGCTCGCCTCTATCAGCAAGGTATCGCCTGCCGCATGGCCAAGCGTGTCGTTCACCGCCTTGAAGCGGTCGAGATCAAAAATCATGACATTGAAAGATGCGCCGTGTGGGGCTTGTGTCACGGCCTCCTGTAGCGCATCGTTGAAGTGCACGCGATTGGGCAGCTTGGTCAGCGCGTCGTGATGCGCTAGGTGCTGGTAACGCAGTGCCTGCTCTTTCACTTCTAATAGGTGCTCTCGCTCTTCCACCTTTTTACGCAACGTCTCGATGGCCTGAGCCATGCAGCCAATTTCATCGCTACGCCAAGTATAGGGCGTGGCCCGATCTGCTCGATTGTGCGCAATATGCGTCAAGGCCCGGATCAAGCGAGGGACCGGTTTGAACAGTCGATGCATCAACATACTCAGCAGCAGCGCCGTTGCCAGCAGCACCACGCCCAACGACGCCACAATCTTCAAGATCAGTTCACGATGTAAGTGATACAGTTCACTCTTCAAGCCAATGCTCGACACCACGACCCCATGCAGATCGCCCTGAGGGCTGATAATAGGCAGCGAACTCACGAAGTGCGCCTCGCCCCCAATGCGCGCAAACCCCACATAGAAGTCGTTCGCAAATGGCGCATTGCCAAGCTCAGCGGCATTCGGAAACACTAATTCACCGGCGGCATCGCTATACGCATTGGCGACCGGCGTAAAGCGGCGGCTATTCGTCAGTGAAAAGAGCCAAACGTTGTGGCGCGTTTGCGCACTGGCCAGCGCCAAGACATCGATGGGGCTGAAGCCAGTGCTCAACACCGACTCTTCATCGCCAATCGGGCGTGTCGATACCAGCTGCGTCACTTGCCCGCCAGGATCGGTACGCACCGCAACAGAAGTATAAATACGCCGAATGGTGGCACTGACCATCTGTGCATTCATTTGCGCTTCGCGCCCCCACTGATCTCGGGCGCTGCGCTCAACCATGGTGAAGCCCAGCATCGCGCCCATCAGATAGGCAAAGATGACGCCCATCAGCATGAAGATAGCCACTTTCCCCACCACCGTTCGGTGCCAAGGAAGTGAAGCCTTCGAATCAGGGGCGTTATCGGCGCTGGCCTCTTGCATGCAGCAGGTGTCCTTCAATCGGCGTTTTAGCCATCCGTATCGATGCGTTTAGCGACCAACATCTTGAAATGACATGTCTCACCTTTCAGCAACAGCTGCAGGCCCTTGGTTGTTTGATAAATTATCACCAAATGCCTTCTAAATAAGCACACTATTTAAACGTTTTATCCATGAGTCATGTCGCTTTTCTGGCATGCCCTTTGCGAGTTTCAGCCAATCGCTAGGCGCAGGTATCTCATCCCCGCTTGGCTAGCGAGCGGGGGACACGCTAAGTTAGTGATAAATACCTTCAAGGAGCCCATCATGAGCATCGAAACCGTTCGCCAATTTTTTGCCGAGCACGCGCCCGAGGTGGCCATCGAAGAGCTAGACACCAGCACCGCCACCGTACAGCTCGCCGCCGAGGCGCACGGTGTGGTCTCTGGGCAAATTGCCAAAACATTGGCGTTCAAAGTGGGAGAAAAGCCGCTACTGATCGTCGCCAGTGGCGATGCGCGGATCGATAATCGCAAGATCCGCGATACCTTCGGTGGCAAAGCCAAACTGCTGGATGCCGACACGGTGATGGAACTGACCAGCCACCCGGTAGGGGGTGTATGTCCGTTTGGACTGGCCACCCAACTTCCCGTCTATTGCGACGAATCCCTGCACGCGTTAGATGAAGTGCTACCCGCGGCGGGCTCACCGAACAGTGCCGTGCGCTTGAGCCCACAACGCTTAGCCGACTTAGTCAGCGCTCAATGGGTCGATGTGTGTACGCTACCAGAGAGCATCCGCTAAGTGACGATGAAGCGCGTTTAGGTCACATCGAGCAAATAGCCATAAAACGCCGTATTGCGCTGCCAGCCCAGCGACTCGTACAGTCGCTGGGCGCGCTCATTGTCGACCTGCGTCATCAATATCAAACGCGCAACACCATGTTCACGAGCCAATCGAGTGGCCGCTTCCATCAGCGCTCGCCCCGTGCCTTTCTCTCGGCACGCTGGTCGTACGAAAAGATCGTTCAGCGTCCAGCGCGCATTAAGCCCCACGGTGGACACGCCCGGATAGAGCTGAACGAACCCGGTGAGCGTGCCATCCTCACCTTCGCTCACCATGATGCGTGAATCTGCTTGCCCAAACCGTTGGCGCAAAAAGTCACGCGCGGCTTGCCTATCACTTGGCTGCTGATAAAACTGCCGATAGCCGTCTAGTAGCTCGGTCAAGGCGTCGAGATCATGAATCGTGGCAGAGCGAACGTGGGACATGCGCTATAACTCCTATATGGGTGAGCCACCGAGTGTCTGGCACACCGCCAAACGCTGAGACCAGACGATTTGCCGCGGATTTTCTGACGACGCTCTGATTGTAGTGTATCGTCTTTTCACCGTTTATCGATCCATCTAACAGCAAGGGGACCACGTGTTCCCACTGGGGTTACCGTGGTCCAAACACTCTTTACTCAAACCGAATCCCGAGCACCGATTTACAAAGCTTGGAGCGTGCATGTTTTTACCGCCAGCGGAGTACTGCTAGGCACGATGGCGCTGCTAGCGCTAATCGACAATAACCCGGTGGCCTGCCTGCTCTGGCTGGGGGCGGCGATGATGATCGATGGGGTGGATGGCACGCTGGCACGCAAATATGAAGTAAAATCCGTGCTGCCGCATTTCGATGGATCAACGCTGGATATGGTGATCGATTACCTCACCTGGGCCTTCATTCCCGCGCTCTTCATTTATTACTTCATCGAACTACCGCCCTATTTAGGGCTGACCTCCGTCTTCATCATACTGCTGTCGTCGATGTTCTGTTTTTGTAACGTCGATATGAAAAGCCAGGATAACTATTTCGTTGGCTTCCCCGCCGCTTGGAACATTGCCGCGGCCTATTTTTACATTCTCGATTTACCGCCGTTCATCACGTTTACCGCCATACTGGTCTTAGCGATGCTGACGGTGACCAAAATGAAGTTTCTGCACCCCTTTCGTGTGCGTTTGTTCATGCCGTTCAATATCGCCGTCACGCTGCTGTGGTGCGTGTGTGCCACCTCGTTAATTCTTTCACACCCTGATCACACCGCCTGGGCACGGTGGGGCTTAGGTTTGACTTCTCTGTACTTCGCGGGCATGTGCTTTTGGCGCACGGCTCAAGAGTGGTTCGGCGGTCAGGTACCACGCTAATGGCTCATGACTTCATCGCCCCCGACGGTCACCCCCGCTGCCAGTGGTGTGGCGGAGCGGCGGAGTTCCTGCCCTACCATGATCAGGAGTGGGGCTTTCCCGTGAGTGATGACCAGCGGCTATTTGAAAAGCTCTGCCTGGAGAGCTTTCAATCGGGCTTAAGCTGGCGCACGATTTTGAATAAACGTGAGAGCTTCCGCACCGCCTTTCACCACTTCGATTTCCACCACGTCGCCCGCTTTACGGAAGAGGACGTGGAGCGCTTACTGCAGGATGCAGGCATCATTCGTCATCGCGGAAAAATCGAAGCTACTATCAATAACGCACGTCGGGCCCAGGAGATGGTGGTTCAGGAAGGCTCGCTAGCGGCGTTTTTCTGGCGCTATGAACCAGACAGCGCATCCCATCCAGACCCACAAGCGCAAACCACATCGCCAGAATCGATTGCGCTAGCAAAAGAGCTGAAAAAGCGCGGCTGGACATTTTTCGGTCCCACCACCGCGTTTGCATTCATGCAGGCCATGGGACTGATCAATGATCACTCGTTGAACTGCGTCACTCGGGAACGGGTTGAGCAGGCGCGTGCATTGTTTCAGCGCCCTTCGTAATCCAGCGCAAAACTCATTTCTTACTTCATGGCTAGTGAATACTCACCTACCTCGCTAAGCATCTCAATCGCTAACTCACCTACTTGGCGCACCGCTTTTTCTATCGCAGGCGTTAGCCCGGATTTCTCATAGCACCTCAGCAAGTATCTTACCCAAGACGTAATGCTACTAAAAACCTATTGGCACGGTTTAAACTGCCTACTTTTTAACCACTTCCCGTCGTTCAGACACACTTCCCCC
>NZ_JAKRFL010000033.1:0-16208 GCF_022348105.1 Halomonas sp. MMH1-48
TTTGAGGTGAGGAGAGCGAGGCCTGTACGGCCTCACGTATAAATGCTTCGGTATAGCGTGGACTATTCTTGAACTTCATGACACCTTCTCCTAAAAAAAAGGTGTCTACTTTTTTAGGGCCGCTCCACGTGAGGCAGATAAGCATACACCAACGAAAAAACCCCGCATTAAGCGGGGTTTTTCTAGCTCGCTAGCAGTCGCTGCTAGCGGCAAACATCAAGCTGGAATTAACCCAGAACTTTGATGTTGGAAGCCTGAAGGCCTTTTTTACCCTGGGTGACGTCGAAGGAAACCTTCTGGCCGTCTTGCAGAGTTTTGAAGCCGTCAGCTTGAATTTCGGAGAAGTGAGCGAACAGGTCGTCGCCATTGTCGTCCGGAGAAATGAAGCCGAAGCCTTTAGTGTCGTTAAACCACTTAACGGTACCAGTTGCCATGATCGAAATCCTCGATTTAGCTTTAATGTAGAGCCGGGTAATACCCGAGTTGCAGTGGGTAGAACAAGAAACCTTCACCAGACTCAACGCTAGAGCGTTTCGATACTGCTGACAACGTTCGACTTGCTAACCAACTGCATGCAGCATGCGCTTAACGACGCTGCACGTCAACACTATGATGGAAAAAAAAGTCAATGCAATGAATTTTCTTTTAAAATCCATCCGGCGGCTTTTTCAGCGATCATGAGGGTCGGCGAATTGGTGTTTCCACTGGTGATGGTGGGCATCACGCCCGCATCCGCAATCCGCAGCCCCGACACCCCTCTCACGCGCAGTGTTGCGTCCACCACCGCCATTGGGTCATCACCTTTACCCATTCGTGTGGTGCCCACCGGATGAAAAATCGTCGTACCGATATCCCCTGCCAGCCGCGTTAACTCCTCGTCCGTTTGATACTCGACGCCCGGCTTCACTTCTTCAGGTGAGTACTTCGCAAAGGCAGGCTGTTCGGCGATACGCCGGGTTACCCGCAGCGAATCGGCCGCCACCTTGCGATCCTCCGGCGTGCTGAGATAGTTCGGCGAAATCGCCGGTGCCTGACGCGGGTCGGCGCTTTTCAACCGCACCGTTCCTCGGCTGGTAGGGTTCAAGTTGCATACGCTCGCGGTAATGGCCGGATAGGGATGCAGCGGCTGCCCAAAGGCCTCTAGGCTGAGCGGTTGGACGTGATACTGAATATTGGGGTACGGCTGATCGTTGGAGCTGCGAGTAAATGCGCCAAGCTGCGAGGGGGCCATGCTCATTGGCCCGGTGCGTTTGGTCACATATTCCCAGCCGATGCCCGCTTTGCCCCACAGCGTGCTGGCAATGGCATTGAGCGTCTTGGCGTTACTGACACGATACACCGAGCGTATTTGGAGGTGATCTTGCAGGTTTTCGCCAACGCCCGGCAAATCGTGAATGGCCTCGATACCATGCTCGCGCAGATGCTCCGCAGGCCCAATGCCCGATAGCTGTAAAAGGTGGGGCGAGCCAATCGCCCCTGCGCACAGCACCACTTCTTTTTGCGCCTGCACCCGCAGGGTTTTGCCGCTGCGCACCACCTCTACCCCGGTACAGCGAAGCGCTTGCGAACGATCTAAGCAGAGCCGGTTCACCTGGGTAGAGTGCCAAAGCGTCAGATTGTCCCGCTTTAGCGCGCTACGCAAAAATGCCTTGGCGGTATTCCAACGCCAGCCATCGCGCTGGTTCACTTCGAAATAGGCGACCCCTTCGTTACTGCCCCGGTTAAAGTCCTCGGTGCGGGGAATGCCCGCCTGAACCGCCGCTTCGGCAAAGTCGTCCAGCACTTCCCACTTTAGGCGCTGCTTCTCGACCCGCCACTCACCGCCATGGCCGTGAAACGCACGGTGTGTCTCGTCACCGTCGCTGCCCTCATCCAGCCGGTAGTGGTTTTCGTGTTTGATGAAGTCCGGCAGGCAGTTCTCCCAGCGCCACTCGTCACTGCCGGTGACCTCCGCCCAGTGGTCGTAATCCCGCGCCTGGCCACGCATATAGATCATACCGTTGATGCTGGAGCAGCCCCCCAGGGTTTTTCCTCGAGGGTAGATCAGCGAGCGGCCATTTAGCCCCGTGTCCGGCTCGGTGCGGAACAGCCAGTCGGTGCGCGGGTTATTGATGCAATACAGGTAGCCCACCGGAATATGGATCCAGTGGTAGTTATCCCGACCGCCCGCCTCGATCAGCAGCACCCGATTCTGTGGGTCGGCGCTGAGCCGGTTGGCCATCAGGCACCCTGCGGTGCCTGCGCCTACCACGATGTAGTCGAACGACTCAGCGTGGGAGTTTGTCATTGTATTCGTTGGCATAGGCTAGGCTCCCGTAACGGTCTGGCGCTACTTCGCCGTCGGCATCACGAATTCGGCGCCCGCATCGATGGAGTCGGACCAGCGCTGCATAATCGACTTCTGTTTGGTATAGAAGCGCACGCCCTCTTCGCCATACGCGTGGGTATCGCCAAACAGCGAGCGCTTCCAGCCACCGAAACCGTGCCACGCCATGGGCACTGGGATAGGCACGTTGATGCCGACCATACCCACCTGAATCCGCCGACCAAATTCGCGGGCGACGCTGCCGCTTTCGGTAAAGCAGCTCACCCCGTTGCCAAACTCGTGGCCATTGATCAGTTGAATAGCGGTCGCCACATCCGGCACCCGCACGCAGACCAGCACCGGGCCGAAGATCTCTTCTTTATAGATGGTCATTTCCGGCGTGACGTGATCAAACAGCGTGCCGCCCATCCAAAAACCGTCAGAACAGCCCTCGCCTGCTTGCGCGCCGTCGAACTCGCGGCCATCGACGACGAGCTCGGCGCCTTCTGCCACGCCCTTTTCTATATAGCCGGTGATCCGCTGGTGCGCCTGACGGGTGACGATCGGCCCCATTTCTGCATCTAGCTGCATGCCATCTTTCACCTTCAGCGCCTTGGCGCGTTCGGTGAGCATCGGTACCACCTTGTCGGCCACGTCGCCGACCAACACGGCCACGCTAATCGCCATGCAGCGCTCGCCCGCACTGCCGTAGGCCGCACCGATCAGCGCATCAACGGCTTTATCCAGGTGGGCATCCGGCATCACGACCATATGGTTTTTTGCACCCCCCAGCGCCTGGACGCGCTTGCCGTGCTTGGCGCCACGCTCGTAGATCAGGTTGGCGATCGGCGTAGAACCCACGAACGACAGCGCCTTCACATCAGGGTGATCGATTAGCGCTTCGACCGAATCTTTATCGCCCTGCACCACGTTGAAGACGCCATCCGGCAAGCCTGCTTGCTGCAATAGATCCGCTATCATCAGCGAGGCGCTGGGATCCAGCGGGCTAGGCTTGAGAATGAAGGTATTGCCAGCGGCAATGGCAATGGGGAACATCCACATGGGCACCATCGCCGGGAAGTTGAACGGCGTGATGCCCGCCACCACTCCCAGCGGCTGGCGCACGGTCCAGTTATCGATACCGGTGCTGACCTGCTCGGTGTAATCACCCTTCAAGAGCTGGGGGATGCCGCAAGCGAATTCGACGATATCGATGCCCCGGGCCACCTCGCCTTGCGCGTCGGTGAAGACTTTGCCGTGCTCTTTGGTGATTGCCTCGGCCAGGGCATCCTTATTAGCGTTCAGCAGCTCCAGAAATTTGAACATGACCCGAGCGCGGCGGATGGGCGGCGTATCGGCCCAGGCGGGGAATGCCGCCTGAGCGGCTTGCACGGCCGTATCTACGTCAGCGCTCGACGCCAGGGCTACACGCCCGGTGACCTGCCCGGTGGCGGGGTTGAACACCTCTTGGGCGCTACCGGAGGTGCCTTCGCTACGCTGGCCGTTGATGAAGTGATGGATGGCGTGGGTGGTCATGGTCGCTACCTTTATAAAAAAAGCTTAAGTGATCAGAGGATGATCACAAGACTACCCCGCCGAACAGGCTAATCAATTGAGTAATTTTTAACCAAGATATAAGATTCACTAATAACACACCAGGGTAGGTTCATCACCATGCAGGAGTACGCCACGCTGCGGGCCTTTGTGGCCGTTGCCCACACCGGTAGCGTCTCGCGGGCGGCCGAGCAGCTCCACCTGACTCAGCCCGCCGTCAGCCTAAAGTTGAAGCAGCTACAGCAGCATCTAGGCTTAACGCTCTTTACCCGCCGCCCGCAGGGGTTAACCCTCACCGCTGACGGCTATGCACTCCTACCCGCTGCAGAAAATGCGCTGGCCAGCGCGCTCGCCTTCGAGCAGACCGCCAGCGCTTTGCACAGCACCCTGCGTGGCAAGCTGCGCATTGGCACCATCGTCGACCCAGAGTTCATCCGCCTTGGCGACTTTCTCAGCCGCTTGATGGCCCGCGCGCCCCAGCTGGAAACCGAACTTCACCACGGCATGAGCGGCAATGTTTTGAGTCAGGTGGAACAGGGGGAGTTGGACGTAGGCTTCTTTCTCGCCACGCCCGGTGAAGGCACCGGCCGTCCAGCCCTTGATTGGCGCGAATTGACCCACTTTCATTATTACGTCGTCGCCCCGCCAGGCTGGGAAGCCAAGCTCGTCGATACCCGCTGGGAGACGCTTGCCCAGTTACCCTGGATCGTCACGCCCACCGTGTCGGCGCACTCCCGGCTACTCGAACGGGCGTTGGCCGACAGCGGCGCGATACCGCGCCGCGTTGCCCAAGTCGACCAGGAGGCCTGTATGTTGGATTTGGTCAGAGCGGGTGTGGGGCTAAGTTTGGCGCGCGACGCGCTGGCCATGGCCGAACGGCAGGAGAGCGGTTTGACAGTGGCGGATAACGTTCGCTTGCCCTGCGCGCTCAGCCTGATTTGGCGCAGCGACCGCGCTACCGAACCCACCATAAAAGCCGCACTGGATACCCTCGATACGGTGTGGCCTCAGCGTGGTCGGTCGCGTTAAGAACGCGGTACCTCTCGATACTAATGGGCTCAATACCGAGCATCGATTCGTCACTGGATTGTCAGACATGTACCGATTTTCCTCTTTTCGTCCGTTGACGCTGTGCATAATGGCCGCCGCTGGCCTGGCAAGCGCACCGCTCCAGGCGCAATCCAATAGCGAGGCAACGTTTGCTGGCGGCTGTTTCTGGTGCATGGAGCCGCCCTACGACAAGCAGCCGGGTGTCAGCGCCACCACCTCCGGCTATATGGGCGGCGAGCTGGACAACCCCACCTACGAACAGGTCTCCCGGGGCGGCACCGGCCACATAGAAGTCGTCAACATCGAGTACGACGACAGCCAGATCAGCTACGAACAGCTACTGGAGATTTTCTGGCGCAATATCGATCCCTTCGCCGTCAACCGCCAGTTTTGCGATAGCGGCGATCAATACCGCTCGGCCATCTTCTACAGCAACGAGGAGGAGCAGGCGTTAGCGGAAGCCTCGAAAGCCGAGATGGAAGCGAGGTTCGATCAAGAGATCACGACCGAGATCCTGCCGGCCAGCGAGTTTTGGCGCGCCGAGGAGTACCATCAGGATTACTACGAGAAAAACCCGCTCCGCTACAAGTTTTACCGCCTGAGCTGCGGCCGAGATGACCGTTTAGAAGAAGTATGGGGCGAAGAGGCAGGCGGTCCTACTTTTGAGTAATCACGCCCTGTGACCTTTAAAAGCGCCAAGTCGGTTTATCTGTCTTGGCGCTTTTTTATGGAACCATTGTCTACCCGTCTTGCCCCAACGAGGGTGTCACGACATGCCTGATGATTCATTTGGGCAAAACGCCATTTATCTACTAAGGTAGAAATTCAGCATTAATAGACCAGTCGGCTAAAGGACTGCTCTACCTGATCGAACGCCCGTTGATCTAAAGATAGGAGATCTTATGAGCAACACCATCTCGACAGTCAATCCGACCACCGGCGAAACGCTTGAGACCTACACGCTGATGGATGAAAGCCAGGCCAAGCAGATCGTCGAGGCCAGCCATGAGGCGTTTCTGGATTGGCGGCTCAAGCCGCTAGAGCACCGCGCCAAGGTCGTCAAAGCCATTGGCGAAGCGATGAAGGCGCATAAAGACGAGCTTGCCGACCTAATGGTCAAAGAGATGGGCAAGCTGCCCTCACAGGCGCGCCAGGAAGTGGATCTGTGTGTCGGCATCTGTGATTATACCGCCGAGCACGGACCCACCAAGCTCGCCGACGAAGAGCGCAAGCCCGGCAACGGCGAGCGCGGAATCGTCACCTACTCCCCGATGGGCGTGATTTACGGCATTCAGCCGTGGAACTTCCCTGCGTATCAAGTCGTGCGCTACTCCATCGCCAACATCATGGCGGGCAACAGCGTGCTGCTAAAACACGCAGAGAACGTTACGGGTAGCGGGCTGCTGCTGGAGAAAATCTACCGCGAAGCGGGCCTGCCGGAAAACGTCTTCCGCACGCTGGTGATTTCTCACGATGTCTCCGACACGGTGATTGCCCACAAAGCCGTGCGTGGCGTCACCTTGACCGGCAGCGACGGCGCTGGTCGAAAAGTGGCCGCCAAAGCCGCCGAGCATCTGAAAAAGACGGTACTGGAGCTGGGCTCCAACGATGCCTACCTGGTACTGGACGATGCCGACCTTGATGTCGCGGTCGACACCTGCGTGACCGGTCGCGTCTTCAACGGCGGCCAAACCTGCGTGGCTGCCAAACGCTTTGTGGTCACCGAAAAGAACTACGAAGCATTCAAAGAGCGCTACGTGGCGCGCATGAAGGATTTGAAAGCGGGCGACCCAACCAAAGAAGATAGCGACCTAGGCCCGATGGCCCGCGTCGATCTTCGCGACGACCTTCACGAGCAGGTGGAAGAGAGCGTGCGTAAAGGCGCGACAATCCTCTGCGGCGGCGAAAAACCAGAAGGCAAAGGGGCGTTCTACCCGGTCACCGTGCTGGATAACGTCACCCCTGGACAGCCTGCCTACGACGATGAGCTGTTTGGCCCGGTCGCTGCGTTGATTCGTGCCAAAGACGATGAAGACGCCATGCGCATTGCCAACGACAGTCGCTACGGCTTGGGCGGCGGCATCATCTCCAAAGACGTGAAGCGCGCCACCGAGCTTGCCAGCCAGTATTTCGATACCGGCATGGTGTTCATCAACGGCTTCGGTGTCGCCACGCCGGAAATGCCGTTTGGCGGCGTGAAGGATTCAGGCTATGGGCGTGAGCACGGCGGCTTTGGGATGCACGAGTTCGTCAACGCCAAATCGGTGATCGTGGTGCAAAGCTAGCACCGTAAGCCCATCGGCTCACGATGGGCAACCCCATAAAAACGCCGCAGTGTCGTTTTCACGACCTGCGGCGTTTTCGTGGCCCGCCTTGTTTGCAGCCTCTTTTACAGTATCAGGCGATTTGCCGCCGACGCTGCCAGAGCGTTAGCAGCAGCGCGACCACCAGCCAGCTCACCAGCGCGGCAATGACGTCATCCAACACGATGCCGAACCCGCCGCTCACGTATTCTGCCAAATGAATGGGCGGCGGTTTCAATCCATCGAAGAAGCGGTAGACGCCAAACGTTAATGCCAGTACCAGCGGATGGCGGGCGGCTTTTAGCCCCAGCACCGCGAGCGGAAAAGCGACGTACTCATCGGCGACGATGCTGCCATGGTCCAGGCCATCATAATGCCACGCAGCGATATGACAGACCGGCACGGCCGCTATCAGCATCAGCGCGATGATGACCGCCTGCTGCCCCGTTGGGCGGCCCAAGAGCCACCACGCCAGCGGCAGGCCAATCAGTGACCCAAAGGTACCCGGCGCAACGGGCGCTAGCCCCAACCCAAAGCCAGTGGCTAGCCAGAAGTTGAGCGTATCGAGCATTAGCCAGCCTGCTGCGCCTGACGCTCGAGCTCTGCCGCCATCTCAGGCGTTAGGTTTAGCGCACTGGCGAGTTGATCCAACCAGGCGCGCTCCATGGGGTTTTGGTCGTCGATTACGGCGACGCTGATCAAATACATTTCGCGAGCGGCCTGGGGAGAGTCCGCTTCACGGGCCAAGGCCTGGGCGTCCAGCGGGGCTTTTAGCTGCTGTTCGACCCAGCGGTGCATCTCCTCATCCGCGCCGAGGGCATCGATCTGATCGGTAATCAGCGCCTGCTCCTGCTCGTCGATATGGCCATCCGCCCGGGCGGCCATGATCATGGCCTGCAGCAGCTCCAAGCTGCGGCGCTCTTGAACCTCGCCGCTCAACACCTCGACACGCTCGCCTTCCGAGGAGGATTGGGTCCCAGCCCCCTTCTTCTCCTTCTCCTGAGTACTTTGCCACGCCTTCCAGGCCAGTACGCCGACTCCCGCAATGGCACCATATTTGAGCGCTTTGCCGCCCATGCTGCGGCCACGCTTCGAGCCCACCAGCATGCCCAGGGCACCGCCGCCCAGCAGGCTTTTCATGTCGAAACCGCTGGAACCGCTGCTTTGGCGCGAGCCTTGGCTGCCACTGCCGCCCAACTGGCGGGAGAGGCCATCGATCACCCCTTTGACATCCATGCCGCCGCTACTGCCCTTGCTGCCGCTGGCCTGACTCATCAACTGCTGAAGAATTTTGCTTGCGTTCATCCTTGCACTCCTCAATGGTTACTCATTCGACGGGTCGAACGCGGGTCGTTTAATGTTCGTTATAGCGCATGCTACATGAATACAGCATGAATCGATCCTGCACTCGCGCTTAGCCCAGCGCCCCTTTTACCGCGACCGAACTGCCATGACGGCTAGCGCTCACCTCGATGCGCACTGGCATCTGCTCTTTGAGTTCGCTGACGTGGGAAATGATCCCTATCGTTCGCCCGCTCATTTGCAGTTCGCTCAACATGGCGATGGCTTGATCCAGCGCGTCTTGGTCCAGACTGCCAAATCCCTCGTCGATGAACAGCGTATCCAGTTGAATTCCCCCCGCGTAGGCCTGGACCACATCGGAAAGCCCTAGGGCCAACGATAGCGCGGCCATGAACGATTCCCCACCAGAGAGCGTGGCCACCGGACGGTTCTTGCCAGTGTAAGTATCGGCCACGTCGAGCTCGAGCCCTGAGGCTTTATTGCCTTTGGAAGGATCTTCCCGGCGCACGAGCTGATAACGCCCGCGGCTCATTCGCACCAAACGTTCGGAGGCTTGGATCAGCACATCGTCCAGCAGCACGCCCAGCACGAAGCGCTGCAGGCTAATGCGGTGACCGGTGCGGCCGTTGGCGACCTCGCTGAGCGTTCCCCAAAGCTGATACTGCGCCTCGAGCGCTGCCTCGGCGCGGCGTGCCTCCGCCAAGCGCTGCTGGGTACTCGTAAGCTGATCGACGCGTGCCGCCAAGCGCTGATACGTTTGGCGGCACGCCGCTTCGTGAGACTTGGCCGCTTCGGCGTGGGTCTCCAAGGCAGCAACGTCGGGGGGCGTTTTGCCTTCCAGCAGCGGCTCGCTGGCCTCGAGCTGCCCCTCCAATTTGGCGAGCTCCCGCTGAAAACGCGCGACGCTTTCACTCAGGCGCTGCTGTTCCGACGCCTCTAGGCGGGCAGCGGTAAACGCCGCTTCGTCTCTGAAGGGGCTGGCCTGCAGCGCTGCTTGCCACTCGGTTCGAGCGGTGCCTAACGTGTGCTGCGCCTCGGTTTGGCGCTGGGTGGCCTCGGTTAGCGTGGTTTGTGCTTGAGTGAGCGCCATATGAGCCGTTTGGGCCTGGGCCTGGGCCGTTTTCCAGGTCCGTTCGCAGGTGTCGATCTCGCGGTTCACAGAGGCTAACGACGCGTTCACGCTCTCCAGCGACACGCTATCGCCCAACTGCTCGCGAAGCCGTTGGCAACGTTCGTCGAGGTGGTGAGACTGCTGCTCCAAGCCCTGGGCATGCTGCTGGGCACTCACCCAGGCCTGGCGAGCGTGCTCGTAAACATTGCGTGCCTGCTTCATCTCCGCTTGCGTCACCAGCGCTTGGGAGGGAGTGGCGGGAGCCGGATGCTCACGGCTGCCGCACACCGGGCAGGGCTGGCCGCTGTCCAACCGCTGGGCCAGCAGCGCCGCCTGGCCCTGGTGCCAGCGCATCTCTTGCTCGATGGCGTGCTGCTCTTGGCGTGTGGCCTCTTGCTGCGTCTGCTCTAACGTCTCGAGCGCTTGGGCGACCTGTTGGGCAAGGGTGGCGCGCTGCCCTTCCAGCGTGGCCAGCTCCTGACACGTAGCGAGGGATTGCTCCCACTCATACGCTTGACGCTGCAGCGCGGGCACCCGCTCATGCTGGGCATTGGCCTCCGCCAGTGCCGCCTGGGCCTGCTGGTGGGCGGCCTGTCGAGGGGCTATGGCCTGCTGGGCGGCCTGGCATTCGCTCTCGGCGGCAGCGGCGTTTTTCTCGGCGCTTTGCAGCGCGTAAAACGGCGTGGCGAGCGCTTGGGTTTGTTCGTGCCGGTGCAGCTGCGCTTGGGCGTGCTGAATCGCGGGCTGCTGCTCCAATAGGGCCGCTTTTGCCTTGACCAGCGTGGCGTGCTGCTCGAACTGGCGGGCCAGCGCCGTGCCCGCCTGGGCGGTCGCCACGGCCTGCTCGCGCTGCTCGGTGGCGGCCGCCAGCGCCTGTTTGGCGGCGTGATGATCCGGGTCGAGCGCGGCGAGCGCTTCCTGTAGCGCGGCCTCGCTCTCGACATCGCTGGCCGACAGGATGCCCTGCACCCGCTGGCGGTGGTCGTTCACCTCACGGACGATCTGCTTGGCCCGATCCAGCAGGCGCTGCTCGATACGCTGAAAAATTTCGGTTTGAAACAGCTGGGCAAAAATCTCTTCGCGCTCTTTCGAGCCCGCCAGCAGCAGCTCGCGAAATTTACCCTGGGGAAGCACCATGACTTGGCGAAACTGACGCGCATCCAAGCCCAGCAACTGCTGCAGCTGGACGTTGGCATCGGTGATCTTTCGTGCCACCAAGCATTCGTCCTCCTCGCCCTTGGGAGTAACTCGCCATAATTGAGCTTCCGCCGCTTGCGTGGTCGTGCCTTCGCCGCTGGCTTTGGGGCGCTCCTGCTGCGGCACTCGGCGCACTCGATAAATGGCATCTCGTAGACGGAACGTCAGCGTCACTTCGGTCAACAGGGTCGCGGGCGCTTGGTCGCAGCGCATTTGGCCAGCGTCGCGCTCGTTGCCGGTGGTTTGGCCGTACAAGGCAAAACACATCGCATCGAGGATCGAGCTTTTACCCGCCCCGGTGGGGCCGTTGATCAGAAACAGCGGGCTTCTACCCAGCGCGGTGAAGTCGATGGCCTCAGTACTCGCAAAGGGGCCAAAGGCCTGCATGGTGAGTGTCAACGGCGTCATGCTTGGCCCTCCTGCTCACGGCTGAGGGTGGTGATCAGCTCGCTCATGGCGCGGGCCTGCTCGTCGCTCATTGGCTCACCGCTGGCTTGGGTGAAAAAGTCGCTGAACATATCCAGCGCGCTGAACTGAAGCCGCTCGCGGTCTAGCTGCTGGCGCCCTTTTGCTTCCAGCATGCCGGGCTTCTCCAGGTGCAGCACGTTGGGGTAGACCTCCCGCAGTTTGCCCATGGGGTCGAGAATGGCATGGCGGTCGGTGAGGCGCACCAGCAAGTAGTCATCGGCGTAGGGATCGCTGGCGCCTTGGGCCAGCAGCTGCGTCAGCTCGCCTTCCAGTACGCGTACGTCACGACGGGGTAGCAGCGGATGATGCTCGATCTGGGTGACACCTTCGCTGCCCACCTCGACGAGGGTGACGCCTTTACGCTGAGTGGCTTCGGAAAAGCTGTACTTCAGCAGCGAGCCGCTGTAGCGAATGTGCTCGCCACCGCGAGTTTGCGGGCCGTGAAGATGGCCAAGCGCCACGTAGTCGAAACGCTGCATGGGCTCCCAAGCCACGCTCTCCGCCCCGCCCAGGGTGAGCGGGCGCTCGGAGTCGCTGGCGGTGCCGCCATCGACAAAGCAGTGGCTCATGAGCATCGTCGGGCGGCCCGGCTGGCGCTGCGCCTCGATGCGCTCCAGCAGGTAGCGGTGGGCGCCGTCGAAGTCGCGCACGTCCACGCCAAACGCGCTGCGCACGTACTCCGGATCGGCGTAGGGGATGCCGAACACATCCAACGTGTCACCGCCCATCGTTAGCGTGACCGGCTGATCGCAGGTGGCCAGGTCGGTGAGGATATGCAGCCCGGCCTGACGCAAATGGCGGGCGCCAAAACCCAAGCGCTCGGCACCGTCGTGGTTACCGGAAATCATGATGACCGGCAGGCTGCGCTTCTCGCACAGCTCGACCAATATCTCATCCAGCAGCGTGACCGCCGCAGCGGGTGGCACAGAGCGGTCGTAAATATCGCCTGCGACCAGCACGGCATCCACCTGCTCGCGGTCGATGATCGCCAGCAGCTGCTGCAACACATGGCGCTGGTCTTCCAGCAGGGAGAGGTTATGGAATAGCCGCCCCAAATGCCAATCGGCGGTGTGAAGTAATCGCATGACGCACTCGATACAGAAACGTTAGCTGCATCATAACAACCTCACACCGCGACGCTAGCGCTCAGGGGGTGATGGGCAGGTGCCGTTTATGCGCTGAGCGCTGATACGTTTGTATCATCGTGGCACGCGCTTCCTCGCTTACCTGTTTACCCGTCAAGAAAGCATCGATATCTGCGTAGCTAACGCCAAGTGCCTCCTCATCGGCTAGCTGGGGTTTCAGAGTCTCTAGATCAGCCGTGGGCTGCTTCTCTACCAGCGCTTCGGGCGCGCCTAGCACCGCACCTAATTGGCGTACCTGGGCTTTAGTCAGACCGGTTAATGGAGCGATATCGCAGGCCCCATCGCCATATTTGGTAAAAAAGCCCATGAGCGCCTCCGCCGCCTGATCGGTTCCTACGACCAGCCCCGCGTTAGCCCCTGCGACAGCATATTGAGCCACCATACGTTGACGCGCTTTGATATTGCCCAGGACGAAATCGCGTTGCTGCGCATCGGTAAAGCCCAGCCCACCTGCTTCAAGCGAAGCCAACATTGCATCGCTCGCGGCCTGGATATTCACACTCAGCACGCTATCGGGTTTGATGAATGCCAACGCCTGCTGGGCGTCTACTTCATCGTGCTGAGTATCGTAGGGTAAACGCATCGCATAGAAGTGGGCTGACACACCCTCTTGGCGAGCTTTTTCTACCGCCAACTGCGCCAAGCGCCCTGCTACAGTGGAATCGACCCCGCCACTGATACCCAACACCAAGCTCTTTTGCCCAGAGTTTAGGAGTTGGCGATAGAGAAACATCACACGGCGCTCGACTTCTTGCTGCGGATCGATGGCGGACACGACCCGCAACGCGGTTTGAATATGCGCTTGATGGGCTTGATGAGCGACGGCGCTGACCTCTCCCTCTACCACTGCAGCGTGGTGAGTCATTAAGCGCTTCAAAGCGTAGTGGGCCGCCGCTAAACGCACTTCGTTACGGTCACCTGAAAAATGCCGTGTCTCTGCGATGAGATAAATCTGCTGCTCGTACCGAAACGCCCAGGCAAAGCATACCGTTCCTACGGGAATGCCATCGTGGGGCTCTGGTCCAGCGATACCGGTATTGGCTATCGCAACGTTGGCATCATTGTTAGTGAGTGCCCCCACGGCCATTTCTTTGGATGTCGCCTCGCTGGTCAAACCACAACGCTCAAGGGTTTGAGCGCTTACCGAAAGATAACGCTGCTTAGCCTCTGGCGAGTACACGGCAAGGCCGCAATCCATCGATTGGCCACTGCCTGGCACCCGCGCCAGTTCCGACGCAATCAGTCCTGCCGTACAGGATTCGGCAGTAGCGAGCTTAAGTGAGTAGTCTTGTAAATAATCGCGAACTTGTCTCAGCAGTTCCATTGCGGGTCTCCTTGAAGGATGCATCCGTGCAGGTGGGGTTACTAAAGCCACTATAGATAATCACTCTGGTTTGTCGAAAACCCTCCTCGTCGTCTTAAGGTCATCTTTCGCGCCGTAACCCGCATACACAAAGCCCCCATCGCAAGGATGAGGGCTTTGTGTTAGTGACATAAAATTAACCTAGATTAATCTCTAAACGCATCCGGGTAGGTGGTGAGATCCACGCCCCACAGCATCGGCAGCAGGAAGTAGACCGCGGCCACGATCAACAGCATCGCAATGATGTTGAGCCAGAAACCGTTGCGCACCATCTCGATGATTTTGATTTTACCCGTGGCGAAGATGATCGCATTGGGCGGGGTGCCTACCGGTAGCATGAAGGCGCAGTTGGCCGCCATGGCCGCTGGCACCATCAGCACGAACGGATGAATATCGAGCGCCAGCGCCAATGAGGCTAGCACCGGCAAAATCATCGTCGCTGTGGCCGTGTTGGAGGTGATCTCGGTCAAAAATAGCACCATGCCTGTCGCCAGCAAAATGACCAGCAGGAAGTTGACGCCTTCTAGCACGCTCATTTGGCCGCCAATCCATGAAGCCAGACCCGATGAGCCAAAACCTGCGGCAATCGCCAAGCCGCCGCCGAACAGCAGCAAAATGCCCCACGGCACGTCTTTGGCTACGTCCCACCCCAACAGGCAGCCACCTTTATTGGGCGAAGGAATCAGAAACAGTGCCACGGCAGCAGTGATCGCAATCATGGTGTCGTTAATGCCTGGAATATTGAGGATCTGTCCCTGCCAAAGAAACGAGCGGGTAATCCAGAAGAACGCGGCAAACAGGAACACACCGAGCACCGCCTTCTCTTCGAAGGTGATCCTACCCAGCGCTTCTTTCTCTTTTCGAATCAGCGCCCGGCCGCCCGGCAATTTGGCGAGCTTGATCGGATAAATGAAGCGCGTCAGCATCACCCAGCCAATCACCAGCAGCGTCATTACCACCGGGAAGGCAAACATCAGCCAGCCCGCGAACGAAATCTCGACACCGAACAGCTCGTTCACGATCGCCGCCAGGATAATGTTCGGCGGCGTGCCGATCAGCGTGCCTAAACCACCAATGGTGCCACCATAGCCCACGCCGAAAATGAGCGCCTTGCTGAATTTATCGATTTCGTCGCTGTGGTCACCTTCGGTTTTATTCAGTTCCTGGGTGACTTGATAGACAATCGCAGTGCCAATAGGCAGCATCATCATCACAGCGGCGGTATTGGACACCCACATGGACAAGAAGCCCGTCGCCGCCATGAAACCAAACACGATGCTGTTGATGCTAGTACCGAGCACGGAGATGATCGACAGCGCAATGCGTTTATGTAGATCCCACTTCTCCATCGCCAGGGCGATCATAAAGCCGCCCAGGAACAGGAAAATAATCGGGTTGCCGTAGGCCGCCGTAACGGCGTTGCTCTCCAACGCCCCGGTAATGGGTAGGAGAATAATCGGCAGCAGAGAAGTGACAGGAATCGGGATGGCTTCGGTAATCCACCACACCGCTACCCACAAGGTAGTGGCCAGCACCATCCGGCCTTCGAAGCTAAGATCAGCCGGGTGGAAAAACATCACTACCATTGCAAACAGCAATGGCCCCAGCACCAAGCCGATTTTCTGCGCTCGGTTATACGCAGGAGGACGGGGTGAGTGGCCGCTGCTGCCTTGTGTACCATTAGCCTCGCTGCGGGATGAGGAGCCACCGGTACTTGAGGTAGGCAACGCACACATCAGAAGGTTTTTGACTTGATCGTGGGAGTGCCAAAGCTGATCCCACAGCGTCATCGTAGCAGTTCTGCGCATTATTAACGTACCGCTCGCAGTCAGGGTGAACGAAAGGGCTCAACACGGGGCAGGCCCTACGGCATTTTTACCAGCGCCGCTGGCGTTTGTGGTGCCCTTTATTCACTGCAATAAGCCTTTAGTCCAGCGAATTGGCCGTTATTACAACCAAAGTCTAAACACTTTAGTCTTAATTATTAGCCGCTACTAACATTAAACCCAGTCCCCTTTTACGGAGATATCATCGTGTTAGACCGCTTTACCATGCCGCTGACCCAGCGACCGCTTCTCGCGCTTGCTGACATCCTGCATCGTCAAAAAATTACCGCTGATCAAGTCACGCTAGCGGCCTTCATCGTGGGGCTCAGCGCCTTGCCGCTACTGGCATTCGAACAGTACGGGTGGGCGTTGGCTGCAATCGTGCTCAATCGTGTGGGAGATGGGGTAGATGGTGCCTTGGCCCGGCTGAATAATCAGCAAAGCGACGCGGGCGGCTTTCTAGCCCGGATTTCTCACAGGGTATAAAAGAAAGCGGCTGAAAGTGCTATGATTTCAAGAACCTAACCAATCCATCAAGCACCAACAGCCGCTTCCAAAATGGTACCTGAAAAGCTGACCTTCTC
>NZ_JAKRFL010000034.1:0-16201 GCF_022348105.1 Halomonas sp. MMH1-48
GGGGAAGTGTGTCTGAACGACGGGAAGTGGTTAAAAAGTAGGCAGTTTAAACCGTGCCAATAGGTTTTTAGTAGCATTACGTCTTGGGTAAGATACTTGCTGAGGTGCTATGAGAAATCCGGGTTAGGGGGATTCCGATTCTTGAAAAGAGCTCAGGTTTGAGTATTCACTATAGCAATGTGCTCAAATCGCTCACTCCATTCGCTGGGGCAGGCTAAAGCCCTTCCCTCCTAAATCGTTAGATACTTTCCTATCAATTGAGTAAGCACATGTCGGCTGTTCCTTAAATGGGACCCAGAATGGGGGTTGACCGGCGGGATTACTGAAACAGTTTAATGAATATATCAGTAATATGGCGAATGACAGGGCTTTCTCACAGCTCATACCCCATACCGTGTTGTTTGTTGATGCGGCCGCGCTTCTAGCCAAGAGATGAGTTAGCTCTGGCCAAGCATAACTGCTACCTATCCTCCGCCCAACCCTCATCAAACAGCGAAAGCTGCTGCTGATCAGCGGCTCTCGCTTTTCTAGCCCGCCGAGGGGGAGGCCGCCGCTGACTCGCCAGCTTATCCACAATTGCTTGGCTGGCATCTCTAGCCTCCGGCGTATGTCGCAGCTCATAAAGCAGTTTCTTCCAGTAGCGCGCTTCGGCTTCAAAATCATTGGGAGTGGGATAGTCGATGCCGGGCTGAAAGCCGAAGCGTTTTTGTAGGCTTTCCGGTAGCGCCCAGGGTTTGGCGCGCCACTCTAACGGCAGAGGCGCAAGCTCGGGCACCCAGCGGGCGATGAATTCGCCGGTGGGGTCGTTATCTTCCGCTTGCTTAATCGGGTTGTAGACCCGCATGGCGTTGGTGCCGGTAGCGCCTGCCTGCATCTGAACTTGGGGGTAGTGAATACCGGGTTCGAAGTCGGTAAATAGCCGTGCCAAATGCAGTGCAGGTTCGTACCAGTGCAGCCCCAGGCCGAAGGTGGCGTGGGAGAGCAGCATGGCGCGCATGCGAAAGTTGATCCAGCCGGTGGCGGTCAGGCTGCGCATGCAGGCATCTACCAGCGGCACGCCGGTTTGGCCGCGCTTCCAGGCGATCAGGTGGGGGTGTTCCGGGTCGCGCTCTCGCAGGCCGCGCAGCGCCGGGTGCAAAGTTTGATGCTCAATGCTGGGCTCGCTTTCCAGCTTCTGGATGAAATGGCAGTGCCAATAGAGCCGCGAGGTAAAGGCGCGCAGTGAGCGGGCCCAGGCGGTGTCGTCGGCGTGCTTTTGCCGCTGGCGGCGCAGGGATTGCACCACTTCCCGCATGGAGAGTGTGCCCCAGGCCAAGTGAGGCGAGAGCCGTGAACCAAACTCCCAGGCTAGTAACGGTTTGGAGAGCGAGCCGCGATAGCGCCGCCCGCGCTGGGTAATAAAGCTCAGCCATAGCGCGCGGCCTTCACTGCGCCCGCCGCACTGGCGTTGGGGGCAGGGCGTGGTATCGAACCCCAGGGTGAGCGAGGGCAGTTGCGCTATATCCACGTGGTGAAACGCCTCCCAACCTGTTGCGGCCACTGCTGTTGGCGGGGCGGGGTAGGTGGGGGCGGTCATCAGCGCTTCCCAGTGGCTTTCCCAGCGGGATTGATGCCCGGTGCGGCTGCTCAGCCCGCGAATCACGCCCTGCTGGCGGGCTTCCTGCCAGGGCACGTGGTGGGCGTGGCACCACGCCTGAACGCGTTGGTCGCGCTCGAAGCTCCAGGCATTGCCGGTCTCTTGGTGGGAGTGCAGCACCAGTTCGCCGTAGTGGGCTTTGAGCGCGGCTAGGCACTCCACTATATCGCCCTGCCACAGGCAAAGCGGCAAGCTCAGCGTGTTGAGCGCTTGGGCAAGATCAACCAGCGAATCGGCGGCAAACTGCCAGTGGCGCAGGGCGCTGTCGGGCGTTTGCCATTGGTCGGGCTCGATGGCGAATAGCGGCAGCACAGGTCCCGCCGCGGCGGCGTTCGCCAGCGGTGCGTGATCGTGAATGCGCAAATCGCGTTTGAACCAAACGACCTGAAGAGGTGCCTGAGCCATTAGCCGTAACGCCTGTTCGTCACTCATCTATTCGTGATGCAGTGATGACGTTACCATCAAGCGATTGTTTGCGTAACCAACTGAGTCACACCTGCCCACAGGAGAACACTATGTATATCGCCATGAACCGTTTTCGGATTGCCCCAGGTCGCGAAGAGGATTTTCTAGAGGTATGGCGCAACCGCGATTCCCACCTGGAGGAAGTGCCGGGCTTCAAGCAGTTTCAAATGCTGCAGGGCGAAAGCCAGGAAGAGCACACCGTGTTCATCTCCCACAGCGTGTGGGAGTCCGAAGAGGCCTTCCGCGCCTGGACGACGTCGGACGCCTTCCGCAAGGCCCACGCCAATGCCAAAGCGCCAGAAGGAATCTACCTTGGCCCGCCTAAGTTTGAGGGGTTTGAGGTGGTGTTGTAGGCGGCGTCAACGGCGGCAAATAGCGTCCAAGTACCTGGGCCGCATGCAGCACCTTGAGGTCTTGATATCTACCTGCCACTAAGTGCAAACCTACCGGCAGCCCCTGGTTGTCTAGCCCGCAGGGAAGGGAAGCCGCGGGCTGTTGGGTTAGGTTGAAGGGATAGCTGAACGGCGTCCAGTCCATCCAATCGCGATAGTGCTTGCCCGGTGGTACATTGTGGCCCGCCGCAAAGGGTGCAATGGGCATCGTAGGCGTTACTAGCAAGTCATAGCGTTCGTGAAAGGCGGCCATATGGGCGGTCAATTCGCTGCGCTCACGCCGGGCGGCGAGGTAGGCGGAAAGCGATACGTCTTGCCCGCGTCGTGCAATCTCCAGAAAGCCAGGGTCGAGCGCTGCCTGTTGCTGTTCGTTCAGTTTTTCGAGTGCCTGCGTGGCCCCCGCAAACCAGAGCGTATTAAACGTTTTAAGCGGATCGCTAAAGCCTGGGTCTATACGTTCTACGGTGGCCCCCAATGCTTCTAAATAAGCGATGGATTCCTCGACTCGCTGGGCAATATCCGGCGCTACGTCTACATAGCCAAGGTCAGCACTAAAGGCGATGCGCCAGCCCTTTAGGCTAGCCGGTGGCGGCGTGAGCCAATCTGGCCCTCTGGGATTGCCTGAGTAACCATCCCGAGCATCGGGCTGTGCCATGACGCTGAGCATGAGGGCGCTATCACGTGCAGTGCGCGTCATGGGCCCTAAATGAGACAGCGTACTCATGGTGCTGGCAGGCCACTGAGGCACCCACCCAAAGGTGGGTTTAATACCGAACGTGCCGGTAAAGCTGCATGGAATACGAATGGAGCCGCCCGCGTCGCTGCCTTGATGAAGCAGGCCCAGGTTGAGCGCCGCGGCCGCTCCCGCGCCGCCGGATGACCCTCCCGGCGTTAGCTCCGTGTTCCATGGGTTGCGGGTGATGCCGTGCAGCGGGTTATCGGTGACGCCTTTCCAGCCAAATTCAGGCGAGGTGGTTTTGCCAACCACAATGGCCCCGGCATTGCGCAGGTGACGGCTAATGGGCGCATCTACCTCCCAGGGGCCATCTGGAGTCGTGGTGGTGGAACCCAGCCGTGTAGGCAGGCCTTTGGTTAGGGTTAAATCTTTGATCGTCACTGGGATGCCGTCTAGCGGGCCGCAGGGTATACCTGCTTGCCAGCGTCGAGCAGATTCTGCCGCTAAACGGCGTGCCTCTTCTCCGTTAATACAGGTGAAGGCATTCACCTTGGGGTTATCTCGCTCAATACGCGTTAAGCAGTCCTCCACCAGCGTTTCCGGCGAGAGCGAGCCCTCGCTGAAACGTGCCAATGCATCAGTTGCCGTCAAGGTTTCAAAGGTATCCGCCATGGTTACTCCCCACTTTTCACACCGGCCGCATCGAGCATGGCGTGCAGTAGAACGTTACAGCCTGCGTGTACATGTTCCGGGGTGGCGCTTTCGATCTCGTTATGGCTAATGCCATCTTTGCAGGGAATGAAGATCATGGCGGCGGGTGCTACGCGGCCAACGAACATCGCATCGTGCCCGGCTCCGCTGATGATATCCATGTGTGAGAGCTGTAGTTTTTCAGCGGCTTGTCGCACGCTATCCACGCACGTTTGATCGAAATGCTCAGGCGCAAAATCTGCGGTGGGGGTGAGCTCGTATTCCAACCCGTGACGTTGGCAAATGTCTTCAACGGCGGTCGTCACCGCTTGGCCCATGGCGATCAGGGCGTCGGGTTGCCAGTGGCGCATATCCAGGGTCATTTTGACTTGGCCGGGAATGACATTGCGCGAACCTGGGTGTAGCGTCATACAGCCTACCGTGCCGCGCCCGTGGGGTTGGTGCTCATGGGCAATCCGGTTGAGTGCTTGAGTGACTTCTGCGGCCCCCATCATGGCATCCCGACGAAGATTCATTGGGGTGGGGCCTGCATGGGCTTCAAGCCCTGTGAGGGTCAAGTCGAACCACTTCTGGCCAAGCCCCCCGATGACAACGCCAATGGTGGTGTCGGTATCTTCGAGAATGGGGCCTTGCTCAATGTGCGGCTCGAAATAGGCTTTGATCTCGTCGGGGGAGACCTCATCACTACCGCGATAATGAATCGCGTCTAAGGCATCGCTGACCGTGACACCATCGGCGTCGGTGCGCGCCATCATGGCATCGAACGCCAGCTCGCCGCTGAATACGCCGGAGCCCATCATACAGGGGGGAAATCGGCAGCCTTCTTCGTTGGTCCACGCGACCACTTCGATCGGCGATTGCGTGGTGATGTTGTGCTGATTCAGGGTACGAATGACTTCAAGACCCGACATGACGCCGAAGCAGCCATCGTATTTGCCGCCGGTGGGTTGGGTATCCAAGTGGCTGCCCGCCATGACGGTTTTGGCACTGGGGTCGCTGCCTTCCCGGCGGGCAAAGATATTGCCGACATTATCGATGCGAATCGTGCAGCCCTCGGCACGGCACCACTGAATGAAAAGGTCGCGGCCCTGGTGGTCTAGATCGGTCAGCGCCTGACGGTTCACGCCGCCCTTGGGCGTGGCCCCTAGTTTGGCCATCTCCATGAGCGACGCCCAAAGGCGGTCGCTGTCAGTAAGTAGGTCGGACTCTTTGATGGGCGTAACGTAGGTATTCATTTCACTCTCCTCGCAAAGTTAAACGGATGTGTTGTCCGTTAGTAAGTCGTGTAGCTTGGAACGGTGATTCTGATGAGTGGGTGAGTCGTTGCTGACCAGCATCTGTATCGCCATTTCAGCTTCCAGCGCACTCATGTGATGTTCCGCATCGGCCATGTGCTCGGCCATGATCTGTCGCACACGCGGGGCATCTTCAGCGCGGTAGGCATCCACTAGCTGCCGGTGGTAATCCTGATTGGCGTGATCGAATTGCTTTCGCTCCGGGACGTAGGCTTTTTTGATCACCACCAAATCGCGCAGCATGTCGTTTAAAAACTGGCACATAAACGCGAGCAATGGATTCGGGCAGGCGCGGGCCAGCAGCTGGTGAAACTCCAGCTCTAGAAAACGTTGGTGTCGGTGATCCTCTTCATGACTCGCACAGCAGGCGCAGGCCGACATATTGGCTTCCAACTGTTGGAAGTCCTGCTCGGTGAGCTTACCCACCACGGAGGCCGCCAGTTCTACTTCCAGCAGTTTGCGTAGCTGGTACACCTGCTTTCCATCCAATTGTTGGAAGTGCAGGAAGTTACGCAGCATTCGGCTGGCGGGCTCCATGCTGGGCTGATTAATGACCGCGCCTCCTTTAGGCCCGGTTTTTAACGTGATGAGCCCCTCAACCTCTAGGATCTTGAGCGCTTCGCGCACGGTGCCCTTGGCGCTACCGTAAAGCTCCATCAGCGCTTTTTCGTTGGGCAGCCGGTCACCTTCTCCCAGTGACTCGGCGGCTATCCAGCGCTTGATGTCGTCGCTAATCAGCTCGGCAAGCTTGGGTCTGCGCGGCGAGGTCGAAACAGGGGCTTGAGTCATCAACCCACTCCTTATTGTTGGTTAGCGCTATGGGTGATTTCTTGTGTATAGGCGGGCAAACGCTCTGGATGGTACTCGGCATCATAGTCATGGCGTGCTTGGGTAAAGCGTTCCACGACCGCTGTATCGCGGCGATGCAGCGCGTGGCTGAGCCCAACAAACAGCGCAGCATTCAGCAATAACCCCCAGATACCCGCATGGTAGCCAAATGGTGCGCTGAGCGGGCCAAAGGTCATGAGGAGCACGCAGGCAACGCCCGCCCACAAACCCGCCAGTGCAGCGGTGGGGTGCGCTTTTTTCCAGGTGATGGCCCCGATGGTGGGAATGATCAACTGCGCGGTGCCCGCCAATGCCGCAATACCAATGGTGACCAGTACGCCCGGTACGGTGAGCGCCATGATATAAGCGGCCAATGAGAAACCCACTAGCGATAAACGACCGATATACACGATACGCGCTTGGCTGGCATCGCGGTCGATATAGCGTTTGTAGATATCCATCGTCACCACGGTAGACACCGCGTGGATCTGCGAGTTAGCGGTAGACATGGCGGCTGAGGCGCCGGCTGCCATGATCAACGAGGCGAGCAGGTAAGGCGCATACTCCATCAGCATGATGGGCAGTATCTGGTCAGGGTTTTCTACGTTGGGTTCGAGCAGCACGCCTGAATAGCCAGATAGCACCGAGCCTACATAGGCAAAGGCCGCCAACCCCAATAAAAACGGCATTAGGTTAAACAGTTTGCCGTGTTTGACCGAGTACATGCGCAGCCAGATTTGCGGGCCCATAAAGGCACCGATGGCGGTAATGGCAAACAGCGAGAACCACATGGGGTAGCCCATCGTGCCGTTCGGCCCAGGCATGGTGAGATGATCAGGAGAGCTTTGCTGCAGCTGACTAAATAGCGCCGTGGGGCCCCCTACCTGGGTGGAAATGTAGTAACCGGCATACAGCATGCCGAAGAACAACAGCGCGCCATAAATGACGTCGGTCCAGGCAATGGCGCGAATGCCGCCAATCCACACGTAGATAATGATGATGAAGTAGAACAGCAGGGCGGCGAGCCAGAAAGGAATCAACCCACCCGAGGCAACCTCGATTAAGTAAGCGCCGCCAGTGAGCTGGATCTGCAGATAAGGTACGGTAAAAATCAGCGTAATCGCGGCAACGGTAATGCGCAGCGCCTCGCTGTTATAAAAATCGCCAATTAAGTCTGAAGGTGTTAAGTAGTTGAATCGTTTGCCTAAAAACCAAACTCGTTTGCCAATCCAGTAATACATGAAGCCAAACAGCAGGTTCCAGGCTAACGCAGTAAGAAATACCGGCCCGTTGGTATAAAAGGTGGCATTAGAGCCGAGGAACGCAAACGCGCTCCACCAGGTGGCCGCGACGGTGAAGAAGACCGCGATACTGCCCATGGCACGGCCCTGAACGAAAAAATCCTCGCTGGTTTCTTGCGATTGACGAGCGGATAAAACCCCCACCATCAAGGGAATGATCATAAACGCTGCAATGATGATTAAGCTTCCGGTCATGATATACCCCTTCATTTACCGCTGTTGGGTGGCGTGGATAGTGGAAGGCTCGGGACTACCCCAGTTGGTGAAATAAGCCACCAAAAACAGCGCCGTTAATACGAACCACCAGAACAAGTTCCACACCAGCAGAAAGGGGAGGCCCATCACCATGGGCTCTATACGGTTAGCCAGCATAATGAGGGGGCTTTCCAGCATGATAAAGCTGAAGAGCATGCCGCCATATATAGACAGCTTTAAGGGAGTCAAGTATTTCATAGCAAGGTAGCCCTTTGTTTATATTGAAATTGTGAGCATTGATGGCAGTGCACGCAGCCAGCGACAGCGCTAGTGAGCGCATTCGCTAAGTGAGTGCGACTGAGGCGTGTTCCACTGATTTGTTGTATTTATTCGTATAAATATAAGAATTAGGCGCTTTGAATCGTTCCGTCAAGATGGGTAGGCGCTGTTTGATGCTCTATTACGTATGATTTTACTAACGTGAGCGAAAGAAAAGCATGATTTTATAAACGTAGTGGGTGGCGCATGCTGAGGGCATGTCTCATAGCGACGGAGCTGGACACTATGTTTGGTTTAAAAAGTAAAACAACCGCCCAGTCAGCGGAAAAGACGGCTGAGCAGTCTGGATCAGCCACCGCCCTCAACCAGCATTTCTGGATGCCCTTTAGTGCCAACCGGGACTTCCGTGCCAACCCGCGCATGATTGCGGGCGCCGAAGGGCGTTATTACATCGATGACCAAGGGCGCAAGCTGTTCGATTCGCTCTCTGGCCTATGGACCTGCGGGGCGGGTCATAACCGTGAAGAGATTCAGAAAGCCGTGGCGGCGCAGCTGGGTACGCTGGATTTTGCCCCCGGCTTTCAGATTGCTCACCCGTTGGCGTTCAAGCTGGCGGAAAAGGTCGCGAGCTTAACGCCTGCCGGGCTGGATCACGTATTTTTCACCAACTCCGGTTCAGAAGCCGCCGATACCTCGGTCAAGATGGCCAAGGCCTACTGGCGGTTAAAAGGTAAGCCGGAAAAAACCCGCATGATCGGCCGCGCCAAGGGCTACCACGGGGTGAACATCGGCGGCACCAGCCTGGGTGGTATTGGCGGCAACCGTAAACACTACGGGCAGTTGATGGACGTGACGCACCTGCCTCACACCCTGCAGGCGGGCCATGCCTACACCCGTGGCCAAGCGGAAACCGGCGCTGAGCTGGCCGATGCGCTGCTGGATCAAATCGCCCTGCACGATGCCTCTACCATTGCGGCGGTGATCGTGGAGCCGATGTCGGGCTCGGCGGGGGTGATCGTGCCGCCCAAGGGCTACTTGAACCGGCTGCGGGAAATCTGCACCGCCCACGATATTCTGCTGATTTTCGATGAAGTCATTACCGCCTTTGGCCGCAGCGGCGCCACCACCGGTGCCGAAGCGTTTGGCGTCACGCCGGACATCATGAACGTGGCCAAGCAGATCACCAATGGGGCGGTGCCGATGGGGGCGGTGATCGCTTCAGGCGAGATTTTCGACACCTTCATGCACGCAGGCGGTGCCCAGCACGCCATTGAATTCCCCCACGGCTACACCTACAGCGCCCACCCCGTGGCCTGCGCGGCGGGGCTGGCGGCGCTGGAGATGATGGAGCGTGACAACTTCCCCGCTCAGGTGAATGCCATCGCTCCCGCGTTCGAGCAGAAGCTGCACGCCCTGAAAGGCCACAACCACATTGTCGATATTCGCAACTACGGCTTGGCCGGTGCTCTGCAGCTAGCGCCGCGCCACGGCGACCCCACCATTCGCCCCCGCGATGCGCATATGGCGCTGTGGGAAGCGGGCTTCTACGTGCGCTACGGCGGCGACACCCTGCAGTTCGGCCCTCCCTTCGGCACCACGGAAGCCGAGCTCGAGCGTTTGTTCGATGCCGTCGCGACGACCCTGGATTCACTGGCGTAACCCTGGCCCACCCTATTTCGGAGTTTAATGATGAGTGTTGTTTCCCACCTGATAAATGGTGAGCTGGTGGAAAGCCAGCGCACGCTGGAGGTCACCAACCCTTCTACTGGCAAGGTGGTTCGCCACGTGGCGGATGCCAGCGCGGCGGATGTGGAGCGTGCGATTGCTGCGGCTCAGGCAGCTTTTCCCGCCTGGCGCGATACGCCGCCCGCCAAGCGCGCCCAGGTGATGTACCGCTTTAAGCAGCTGCTGGAAGAGCACGCGGACCGCCTCGTGCAACTGGTCAGCGAAGAGCATGGCAAAACGGTGGAAGACGCCATGGGCGAGCTGAAGCGCGGCATCGAGAACGTCGAGTACGCCTGTGGCGTGCCTGAGCTGTTAAAAGGCGAGTACTCCCACAACGTGGGGCCGGGCATCGATGCGTGGTCCAACTTCCAGCCGTTGGGCGTGGTGGCGGGCATTACCCCGTTCAACTTCCCTGCCATGGTGCCGCTGTGGATGTACCCGATGGCGATTGCCTGCGGTAACACCTTTATCCTCAAGCCCTCCGAAAAGGACCCGTCGGCGGCCATGGCCGTGGCTGAACTGCTGCAAGAGGCGGGGCTGCCCAAAGGTGTGATGAACGTGGTGCATGGCGGGCGCGAGGCGGTGGAAACCCTGCTGGATGCCAAAGCCGTGAAGGCGATCTCGTTTGTGGGTTCCACGCCCGTGGCAGAGGCGATCTACTCCCGTGGTTCGGCGGCGGGCAAGCGCGTTCAGGCCCTGGGCGGGGCGAAGAACCACGCGGTGATTCTGCCGGATGCCGACCTGGAAAACGCCGCCAACACGCTGATGGGTGCCGCCTACGGCAGCTGCGGTGAGCGCTGCATGGCGATCTCGGTGGCGGTGTGCGTGGGTGACGAAACCGCCGACCGTCTGGTCGAAACCATGCTGCCCAAGATCGCTCAGTTGAAGGTGGGGCCCGGCACTGAAAAAGGCCTGGACATGGGCCCGCTGGTCACCGCCGAGCACCGCAATAAAGTGCTTGGGTTTATCGAAGGGGGCGTGAACGCGGGCGCTTCGCTGGTGGCGGATGGCCGTGGCCTGAGCGTGGCGGGCCATGAAGAGGGCTACTTTGTGGGTGGCTGCCTGTTCGATCACGTCACTGCTGAGATGCGCATTTATCAGGAAGAGATTTTCGGGCCGGTACTTTGCGTGGTACGGGTCGGCAGCCTGGACGATGCCATGCAGCTGATCAACGACCACGAATACGGCAACGGCACCTGCCTGTTCACCCGTGATGGCGAAGCCGCCCGCCGGTTCACCGATGGTATCGAAGTGGGCATGGTGGGGGTAAACGTACCACTGCCCGTGCCGGTGGCCTACCACAGCTTTGGCGGCTGGAAGCGCTCGCTGTTTGGCGACCTTCACGCCTACGGCCCCGACGCGGTGCGCTTCTACACGCGCCGTAAAGCGGTTTCCCAGCGTTGGCCCTCCGTCAGCGAAGCCACCCGGGCGGAGTTCTCGTTTCCCACCACCCAGCGTTGACGCAATGCGCTAACTGCGCCATCTTCACTGCACCACCGCCTGCGTCTTTGTGGGGCGGTGATGTATGTTTTGATGCGTGTGATTAGCGGTCAGAGCGGCAAAGGGATACCAGCGTGGCGAGAACACAGGACGAAATTCGGCAAACGAACGTCAAGAAGATCCTTCAAGCGGCGGAGCAGCTGTTTGCCGAGAAAGGCTATGCCGGAGCCTCCATGGGAGAGATCGCTCAGTTGGCCGACCTGCCAAAGTCCAACGTGCACTACTATTTCGCGACCAAGAAGGCGCTCTATCAAGAGGTGCTGCTGGCGCTGTTAGCGGTGTGGAAGCAGGACGCACTCTGCTTCGAGCTGTACGACGACCCCCGCGTGGTGCTCTCGACCTACATTCGCGCCAAGATGAATCACTCCCGCTACCGCGCCCACGGCTCCAAGATCTGGGCGGCCGAAGTGATGCAGGGCGCGCCGATTCTCAAAGAGCGCCTGCGCGATCACCTCTATGAATGGACCAAACTGAAAGAGTCGAAAATTCGCGAGTGGATCGAAGCCGGCCAAATCAATCCCGTCGAGCCCTCCTACCTGCTTTACATGATCTGGGCCTCCACCCAGCACTACGCCGACTTCGACTATCAAATCTCACTGCTCAACGACGACAAACCGCTGGACGACCTGCAGTTCGAAAAGGCCGTGCAGTCGGTGACGTCGGTGATTTTAAGAGGCATTGGGCTGACGGCTTAGGGTATCGGCGTGTGCTAACCGATCTGCAAAAGGGGGAGCGATGAACGATACCGCCCGACCTATCATCGGCGTGGGGGCGATAGTCATCCGCTCGGATGGAAGCGTACTGCTTGGGTATCGCGATAAGCCGGGGGAAACGCCGTGCTGGTGTTTACCCGGCGGCCATGTCGATGCGGGAGAGTCCTTTGAGACGTCGGCTGCTCGCGAAGTCGCGGAAGAAACGGGCATTACCGAGCTGCACGATTTGGCCTTGCTGGCGATCACTCAGAACCTCAAGAGCGCCGCCTCCATGGTGACGGGAGCCGTCATCGCCCACGTGAAACAAGAGGCCGAGGCCTTGCTGCTAGAGCCTCAGGTGTTCACGGAGTGGCGCTGGTTCCACCCCGGCGCGCTGCCCGCGCCGCTATTCCCGGCCAGCCAAGCGGTGCTGGCCCACTGGCAGTGTCATCAGCCGCCTACCGGTTGGCGCACCTATCCTATCGCGCCAGTCGCGTAACTCCCGCTATGTCGGATGCAAGCTTTTGAACTTATGGCGCTTACGCGAGAGTCGAGAGTAACGTGCGGAACTTGCGCAGGTTGTCATCGCCATAGAGTACACGGTCGCAGAAGCGGTCATACGCCTCTAAATCGGTGACGGTCAGCACACTGAGCTCAACACATACACATCGGTTAGGCGATTTAGAACGCGCCAAAAAAATGGCCATCAGACGCTTGAAATACGAACGAACGCTCCTATTTTTCGTACCGTAGAGGCTGCTTCGGTGGAGTGGAAAAGGGGCCGCCTCTCATCGTAAGTCTCACAGTCTGCTTTACGTAGGAGGTATTCGACATGTTCGATGATCTCAAGCGTTTTGAAACGGGCTCGTCTGAGCAGTATGACTGGCTCAACCAGTTGCTGGATGGCTTCTTTCCTGATCGCAATACCATGGATATTCGCGCGGTGCCGCGGGGTAGCTTTCCCATGATCAATATCGCCCGCAGCGACGAGGCCGTTAGGCTCTACGTGTTTGCCGCAGGGTTGGCCCCCTCGGATCTAATCATCGATGTTCAGGACAATGTGCTGACACTGCGTGGTCAACGAGACGCCGTGTCGGGCCAACATGAGGAGGGTGAGTCGCGTCAGGTTCTGCGCCGTGAGCGCGCCAGTGGGGAGTTCGTTAGATCGATCGCCTTACCCGAGGGAATCGACGTCGAGCGGTCAGAGGCCCGTCATGCCCATGGGATATTCGAGATCGTGCTACCCAAGCGCGAAGAGCTAAAGCCACGGCGTATTGATGTTCAAGCGGCGTAAATCATGCGTTTAACCAGGTTTTGGAGGGTCGAATCATGAATGACATCGTCCGTTCATCCCACTCCCATCACTCCTCGCTGCAGCAGGAGCAGAACGGCCAGAATCGGCACTATAAGGAGGCGCTTCTACCGGCGGTGGATATTATCGAAGAGGCTAACGCGCTCAAGCTAGTGGCCGATATGCCCGGTGTGACACCGGAGACGCTCAAGGTAGAGGTCGATGACCAAGTGTTGAGTCTGGAAGGGGAGATAGCGCTGAATATGCCGGAAGGACTCAGCGCTTTGCATGCCGAAGTGCGCGGTCAACGCTTCGCGCGGCGCTTCAACCTGAGCCGGGAGGTAGATAGTGAGGCCATTACGGCCACTATCGTCAACGGCGTGCTGACGTTGACGCTTCCCAAGAAAGAGAGCCACCGCGCGCGCCGTATCGAGGTCCAGGCGGCGTGACGCTAGGCAGTGCATGGCGATAAGAGCGAGTGTCCGCGATATCGTGGACACTCTTTTTGCTTTTAAGGCTTCACGGTAGGTAAAGCGTCCCCTTACCCACCACGATGGCGTGCCCTCCCACCGTCACGAACCCCGGCGTCATATCACCATTGGCCGCCGTATAAATAACGCTGGGCCGCCCCATTTCAATGCCTTGATGTATCTCGCAGCGCAACGCTTCGGTCTGGAGGGAGGCTAGATAGCCGGTTAACGCTGCGGCAGCGCTGCCGGTGGCCGGGTCTTCGCAGAGGCTGTCGTGCATGCAGAACATGCGGCTACGAATCACGGTCGCTTGCCCTGCTGACGGCTCCCTCACGTACGGATAGATTTGAGCCGCGCGGCTGGGCATCACTGCACTGGCCCAGAGGGCGGCTGAAATAGTGACGCTCTCCAAGGCCGAGGTATCCGATAGCTCGATCAAGTGGAAGGGTAGCCCAAACGATGCGATGACTGGGTCGCCCACTACTTGGTGGATATCCAATCCCAACAGCGCCACGGCAGTGGGGTGATCGAGCGTGCTGTCTGCCAGCATAACGGCTTGCGACGTTTTGAACGTTGCTTTGCCGTTGGCCGATGTTATGGCGAGTTCGCCAATGGGTGGGTGAAGCACTAACGGTTGCTCTGGGTGGGTGAGTTTGAGCGCCGTCAGCAGGTGGGCGGTGCCTACCGTAGGGTGGCCTGCAAACGGCAGCTCCCTGGTCGGGGTGAAAATCCGCATGGGGTAGTGTTGTGGCGCCGCCTCGGCGCTCAAGAACACCGTTTCCGCCAGATTCAATTCATTGGCCAGCGCTTGCATGGTGTGGGCGTCCAATCCATCCGCGTTGAGAAACACGGCCAATGGGTTGCCCGTAAACGGCTGGTCGGTAAAGACATCCAGCAAGTAGTACTCGGCGGTAGTCATACATCCCCCTTATTGGAGAGCCTCTGTTTCCAAAAGGTGCGTTTTCCCTCTTGGCAGGCCTGTTCACGGGTGAGGCCGATGTCTTGCAGCAAGTGATCCTCTAGCGTGAGCAGTTGGCGACGGCTGCGGCGGCGTTGTTGGTAGCGGCTTAGCTGATAACGCAGCTGAGTGAGGCTGAAGCGTGGCATGGCGGCTCTCCGGGTGGTGGGGTGCCTATCTAGGTTACGTACCCTTCCGGCTGCCATACAGATATAGGTTTTTTTATTTTTACGATACAGATGGGGCGTGTTATACCTCTGTATGGCAAAGCGGGATGCCTTCTGTATGGCGAATTAACCGAGTGAGGTGGGCGTGATGACGCGCTACGAAGAGGTGGCGGTAACGTTGCGGGAGCGAATCGAGCACGGGATTTATCGCGTGGGCGACCGGCTACCGTCTATTCGAGCGGTCTGCCAAGAGCTGAATGTGAGTATCTCAACGGTACAAGAAGCGTATCGCCAGCTCATGGATGCCGCGCTGATCGAGTCCCGGCCAAAGTCGGGGTACTTCGTGTTGCCGTGTCGTATTCCCTCTGTGCTACCCTCTGTCTCGCGGCCTGCTCAGTGCCCGCTTGATGTCTCCCAATGGGACCAAGTGTTAGAACTCGTCGCTACCCAGCGGGACGATAAACGGCTGCTGCTTGGGCGCGGCGTTCCCAATCTTGAAGTCGAGTCGTTAAAGCCACTGTCGAAAATCCTCGCCGGGCTGCACCGTAGCAACGATCTGCACGGCTTCAACTACGACAAACTCAGCGGTAGCCCTGAACTGCGCCAGCAGGTGGCGCGCTTGGCGGTGGCATCTGGCTGCTTGCTGCACCCGGATGACATCATGATCACTACGGGGTGTCAGGAGGCGCTGGCCATTGCGCTGCGCACACTCACCCAGCATGGTGATGTGGTGGCAGTGGATTCGCCCAGCTTTTACGGCACCATGCAGATTCTGAAAGCCAACGGATTAAAGGCGCTGGAGATTCCCACCGACCCGCAAACCGGCATTAGTCTGGAGGCGTTAGAGCTGGCGCTAGAGCAGTGGCCTATCCGCGCCATTCAGGTCACGCCTACCTATAACAACCCCTTGGGTTATACCATGCCGGAAGCGCGCAAGCGGGCGCTCTATCAGCTTGCCCAACGTTTTGATGTAGCGATTATCGAAGACGATATCTATGGGGATTTGGCCTATACCCAGCCCAGGCCACTGACGATAAAATCCTTTGATACCGATGGGCGTGTGCTGCTGTGTAGCGGCTTCTCGAAAACCTTGGGGCCGGGCCTGCGAGTGGGTTGGTTGGCCCCTGGCTGCTATCGGGAAAAAGCACTGCATATGAAGTACGTCTCCACCGGCGCCTCTGCCACGCTACCGCAATTAGCGGTGGCGGAGTTTGTCGCCAAAGGCCATTTTGAACGCCATCTACGCGCGGTTTCGCGCCAATATCAGCGCCAGCGGGACATCATGATTAGTTGGGTGCAGCGCTACTTTCCCAAAGGGTCAGGCATTAGCTACCCGCAAGGGGGCTTTTTACTCTGGGTCGAACTGCCTGCGGATGTCGATTGCGTGCGCCTCAACGAGCGCTTAGCGCAGCACGCCATCCACGTAGCGCCGGGGTCGCTGTTCTCCGCCTCCGGCAAGTTTCGTCAGTGTTTGCGGTTGAACTACGCGTTTACCCTAACCCGGATTTCTCACAGGGTATAAAAGAAAGCGGCTGAAAGTGCTATGATTTCAAGAACCTAACCAATCCATCAAGCACCAACAGCCGCTTCCAAAATGGTACCTGAAAAGCTGACCTTCTC
>NZ_JAKRFL010000035.1:0-14804 GCF_022348105.1 Halomonas sp. MMH1-48
GCGGGAGCAGCTTCTTGAGGATGGCTTCCCGGCGCTCGTCGGAGTACTTCATCGGAACCTCGTCACGCCCCACATCGTTCAGAGTCTAACAGCCGCTGACACTCCAACTAGCTTGACAGTGGGGGAGGTACGGTTGCGACAGTTTAAATGCTGGTTAGCGGCAGCGCTGGTAGGTGTTTTATTGCCCGCCAGCGCCACGGTATGGGCCAACACGAACTGGTATTACGAGGTCGATAAGCAGAGCCCTTGGCAAGGCGATCTAGACGCCCGAATAAGCGCCATTGAAGACGTATTTGGCGGAGCACTTGGCGTTTACGTTCAGAATCTCGCAACGGGCGAGGCGTACGCGTGGCAGGCAGACGCCCCCTGGTATTTGGCATCGCTGATTAAAGTGCCCGTGGCGGCTCAGGTGCTGGCCGAGCGTCAGGCGGGCACGCTCTCCTTGGATGAACGCCTGATCCTGGCACGTAGCGACTTTGTCGATGGCGCAGGGCCGGTCAATTGGCACGACCCCGGCACGCCGATCTCGGTGCGCTACCTGCTCGAGCAGATGCTTACCGTCAGCGACAACACCGCCACGGACATGCTGATCGACCGCGTCGGCCTGGATGCCGTGAATGCTCGTGCCCGCCGTATGATCGCTGCCAGCAACGGCCAGCCGGAGCATCTCGGCCCCATCAGCAAGCTGGTGGACGTTCGCCAAGGCGTGTATGGCCAATGGCATCCCGGGGCTCGCCAGCTGAGCGGGTTAGATTTTATCGCCCTGCGACAATACGGTGTGAACCAGCGCTCCGCTGCGTTGGCCCGTGTGCTGGACGTGAGCGAAGAAAGCTTCGGCCAACCCGACTATGACCACGCCTTCGATGCTTATGAAGCCACGGGTGAAAACGTCGGCACGCTTCGCGCCTATGGCGACCTACTGGCCAGCTTGCATCGCGGTGGCATGGAGGATATGAATGCCGAACAGCGCCAAACGCTGCTTGGCATCATGCAACGAACCCAATCCGGTGAGCACCGTTTGAAACGGGGCATGGGCCGCGCATTTACCTTTGCGCACAAAACGGGCACGCAGCATCGGCGAAGCTGTGATGCTGGTATTGCCTCTCGCGACGTGCTCGCCTCTCAGGAGAGCCTCGCCGAAAACGGCCCTTGGGTCGTGGTGGCGTGTACCCGTGGGCCGCTCTCGGTGCAGGCGCACGAGCGTGCTTTGGCAAGGGTGGGCGAGGCGCTTCGTTATAGCGGTGCCTTGGGTCACGACTAGCGGCAGGCGTGGTAAACTGGCCCGCCAAATTGGTTTTATTAAAGGAGTTCGTTATGGCACGTGCCAGCGCCCGTCATATTTTGGTAAGCAGCGAAGAGCAGTGCAACGCGCTGAAACAAGAGATCGAAAACGGTCGTGATTTCGCCGATGTCGCCAAGCAGCACTCTGGCTGTCCTTCTGGTCGCCAAGGCGGTGACCTGGGTAGCTTTGGCCCCGGCCAAATGGTGCCTGAATTCGACAAGGTCGTCTTTAGCGGTGAGCTCAACAAGGTGCATGGGCCGGTACAGACTCAGTTTGGTTATCACTTGCTCGAAATCACCAGCCGCACCTAGCACCCTGTCTGACTGGCGGCGCACGCCGCCTTTCCAGACATCGTCTAATACCTTTTAAAGGCCGTCATGCACCGCGGCTGCCGTCGCGGTGCCATTGGCATCGTGCTGTGCCGGTACTGCGCTGGCCCGCGATGTAAGGAGCACGCCTTGAACGACCCTATCATCACCATCGATGGCCTGAATAAAACCTACGAAGGTGGCTTTCAGGCGCTCACCCGTGTGGATTTGACCATCCAACGCGGTGAAATCTTTGCTCTGCTCGGCCCGAACGGGGCGGGTAAAACCACGCTGATTAGCGTGGTATGTGGCTTGGTTAACCCAAGCGAAGGCCATGTCATCGTCGACGGCTTCGATAGCGTGCGCGATTACCGCCAAGCCCGCGAGCGGATCGGTCTCGTGCCGCAAGAACTCACCAACGAAGCGTTCGAAACGGTGTGGAACACGGTGAGTTTCAGCCGCGGCCTGTTTGGCAAAGCCCCCAATCCAGCCCATATCGAAAAAGTGCTCAAGTCGCTCTCGCTGTGGGATAAGCGTCACAACCGTTTGATGACGCTCTCCGGCGGTATGAAACGCCGGGTTTTGATTGCGAAAGCACTCTCCCACGAGCCGCGCATTCTGTTTTTGGATGAGCCGACCGCCGGGGTGGATGTCGAGCTTCGCCGGGACATGTGGGACGTGGTGCGCGGGCTGCGCGATGAGGGGGTGACGATCATTCTCACGACCCACTACATCGAAGAAGCCGAAGAGATGGCCGACCGCATTGGCGTCATCAATCGCGGCGAGATCGTGCTGGTAGAAGAAAAAGCCGCGCTCATGAAAAAGCTGGGCAGCAAGCAACTGACCCTGCAACTGCATAGCCCGCTGGCGGAATTGCCGCCCGCACTGGCGCAGGAAGCGCTCAGCTTGGCCGCCGACGGTCATGAGCTGGTGTACACCTACGATGGTCGCCAGGAAGAGGAAGGGCGCGGGATCTCTACCTTGTTAACGCAGCTAGAGCAGGCGGGCATTGGCTTTAAAGACCTACACACCCGGCAGAGCTCGCTGGAAGACATCTTTGTTGACTTGGTGAAGGAGCGTTCATGAACCTCTATCCCGTTCGCGCGATTTACATGGCGGAGATGGCGCGCACCCGCCGCACGCTGCTGCAAAGCGTCGTCTCGCCGGTGATCTCCACCTCGCTCTACTTCGTGGTGTTTGGCGCGGCGATTGGCTCGCGGATCACGGAGATTGGCGGCGTGAGCTACGGCGCCTTCATCGTGCCTGGCTTGATCATGCTCATGCTGCTGACCCAAAGTGTCTCGAACGCCTCGTTTGGCATCTTTTTTCCCAAGTTCTCCGGCAGCATCTATGAGATTTTGTCGGCGCCGATCTCCTATCTAGAGATCGTCGTGGGCTACGTAGGGGCGGCGGCCTCGAAATCGATACTGCTGGGGCTGATCATCCTCGGGACGTCCAGCTTTTTCGTGCCGCTCGAGATCGCCCACCCGCTCTGGATGCTAACGTTTCTGGTGCTCACCGCCGTTACCTTCAGCCTGCTAGGGTTCATCATCGGTATCTGGGCAGATGGCTTCGACAAGCTGCAGCTCGTGCCGCTGCTGGTGATTACGCCACTCACGTTTTTAGGCGGCAGCTTCTACTCCATCGATATGCTCCCGCCGTTTTGGCAGAGTGTGACCCTGGCGAATCCGGTGGTCTATCTCGTCAGCGGCTTCCGCTGGAGCTTCTACGGCATCAGCGATGTCAGCTTAGGGGCCAGCGTGGCGATGATCTTGCTGTTTCTGGCGGCCAGTCTTGCCACCATTGCCTGGATTTTCCGCACCGGCTACCGCTTGAAGCCTTGATATCGATGTGCGCTATTCGACGTTTTTCAAAAGGTGATGTCTGTTTATGCCGCTACTACACAGTACCGTTTACCGCTTGGAGCCTTCCCTCGACGGCGAACGCTTGAGTGTGACTGCCCCACCTACCGAGGCCGACACCGCCAGCGATGACACGGTGATGGCAAGCTTGGTGAACGCGCTAAACGACACTTACAACACCAAGGCAAAAGGCTGGGGGCGCTTTGCCGAGCAGGGTGAGCAAGCGGGGCCGTTGTTGGCGTGGCTCACGGCGTATCGAGCCGACGAGCAAACCTTTGCCCAGTTGGCCAGCGCCATGGCCGAGCGGCTGGCTCAAACGCTGCAGGGCCAGCTCTCGGTGGGCGGTTTCTTGGTCATCGCCCATCTTCGTCAAGGCGACACCGAGACGCTCTTCATGGCGCTCGTGCATCAGCGGGAAGGCATTGGCTTCAACGACGCGCACCAAGCGGTCCCTGCCGCCCAGCTCAATACGAGCCAGCTCACCCTGGCGGCCCGCATCAACGTGACCCAGTGGCAGAGCGGTACGGAAAGCACGCAGTACGTGTCGTTCCTGAAGGATCGCGGCGGTAAAAAGCTGGCCGACGGCGTCGCGGCGCTGCTGGGGATGGAGGAGGGCATCGATGCCCCGGCCGAAACCCGTACGTTGCTGAAAGCCTTTAGCGACTACGTCGAAAAAGAGGACCTGGACGACGATGCCAGCCGTGAAAAAACCGATACGCTGGTCGACTACGCCCACGAGCAGTTACGCCGTGGCGAACCCATGACGCTGGAAGAGCTCTCCGAGCTCGTCGACGAGCAGCAGCCCAAGGCGTTTTACGACCATATTCGCAACGCCGACTACGGCCTTTCGCCGGAAATTCCGCCGGACAAACGCACCATCAGCCAGTTTCGTCGCTTTACCGGTCGCTCTGGGGGCGTCTCGATCAGCTTTGATTCACACCTGCTGGGTTCCAGTATTGAATATGACGAAACCCAAGATCGGCTGATCATCAAACAAGTGCCCAAACAGCTCAAAGAGCAGCTTGCCAAGCGCAAGGATTGAGGCGGCACTCTCGAGGCATCTTGGAGTCCTAAGCTAGCCACTGACAGGAGGAGTTCGCCGTGCTGGATGCCATTCACTCTTTTTTTCAACAGGCCCTCTCTGCGCCTGAGCAGCGTGATGACCAAAGCCTGACCCTGGAGCTAGCCTCGGCAGCGCTACTGTGTGAGGTGATGCGCGCGGACTACGATCAGAGCGACGTAGAGCGCGCGGCCCTCAAGAAGATGCTGATGGCGCGCTACCGGCTCGATGAGCAAGATGTCAGCCAGTTGATGGCATTGGCAGAGGCGGAGGTCGACGATGCAGTGGATCACTATCAGTTCGTTAGCCTGATCAAACAGCACTACGACTACGATCAGCGCCTGGAGCTGGTGAACCTCATGTGGGAGCTGGCCTGGGCCGATGGCTCGCTCGACCCGCTGGAAGAGCATCGCATCCGTCGGCTGGCGGATCTACTTTACGTCAGTCATAGCGACTTCATTCGCAGCAAACTCAGCCATTCACCCGACGAGAGCGCTATCCATCACAACACTCACGGCAAAGGAGCGCCAAGACGCCCATGAGCGATACGCAGGAAGCAACGAATTTAACCGAACTGATCCACACCATGGAACGGATGGAGCGGGAAAACGCGCAGGTTAGCGTGGATGATGTGGTGCATGCGGTGGGGCGGCGCTCGTTTGGTCCGCTGCTGCTGTTGGCAGGCTTGATTACGCTGGCGCCGATCATTGGTGATATCCCCGGGATGCCCACGCTGATGGCCGCCTTGGTGCTGCTCACGTCGGTGCAGCTTTTGATCGGTCGAGCAACGTTTTGGCTACCTGGTTGGTTGCTCAACCGCTCTTTGTCTCGGCATAAATTCGATAAAGGGCTGCACTATATGAAAAAACCGGCCCGCTGGATCGATGGACTGCTGGGCGTGCGCTTGGCGTGGATGACGGGCTATATCGGTATTCGGGTGACGGCCTTCGCTTGCCTGCTGGTGGCGTTAGCGATGCCACCCATGGAGTTCATCCCTTTCAGTGCCAATGGCGCTGGATTGGCACTTTCGCTGTTTGGGCTGGGGTTGGTGGCGAGAGATGGCCTGATGCTCGCGCTGGGGTTTTTGCTGACGGGCGTAACGTTTACGGTCGTCTTGATGAATCTTATTTAATGCTTACCAAGCGCTGCTTGTGAACTGGCTCCGCTGGTCGACGTTTCTTGCGCCGCGCTACTCATCCTCCAATAAACCGACGACCAGCTCATTCAACCGTTGCTGAAATTGACCGCCGGGAGAGGGCGGCGTTGGGTCTGACGTGATCACCATCGTCATGTCGCGCTCAGGAATCACATACAGCGCCTGCCCGCCATATCCTCTCCCGTAAGCAACATCTTCCCCCGCGAGCGTCGTCATAAACCAGCCAAAACCGTAGCCATCGCCTGTCCAAGGCGATTGGCCTCTGGGCGTCCAAGAGGCTTCTACCCAACCCTCTGGCAGCACGCGCTGGCCATCGCTCTTGCCGTCATTACGGTATAGCTCCCCAATCGCAATGAGCGCGCGTGGGGAAAGCTGCATGTCGTTCCCACCAAAATAGATCCCTTGTGGGTCCTGCGGCCAAGGGGGAATCGCAATACCGAGCGGCTCGCCCAACAAGCGCTGCGCAAGTGCAAGCGTGCTTTCGCCGCTGGCCTGAGTCAGCGCTGCCGACAGCAAATGGCTGGTGCCAGTAGAGTAGAGCATTCGACCACCAGGACGGTCGACGAACGGGCGTGTAAGCGCATCGTTGACCCAGTGAGCGCTAGCTACCCAAGCGCCGTAGTTGCTGCCGGAGGTGCGCTCCAACCCAGCCTGCTGGGCCAACAGGTGAGCGACCGTGATGTCGTTGACTCGACGATCGGCGCTGCTCGGCACGTTATCGAGTAGCGCCACGAGGGGCTGATCCACCGATTCGATAATGCCTGATTCGATGGCCGCGCCGGTCACGGCGGCCAATACCGTTTTAGAAAGCGACTTGACGTTGGCAGGCTCCGCGACGCCGGGACCGCCCTGATGATGCTCATGAATGATCGTACCGTCATGTGCCACCACAACGGTGTGTAGACGATCGAGGGTTCGGGCCTGTCGATCGAGTGCTTGCAGCGCCTCCGATGAAGGGGCTGACGCAAGGACCGGCGTAACGGTCAACGCACTGATTGCACACGCCAGCATAAAAGCCGTCGTTTTCATGGCGATACCTGAGAAGAGAGTGGTACGGCTCTGAAAGCCATGCACAGACAAGGTTCCCTCAGCGGAACGCTGACGGACATTACGCAAACCGATGAAAAGCCTGCTACGCTAAAAGCACCCGTTGAAGGGAAGCAACCCTTTAATTTCCATGAAACGCAAAAGCAAGGAGTGCCATTATGCGTAACATCATCTATATCATCGGCCTGATCGTTGTCGTGCTGTTTATTCTTTCGCTGTTAGGGCTGCGCTAAGCGGTTCTCTCAGAATCGAAGCGTTAGTACTGAAATATCAGTGCTAACGCAGCGCGACATCAGCATCTGCCAACGCCCGCTTTCTCAGCGGGCGTTTTCATATCGCTAATGATGCTCAAGCGCAGTCGGCGGCGCCTTGACCAAACATATCGAACATTAGCTCTCGGCCCAATGGCGTCAACACCAAGCGGCCATAGTCATTGAACATGGCGGCGTCGCTCTTTTCCAAGGTGGTTTGGCAAATCGCCCAGCGCGGGTGCTGCTGGCGAAGCCTATCCAGCTCTTGGCGGGACAGACCTCGCTGTGTCAGTGTGATGGTTTCGAGCACGTGTCCGCTCTCATACAGCATTTCGGCCACGCTGGAGAGACAGTGTCGTAAGCTGCGCTGAATATGGAAGGAGGCGGTCGACGCAGAGGGTAACGCTTCGGCGGGCATGGGGGAGGCTCCTGCATTCGCAGCAAAATGGGTGTGCTGCAGTGCATTATAATGCAGGAGGGAGATTAGACCAAGGTCTATGTTGGGTGCGTGGTAGCGTCATTCAATCGCCATGTAGGCTGTCTACACTGGCCAACAAAGTAGATGGCTCATCCAGGGAGTAGGAGGATTTTCACTCAGGATGGGGATTCGCCCTAAAGTTTTTGAAACGTTGGCCGATAAAACACCAATAACCATTTCGACATCGAATCGTATTGGATAAGGGGCGTCAGCACGGCAGGCGGCTTTTTCAAAAAAGGACAGTAACGTATGGCTTCCATTTCTTCATTGGGTATCGGTTCAGGGCTGGATCTCAACGGCCTGCTCGACCAGTTGCAAGACGCTGAGCGTGGCAAGCTGGCTCCCATCGAACGGCAACTGGAAACCCAGCAAACCAAAATTTCTGCCTACGGCCAGCTGCAAACGGCCCTGTCTGCTTTTCAAGACGCGGCCGACGCGCTCAACGACAGCTCGCTTTACGAGAGCTTGTCGACCAACGTGGGTGGCGAGGCGCTCTCGGCAACGGCGAATGGCGAAGCGCAGCCCGGGAGCTATAACGTTACGGTGGATACGCTGGCGACTCGTGGAACGTTGGCATCTGAAGGCGTGACTGCCCAGGACGAGGCGCTTACCACCACTGAGCAGACGCTAACCTTGACCTTTGGTGATGGCAGCACGCAAGGCGTCACCATTGCCGCAGATAGCTCCCTCGAAGACATACGCGATGCTATCAATGCCAGCGAAGAGTCCGGCGTTAATGCGACAATCGTTTTCGATGGAACGGATTACCGGCTAGCGCTAAGTTCGAGTGAAACGGGCGCCGAGGCCTCCATCACCAATTTTAGCTTTTCTGACACGGCGCCTTTTGCTGCTGATATCGATAACACGTTGCAAACCGGCACCGATGCCTCTCTGAATGTAAACGGCATCGCCATCACCAGCCCCACGAACCAAGTAGAAGGTGCGATTCAGGGCGTCACGCTTAATCTTCAGGCCGAAGGCGATAGCACGGTGAAAGTCGAGCAAGACACCCGTGCAGTGCGCGAAGCGATCACCGGCTTTGTCGATGCCTACAACGATCTAAAAGGCACCATTGGCGAACTCACTAGCTTTAATGCTGAAACCGGCGCTGCCGGTGAACTGCTGGGTGATAGTGCGGTACGCACGGTGGAGTCTCGTTTACGAAGCGTGTTGGGTGGTGGTGTAGAGGGGCAGTTCTCCATGCTGACGGATATCGGTATTTCGTTGCAACGAGACGGCACGCTGGAAATCGATAGCGGCAAGCTAGATGATGCCATTGCCAATGATCAGGATGCGCTCTCTGCCTTTTTTGCAGGCGCTGCCGATAACGAAGGTATGGCAGGCCAAGTGAACCAAACCATCGAGCAGCTGTTAGGTAGTAATGGCACGGTATCCGGTGCCATTTCTGGTGCTGAAACCCGCATTGAGTCGCTGGGTGAGCGTTACACACGTATGGAGCAATCCATTGAGCAGACCATTTCTCGCTATCGTACCCAGTTTGGTCAGTTGGATAGCATGATCGCTCAAATGAACCAAACCAGCAGCTACCTTACTCAGCAGTTTGATGCGCTGGACGCTCAGTTAGGCCGCGACTAAATGCAATAGCGCTAAAAATGTTGCAAAACGCCTGCGCTAAGCAGGCGTTTTTGTTGAAGGAATGAGCTATCTGTCGTTAAGAGGTAAAAAAAAGCCTAAAGTTGGCCGCTGTTCCGTCGATAAACATGCTATCTATCCAGTCGCAACGCCACCGTTGGCGCACTTTATTAATGACTGTGGGTTTAGCCTTTTGCATCGAGGAACATCTGCATGGCGACAATAACCTCTCTAGGCGTCGGCTCTGGCCTGGATCTCACCGGTTTATTAGATCAGCTTCAAGAAGCGGAGCGCGGTAAACTCGCGCCTATCACGCTGCAGAAAAAGCAGCAGCAGGCAAAAATTTCTGCCTACGGCCAGCTGCAAACGTCGTTGAACAGTTTTCAAGATGCGTTAGCAAAACTGAATGACCCAAAGCTCTACCAAAGCCTTTCCGCGAACGTGCGTGGTGATGCCATTAAAGCCACGACGTCTGCCAGCGCGCTGCCCGGTAGCTACCGGGTAGAGGTATCGCAGTTAGCCACTTCTGGCACCCTGGCCTCAACCCGTGTGACTGACCGAGACACCGCGCTAGACCTGCAAGGCGCAACGGCCATACGGCTGGGGTTTGGCGGTGGAGACTCTGTCGATATTGATATCGCTCCCGGCAGCAGCCTCTCGGCGATACGCGATGCCATTAACGCCAATAAAGATGCAGGCGTCAACGCCACCATCATCAACGATGGACAAGGCTACCGGCTGGCGCTCAGTTCGAAAAATACCGGCGCGGATGCTTCTATTGCCAGCTTTAGTTTTGTCGATACAAGCCAAGACCCGGCGTTAACGATAGCAGGCCCTTTTGGTGAAGATGCCGGCACCAAGCGTGCTGGTGAGGATGCAGCACTGACGGTTAACGGCATTTCCATTAGCAGTGCCAACAATCAAATAGAAGGGGCTATTCAAGGTGTTACGCTGAACTTAACCGAACTCAGCATTGCCGATGGTGAAACGGCGACCAGCACCATCAATATCGAGCGCGACACGCTCAAGCAGCGCGAAGCCATTAACGGCTTTGTAAAGGCGTTCAACGATTTAAAAGGCACCATCGGCAAACTCACCAGCTTCAGCGGCGATGCCGACACTGCCGGTGAGCTGGTGGGTGATAACACCGTACGAACCATTGAAGGCCGCCTGCGCAGCGTGCTAACGGGCGGTGTGGAAGGTGGCGAGCTAGGCACCTTGAACCAGTTAGGCATCACTTTGCAGCGTGATGGTAAGTTGAAAGTGGATGACGCTAAGATTAGTGAGCTGGTCGCCAATAGTCCCCAAGCGCTGAGTGATTTTTTTGCAGGTGATAAAACAGCGAACGGAATGGCGGGTAAACTCATTACCACCATAGAGCAAATGCTCGGCAACAACGGAGTAGTCAAGCTGGCCATTAGCGGCGCTGAAAACCGCGTGAAAAGCCTAGACGAGCGCTTTGAACGCATGGAAGTGACCATCGAGCGCACCATCAGCCGCTACCGCACCCAGTTCGGCCAGCTAGACGCGATGATTGCGCAGATGAACAGCATGAGCAGTTACCTCACCCAGCAGTTTGATGCACTAGATGCCCAGCTAGGGCGCAAGAGGTAACCGCTAAAATCGCCCGCTAGCCCCCATTTCAAGGGGGGGCTTTTTCACTTCTGAGCCAGGGTGAGGGTGGCAAGAGCCAGTGTAAAAGTAGCCACGGTAGGTGATGCAGGTGGTGACTAATGTGGGAGGCGGCTTCAGCCCGCGACCGATGTTGCCTGGTGACCAAAGTCATCACTAAGTTACCAAACATTACATAATTTTTTACTACTCCCCCTAAAGGTTCTCCTCATCAGGCCGTTAATCAATATAACGGCGCAACAAGTAGCCGAAAAGCGGGCCTGACGGCCAGTTCACACGCAAGGAGAATCACCATGTCAGTGATCAATACCAACATCACATCGATGATCGGTCAGTCCAACCTGAACAAGTCGCAGAATGCTCTGCAGACCTCCATGGAGCGTCTGTCTTCAGGCCTGCGTATCAACAGCGCTAAAGATGACGCTGCTGGTCAAGCGATTGCTAACCGCATGACGTCACAGATTACCGGCTTGGCTCAAGCGCAGCGTAATGCCAACGACGGTATCTCTGTTGCTCAAACCGCTGAGGGCGCGCTGAACCAGATCAACGATAACTTGCAGCGTATTCGCGAGCTGTCCGTTCAAGCTGAGAACGGTACCAACAGCCAGGATGACCTGGGTTCTATTCAGAATGAAATCAACCAGCGCCTGGAAGAAATTGATCGTATTTCCCGTGAAACTGATTTCAACGGCACCAAGGTACTGGGTGCGAACGAAGGTGCTTCTGACCCGACTCAGCGTACTATTAGCATTCAAGTTGGCTCACAAGACGGTCAAACTATCGACCTTCAGTTGCAGCAAATTAATCGCCAAACATTAGGCCTGGAAGGCTTTAACGTAACGGGCGCTGGCGAAGTAGCCAACACGGCCGCTTCAGCCGATGATTTGACGCTAGCTGGCTTTGTAGAGGGTGCTGAACAAGCCAATGGTGCTATGGAATACACCAACACGGTGACCACCGAAAACGCAGAAGCTACCTCTGCTGACTTGATCGCTGCGCTTGCCGATGGTGATGAGGTTACTTATACCGGAACAGATACAGGCTTGGGTGTTCCGGCGACTGGTAACACTTATACCTATAATGCTGATAACGATAACATGACGTTTGATGCTGCTAATGTTGCGGAAGCTAACATAATTAGCCGACTGACTCCCAGCACTGGTGAAACAACAGCAGCAACCATTACTATTGGTGGTACTAGCCAAGATGTTATTATTGACAGCAATGGCACGATGACTGCTGCTGATGATGGTGCTGCACTTTATCTAGACACCACAGGTAACCTGACAAAAAATAGTGCGGGCTCTCCCCCAGCTGCAACAGTAACGAACGTTACTGAATCGCTGGCTGATTCAACCGGTGCTGCTGCTGATAATCAGATTGTCGTGGGTGAAACGGTCTATGCCAGCACAGGTAATGCTGATAACGCACTTGATGTAACTGGCGCCACTATCAGTGCTAGCGGTCTGCAGAATTTAGCTGATGCCAGCGGTGCCGGTTACAGTGTTGATCTTGATGGCACTACTTACGCGGTTGCCGCAGGTGGAGCTGTAACGGAAGGTGGTGTTGCGCAATACGTTGACGCTGATGGTGCGTTGACTACTGATGATGAAACGACAGTCACCACTACCTACTTTGCTCAAGAAAATGGCACGGTCACTGACAACACTGGCGCACAAGTATTCAAGGATGCTGACGGTGAGCTGACGCTTGACGCAGTGACTGAAAAAGAGCGCTCTTCTCTGAGCGATCTTGATAGCGCTCTTTCTACTGTTGACGCTCTGCGCTCTGATCTCGGTGCGATCCAAAACCGTCTGGAGTCCTCTATCGAGAACCTGAGCACTACGGAGACCAACCTCTCTGCTGCCCGTTCACGTATCGAAGACGCTGACTACGCAGTTGAAGTCGCCAACATGACGCGTGCACAGATCCTGCAGCAGGCCGGCACTTCTGTACTGGCACAGGCCAACCAGATTCCGCAGAACGTGCTTTCTCTGCTGGGTTAATCTGAGGCTTAGCCTCGATAGGGAAGTTTCTCTATCGTTAAGTAGCATAATGAACCGGCTCCCTATGGGGTCGGTTTTTTTTAGAAAAGCACTCTAAAGTTTATGAGTGTATCGCCGATATCTAGTTAATGGTCCTAGTCACAAGGATGCGCTGTGAGCATTATCAACACCAATATTGCTTCTTTGACTGGGCAAATCAACCTGCGCAATAGCCAGTCATCGCTTTCCACAGCGATGGAACGTCTTTCGTCAGGGTTAAGGGTCAATAGCGCAAAAGACGACGCAGCGGGGCAGGCAATCGCTAACCGTATGACTGCCCAGATCAACGGTCTCGCTCAGGCGCAGCGTAACGCCAATGACGGTATCTCTATTGCCCAGACCACTGAAGGCGGCTTGAATCAGATCAACGACAATCTCCAGCGTATTCGTGAGCTGACCGTTCAGGCTCAAAACGGCACTAACTTCGAGTCTGATTTGCAATCCATTCAAGACGAGATTGAGCAGCGCCTCACTGAAATCAACCGTATCTCGGCAGAAACGGATTTCAACGGTGTTCGCGTCCTATCCGAAAGTGCGAGTAGTCTCAATATTCAGGTCGGCAGTAATGATGGACAATCCATTCCGATAGACTTGCGCCGTATAGATGATTCGGCTCTAGATTTGAACGCTTTTAGCATCACCGGAGCGCGCCCGGCTACTGAGAGAAACTTGCAAGATGTCGGTTTGGAGAAACTGGGTGCATCAGGCGGCGTGGCTGAGTACGCTAAAATTTTAGGCCGTAGTGCCACAGTAGAGAATGTGCTAAATAATGAAGTGCTTAACAGTGGCGTGTTCATTAGCGGCTTTCCCAGTAGTGAATCCAGTGCCATCACACTTGATGGAAAAGAATATATATTCAATAGCAACATTAATGGTTCTGAAGGCTTTCAGTCTATCGAAAGGGATATAGGGACTAGCGCGGCAGCGGATCGTATGACTCCCGATTCAGGATTTAATGAAGTGGTTGTTAATGTTGATGATACAGAGTTTTTTGATATCTTAATTGATGTTAATGGGCAGATATTCAACACATCGGGTGTTCCTCTGCATTACAGCACGAATGGAGGTGTGGGGCAGTTTGTTATTGCTGATGCAAGTAATCCGCACTCATCTATTACCAATGTTGCAGCGGGTCTGCCTAGTACCCCACCACAAATTCGGGGTATTGAGGACGGGGGTGTTTCCTATACTCCAGATGGTAGTATTGATGCCATTACCAGTTGGAGTGTTGAAGCCTTCTTTAATGATGTTGTTGCTGGTAACGACGCCGTAGTTAATCTGGACCGATCTGATTTAGGTGCAGACGACTATCATATATCAGCTGATGGCTTTGTCTCTCAGAATGGTGCCACTATCTATTTTAATGCAGATGCGCCTTTAGGAAGCCGTTTGACAACTGAGAGCGGCCCCATAGCTGACAGGTTTTTCGTCCAAGAGAACGGCATTGTGCTCAACGCCTATGATGAATTTGTTTACTTTGAAAATGGCGAGCTGCTGACAGATCCAGCCAATCGGGCAACAGCCAATCCGCTGGAAGTCCTGGATTCTTCCCTAACTCAGGTAGACAGCCTGCGTTCTGAGCTGGGTGCTGTCCAGAACCGTTTCGAAGATGCCATCACTAACCTGAGCACCAATGAAACTAACTTGGCAGCTGCTCGTTCGCGCATTGAAGATGCCGACTATGCGGTAGAAGTCGCCAACATGACCCGCGCACAAATTTTGCAGCAGGCAGGTACGTCCGTACTTGCACAGGCCAACCAAATTCCGCAGAACGTACTTGCTTTGCTGGGGTGATCTATGGATTTACATCAGGAAAGTTTTATTAGGCTTGGTGTGAGGGGTAGGAGCTGATTTTATGAAAGTAGCAGAGCAATATGCCGCCATTTCATAAGGTTAATTAATCGTTAGGTGGTCTTGGTTATCTCATAAAATGGCATGACCCCTTTACACTAGACCCTTAGGAATCCCCCACTGTCAAGCTAGTTGGAGTGTCAGCGGCTGTTAGACTCTGAACGATGTGGGGCGTGACGAGGTTCCGATGAAGTACTCCGACGAGCGCCGGGAAGCCATCCTCAAGAAGCTGCTCCCGC
>NZ_JAKRFL010000036.1:0-11374 GCF_022348105.1 Halomonas sp. MMH1-48
GCGGGAGCAGCTTCTTGAGGATGGCTTCCCGGCGCTCGTCGGAGTACTTCATCGGAACCTCGTCACGCCCCACATCGTTCAGAGTCTAACAGCCGCTGACACTCCAACTAGCTTGACAGTGGGGGCTCATGCCATCCTGTTAAGCAATCAAGGCCATACCATCAATCAAATCAGTGAGATACTGCAGGTTCGTCGCGATGCCGTATCACGATGGCTCAAGCAATGGGAAGCGTCGGGCCTTGATGGCTGGTCGCAGAACAGCCCCATCAGCTCCGCTCCTTGCACGCCCGCTTTCAGGAGGAGACGGGGAAAAAGGTCAGCATGGTGACGCTCCGCAGGGCGCTTAAAAAAAAATAGGCTCAGCTTCAAGCGTATTCGACATTCATTGAAGGCACGCCGTGATGAAACTGATTTTCGCAACACTCAGGGCCTCCTCAAGGCGCTTCACCAGCGGGAAGACCAGGGCGAACATGAGCTCTATTACTTTGATGAATCAGGCTTTTCACAATCATCGTCGGTGCCATACGCGTGGAGCCCTATTGGTAAACCTTGCGAAGTGCCCGCCTACTCACATAGCCGAAGGCTGAACGTACTGGGGTTCCTCAGCCGAGCAGGGAAGCTGATCTATCACACCGCCACCGAGTCCGTGACCACCGATACGGTCATCGACGCGTTTGACCATTTTGTAGCCCAGAAAGACCCCGACACCTTTGCCGTGGTGGTGCTCGACAATGCCAGCATGCATCGCTCCAAGGCCTTCAGGCAGAAAATACTCGAGTGGATGTCGCATCGTGTGCATCTGGTCTACCTATCGGCTTACTCGCCGGAGCTTAACCTGATAGAGATTCTGTGGCGGCAGATGAAGTACGCATGGCTACCGTTGAGTGCCTATCTCTCATTTGACCACCTCAGCAAGGAGGTCTGTCGCCTACTCGACGGCTACGGGTCTGAGCGCACGATAAATTTTGAATAGCCACTTACTTTTGCACTATTCATTGGTTGAAACGCAAAAAGCTGCTTTTTAGAGTTTTCGTGACATCAATGACTTTTAACAGCTGCTTCGACAGTCAAATAACAAATTAAAACCTCATTATTATAAGGAATCCTAAGGCAAGGGTCTATCATCCCTCGTGTAGGTAGATGCATGAAGGATCTGTTGGAGCAACCGAAGGGAAGCAACAAGAAGCCTGAGGAGAGGGGCTACGTCCAAAAAGGTTCAGCTTTGATCAATGGGAGCCAAAACCAAAGTATGGGCTGAGGTATGGGCTGGATAAATTTAAGACACAAAAAAGCCGCTGAAATCAGCGGCTTATTCGTAATACTTGGCGGAGGGACAGGGATTCGAACCCTGGATAGGCTATTAACCTATGCCGGTTTTCAAGACCGGTGCATTCAACCGCTCTGCCATCCCTCCGGCTTATGGGTGCGTATACTAACAGCTTCTCCTTGTAAGTCAACGCCTTTTGAATAAATTAGTAGAGCCTCAAACCGACGCGGGTAATCATGCCACCCTCCATTTCGCTGACGACCCAGTGGATACCGTGCCAATCTACGTCGTCACCGACCACAGGGTGACCGCCGACTCTGAGAGAGACGAACTCTGCGAGCGTCATCTCCTGCTCGCCGGGGCTCAGTGTCAAGCCATAGGCTTGGGCGATATCCTGCATTTGGGCGTTGCCGTCCAAGGTAAAGGTGCCAAAGAAGGCGCGTTCTTGTTTGAGCTTGGCATCGCCATTGAACAGTCGGTTGAGCGCGACCAGGTCTTCCGTACGACCAATCACACAGATTACATCGCCAAGTTTCAACCGGGTGCTGCCCTTGGGATGCAGCATGACGTGATTGCGGAACAGCGCCGAAATCAGCGCACCCGAGGGGAAGCGCAGCAATCGGATTGGAACGTCTTCAAGGTCTTCGTTTTCGACGACATAAACGAACATCTCAAAGTCGTTATCCGGGAGGATGCCCAGTGGACCGCGACGGTTGGGCGTGGTACCCGCGGGTACTTCTACTTTCAGCCAGCGGGCCATGAGGGTGAGAGAGCCGCCTTGAATCAGCAGCGACATCAGCACCACCGCAAAGGCGACATTAAAGTAGAGCGACGCGTTTTCGACTCCGCCAATCACTGGAAAAATGGCGAGCACGATCGGAACGGCTCCGCGCAGGCCGACCCAGGCAATGAAGAGGGTTTCGCGCCAACGGAATTTGAAAAAGGGTTTAATGCTAATCAAGACGGCCAGCGGGCGAGCGACGAAGATCAACGCCAACGCAACGAAGCCAGCGGGCAGGGCCACGTCCCAAAGCTGGCTGGGCGTCACCAGCAATCCCAGCACCAAGAACAAGCCGATTTGGCTCAACCAGGCCAAACCATCGTGTACGGGCAGGATGAAATTGAGGTGGCGGCCTGGCTGATTACCAATCATCAGGCCCGCTAGATAAATCGCTAAAAAGCCGCTGCCTCCCAGCACGCTGGTCAACCCGAACACGCTAAAGCCAAGTGCCAACGCCAGCATGGCATAAAGACCAGGTGCCAAGTCCAGCCAGCGGAGCAGTTTGGCGCTAAGCCATCCGCCCCCAATGCCGACTGCCAACCCAATACCAAACTGAGAAATGAAGAACAGCAACGTTTCGCCGACACCGCCGATGTCACCGACCAGCAGCTCTACCAGCATCAGTGTTAGAAAGATCGCCATCGGGTCGTTGGTACCCGATTCGATTTCCAGCGTCGCCCCTACCCGTTCGTTAAGGTTCACTCCCCGCCCGCTCAACATGGAGAAGACCGCCGCAGCATCGGTAGATCCGACGATGGCACCTACCAGCAGCCCTTGCACCAAAGAGAGATCGAAGACCCACATGGCGATGACGCCAACGATGGCGCTGGTAATGAAGACACCGAACGTCGCCAGAGAGAGCGCAGGACGAAACCCGACTCGGAACGTTTTAAGACGCGTGCGCAACCCACCGTCGAGCAGAATCATGGCGAGCGCTAGATGGCCGATCGTAAAGGCCATGGAATAGTCATCGAACTCGACGCCTAGCAGGCCTTCCTCTCCGGCCAACATCCCTAGGCCCAAGAAAATCAGCAGTATCGGTACGCCCACCATGGAAGAGAGACGACTCGCGAGGATGCTGAGCGCCATTAGGGAACCACCCACCAGGAAGAACGTATAAATTGCGTCCATGTCTCTCCATCTCTACATTAATGCCGTTCTATTATTGCATGTCGTTGCTGAATTTACTGAGCGTGTTCGCTAGGTTTATGCAAGGGACTAGCCAGATGCTTTGCCTGACAGCTAAACTCCGCCGTCCTACCATCGGGAGTTGAGGTTATGTTGAACGCTTTTTGGCGTGAACGTTCATTAATAGCTCTGTCATGGGTCCTTATTTTATTATTTTCATTTTCAGTGACTTACGCAAACGAAGAGCGTGAAGCAGAGATCACTGAGCCGCCGCTCTCTTTGGATAGCACCGTAAGACTACCCGAGGGGCTGTGGCCTGCCGATGACGACCGGGCAATAGAGGCACTCGAAGAAGCTCCCAGCATGGCAGTGGTACCGCCACCGCCCCTTGATCCGCCACCGCTCAAACAACTTACGCTGATGCTAGATTGGTATTTGAGCCCACAGCATGCGGCGCTTATCGTGGCAAAAGAGCGCGGACTGTTCGCCGCCCAAGGCTTGGATATCGCCCTATCGACCCCAGCTGACCCATCCATTGCCATCAAGCTTTTGTCAGCCGGCGAGGTCGATTTAGCCCTGACTCGCCAGCCGCTTCTGCATCTACATGCCCATGAAGGGGCGCCCATCGTCCGTATCGCCACGTTGATCGAGACACCGCTCAACGCCGTGATCGTGGCGGGCGAAGCGCCCGCACCTGCCAACGTCGAGGACACCCTGGCCGACCTGCACTACGGCTTTTCTACCCGCGAAGGGCGTGACGTGCTGGTAGAGCGACTACTGCCACGCTCGGTGCGCCAAGTGGATGACTTCGTTGCGCCCGAAAGCGTGCATTTCGATGCCGCTGATGCCCTCCGTTCGAGCAGAGTCGATGCCGTGGCGGATGGTTTTTACCACAGCTTGCCCGCGCAACTGGCGGCCGATGGCATCGTCACCCACACCGTTCGCTACAGCGAGCTAGATATCCCCCGCCACGACGGACTCATTCTCGTAGCTAACAGCGATTCCGTGGCTCGTCGAGCCACAACGTGGTCGCGGGTACTGTTGGCGGTGGAAGAAGCCAGCAATTGGATGATCGAGCACCCGGACGAGGCGTGGTCGCTATTGGTCACGACTCACCCCGTGCTGGATAATCCCATTCATCAAACCACATGGGATGATCTGCTTCGCCGCGTCGCGCTAAGCCCGGCGGCGCTGGATGAGCGGCGCTATGCAGCGTTCGAGCGCTATTTACAAAACGCTGGTGCGATCTCTGACGAGCTTCCTGTAGCGCGCCTCGCGGTGAATCCACACCTTCTCATGACGCGTTGACCCACGCCTTAGCTACCTGCCACATCCATCACGCGCTGGAGCTCTATGCACGATACCCCACTAGTGTTTATCGATATCGAAACCACCGGCACTCGGGCCACTCGTGACCGGATCACCGAAATCGCGGCACTGAAGGTAGTGGACGGTGACGTCGTCGACCGGTTTGTCTGCTTGATTCACCCTCAGACCAGTGTGCCCGCCCATATCAGTCAGCTCACCGGCATCTATGATGACATGCTGGCCAACGCCCCTACGTTTTCTGACATCGCCGAGAAGCTGCTGGCATGGCTCGGCAGTGCCTGCCTGGTCGCGCATAACGCGCGATTCGACGCTAGTTTCTTACGCAACGAGTTCAAACGCGCTGGCCATCGCTACCAACCTTCGGTGATATGCACGCTGCGCCTTGCAAGACGCTTACACCCGACGCTGCCCACGCATAACTTGACCGCTCTGCTGGCCCATTTCGATATTCCTAGGGCACATCAGCACCGCGCCGAAGACGATGCCAACGCGCTATGGGAGCTATGGCTAACCTGGCGACGCGAATGTGAAACGGAGCGTTTTCAGGCGGCCCTTACCGATGAACAGCGCCATCGCAGTCTGCCAGCGCAGCTCTCCAGCGATCAGATCGCCGATTTGCCTAGCGCCCCCGGCGTGTATCTTTTTTACGGGCATAACCGTTTGCCGCTCTACGTGGGTAAAAGTGTCAATCTGCGCAGTCGAGTGCTGGGTCATTTTCAGCGCGACCATCAAGACGATAAAGAAATGCGTCTTGCTCAACAGATCCAGCATATCGAGTGGGAGGAAACCGCGGGGGATATGAGCGCTCAGCTACGCGAAGCACAGCTCGTCAAGACGTTGATGCCCATCATGAACCGCCAGCTACGCCGCCAAGGGAGTCTGAAAACGTGGTACTGGCCGAGCAATGCCCTTTGTCCCACACTGGTGAGCGGCAAGGCCATCAGCCAGCCTCAGCCGGGCAAGCTGTTCGGTCTATTTAGGAGTGCCAAAGAGGCCAAAGAAGCGCTACGAAGTGTGGCCGAAGAGCACGGCCTTTGCCCTCGTGTATTGGGCCTGGAGAAAGGCAAAGGGCGTTGCTTTGCGCAACAGCTAGGCAAATGCCGTGGCGCGTGCTGTCAGCAGGAACCGCTGGAAGCGCATAGCCTGCGCGCGCAGCGAGCACTGGCCAAACTGCAGGTGAGCGCATGGCCGTGGCCAGGCCGTATCGTCATCCGTGAGCAGAGCCGCCGAGGCGGCCCCATTGCATATCATGTGGTCGACCATTGGTGCTACTTGGGGAGCGCCACGACCCACCGCTGCGCTCAAGCGCTGACGGAGGACGCGCCACAATTCGACATGGATACCTATCGCATCCTCAACCGCTTTTTGAGCGCGCCCGACCAGCACGGCCTTACGATTGCGCCGCTATGAAAGCATCGATGGCTTGCTGAAACGCCTCGGGCTGGTCGGCGTGTAGCCAGTGCCCGGCGTTTTTGAGGGTGACGAGCCGGGCTCGCGGCAGCACCTCACGCAGCGCGGGCAGCATGTCGTCACTAACGTAGTGAGAGTCGGCGCCGCGAAGCACCAACGTGGCTCCGTCGTACGGGGCATCACCGTCGGGCTTGCCGATAATGGCCTCGTAACCGCGCTTGATCTCGTCCAACCCCACCCGCACGCCCATCACACCCTGCTCATCACGCACTAGATTGGTGGCTAGAAAGAGACGCGTTGGCCGTGAATCGACATGCTCCGCCAGCAAGGCATCCGCTTCACGCCGATTGGTAGGCTGACCTTCGCGCACCTGCTCAAGCGCGGCGAAGACGTCGTCATGGCCGTGCTGATAGGCCACTGGGGCGATGTCGGCCACCATCAGTGAGAGACAGCGCTGTGGGGCTTGGCGGGCCAGCGTAATGGCCACCTTGCCGCCCATGGAGTGCCCTAACACGTGGGCTTGCTCGATGCCCAACTTATCCAGCGCGGCTAACACGTCCTGGCTCATGGCCCGATAGCTCATGCCTTCGGCGTGGGGAGAACGTCCGTGGTTTCGTAGGTCCACCGCGACCACCCGACGCTTTCGCTGCCACACTTTCAAGTGAGAGCGCCAATTGTCGGCGCTACCGAGCAAGCCATGAATCACTACCAGCGGCTGGCTTGTCTCATCGGCCTCGGCGGGCAGGTCCATCACGTAAAGATCCACGGGGGCACGGTCGGTCATGCTACGTCCTTATCGGTTAAGCGGTTCGCGGTGAGGCGTCGTGTTGTCCCGTCCATACCACCAAGCGACGCGTGAGCCACGCCAGCAGCAGCCCATAAAGCGGCAGGAAGAACAGTAGGCTAATGCCCAGCTTAATAGCGTAATCGACGGCAGCAATTTCTACCCAGTGCTGCGCCATGAAAGGATCAGGACTGTTATAGAAGGCGGTGGCGAAGAAGGCAAACGTATCCGCTAGATTGCCCAGGATCGTCGAACAAACGGGCGCGACCCACCAAGCCCACTGGCGCAAGCGATCGAACACCTGCACATCCAGCAGCTGGCCGAGCACGTATGCCAGAAAACTTGCCACTGCAATGCGGGCCACGAAAAGATTCCACTCGCCAAGCGCTTCGATGCCAGCGAAGCTGCCTCGCGGAAAAATCACGGATACGACGTAGGAGACCAGCAGCGCGGGAAACATCACGCGCAAAATAATACTACGCGCAGGTCCTTTACCGAACAGGCGAACCGTCAAATCAGTCGCCAGAAAGATAAATGGGAAACTAAAGGCGCCCCAGGTAGTGTGAAAACCAAATAGCGTGAAGGGTAGCTGCACCAGGTAGTTACTGGCGGCGATGATGGTGATATGGAAAGCGACCATCACCATGAGGCAACGGCGATGCTGAGCGTCGGTTAAAGCGAACATGCGAATTGACCTTTTTTTAATGGAGAGGGGTTAGGGAACCCTCAAAAAAGCGCCATAAGCGCTACTGGGGCGCGCATTATACGCGTTACCAGCAGTAATGAAAGGCAGTGGAACGTATCTAGCCGCCCCACCGCCCCGGCAGCTAGGCTCTTACAGGGCGGTGGCGCGTGCAGCACAGCATTAGTGATCGGTGGGAGTAGCCTGATCAGCGGCACCCACATTGCGTTCGCGCATCGCGGTATGCACATCGTCCAGGCTGGTCGGATCATCGATGGTAGAGGGTATCCCGAAGGATTTACCATCGGCGATATTACGCAGCAGTTTGCGCAATATCTTACCAGAGCGAGTTTTGGGTAACCGGTTGACCACCAGCACTTGCTTGAAACACGCAATGGGGCCTATGTGATCGCGAACCCGCTCGATGAGCTCGGCTTCAAGCGTTGCCTCATCGCCATTAAAGCCATCTTTGGGGATCACCAACCCGACCGGCACCTGACCTTTCAACTCATCGTGAATACCGATTACGGCGCACTCAGCCACGGCAGGATGCGCCCCCACCACTTCTTCCATTTCACCGGTAGAGAGACGATGTCCGGCGACATTGATCACGTCATCCGTACGCCCCATGATAAAAAGGTAGCCCTCTTCATCGAAGTAGCCGCCGTCACCGGTCAAATAAAAACCTGGGTAAGCCGCCATATAAGCGCTATGAAAGCGCTGTGGGTCTCGCCAAATGCCTACCAGACACCCCGGGGGGAGCGGCTGCTTGATGACGACACTGCCCTGCTGCATGGCGGGTGCCTGTTCGCCATCGCGATCTACTATTTGCACGTCGAACCCAGGCACGGGGTATGTCGCAGAACCCGCTTTGGTGGGCGCCGCTTCGATGCCTGGCAGGTTGGCAGCAATCGGCCAGCCGGTCTCGGTTTGCCACCAGTGGTCGATCACCGGCACATCGAGCAGGTCGTCTAACCAGTGGAACGTAGGCGGGTCTAGACGCTCGCCTGCCACGTATAAGTGCTGCAAGCTACTGATATCGTACTGCTCTAACTGCTTGGCTTCGGGGTCTTCTTTTTTGATGGCTCGAAACGCCGTGGGCGCCGTGAAGAAGCTTTTCACTTTGTACTCATCAATCAAGCGCCAGAACGCCCCTGAATCCGGGGTCTTAACGGGCTTGCCTTCGTAGACGATGGTCGTGCAGCCACGCAGTAGCGGTGCATAGACGATATAGGAGTGCCCCACCACCCACCCCACATCGGAGGCGGTGAACATGACGTCGCCGGGATTCAACCCATAGATGGCTTCCATGGAGTAGGCCAAGGCGACGGCGTAACCGCCGGTGTCACGCACCACCCCTTTCGGCTTCCCAGTGGTGCCAGAGGTATACAGTATGTAAAGCGGGTCGGTGGCTTTGACGGGGACACACTCAACATAAAGCGCCTCTGCCTCCAGCGTCTGCCAATCCACATCGCCAGGCTGCAGCTCGACGCGGTGCACATCGCGCTGGTAGATCACACAAGCATCGGGCTTGAAGCTGCTTAGAGAGATAGCTTTGTCGACGATCGGCTTGTAGGGCAGCACTTTATCGACTTCGACACCGCAGGAGGCAGCGATGACCACTTTGGGTTCGGCATCTTCGATACGAACCGCCAGCTCATGGGGGGCAAAACCACCAAATACCACCGAATGAACCGCGCCCAAGCGGGCGCAGGCATACATGGCAATCATCGCTTCGGGCACCATGGGCATATAGATGATCACGCGATCATCTTTGTTCACGCCCAGCTTGGCGAGCCCGCCCGCAACATGCGCCACTCGATCGCGCAGCGCTTGGTAACTCAGCGTTTGTTTTGAGTTGGTGACCGGGGAGTCCCAGTAAAGCGCAGGCTGATCGCCGCGACCTTGCTCGACATGGTAGTCGATGGCGGCGTAGCAGATATTCAGCTCTCCATCGTGAAACCAGCGCGCATGCTGCTGCTCATCGTAATGGAGAATGGTGCTAGGTGGTGTGTACCAGGGCACTCGCTTGGCTTGCTCGGCCCAAAACATGTCTGGATGTTCGATGGCGTGTTGGTAGGTACGCTGGTAGAGGCTCATGGTGACCTTGTGATTATTGTGTCAATGAAAGAGCATCTTTAAAGCAAAGATGGATTGTCGACACTTTATAAAGTAATTCACCAACCCACCCTCATACTATGGGTGTAAACGCGACCAAAGACGCATCCAAACGCCAGTATTGTCGACAACGCACGACCTATTATCATTGATAGAGCGTTAAACCCATATTTGGACAAAAACCCCTAAATTACTGATCATTAAACAACCCAATCCTCGCGACGCGACGATGGCTACATAACCTATAACAACGCTGTCATAACAGTGTAGGCAAGGAGATTTTCATGTCTGCTTCTACGAGCGCCGCTACACGACTTCTGGAACATAATGGTCACGCCATCGAGGCGGGCACGCAATTGCTTAAAGCACTAGCCAACGAAAAACGCTTGCAGATTCTGTGCCTACTGGCTGAGAAAGAATTGTCAGTGACACAAATCAATCAGCAGCTCTCGTTGAGCCAATCGGCCTTGTCACAGCATCTAGCCATCTTACGTCGTGACCAGTTGGTCAATACCCGCAGGGAGTCACAAACCATTTACTACTCTCTGAGCAGTGAAAGCGCCAAGGCGATCATCGCCACCCTGGCGCAACACTATGCGGCGTAGCGCACCATCGCCGCCAGCCACCGATGTTAGCGGCGCTGCCACCCTGCGGCATCGACCACGCCTAGCACCTTCACAATGGCATGCTCTACCCCCGCCGACACCGCCAACCCCACCTTACGGCTAAGTGTTTTCGGCGGCTCTAGCTTGACGCGGTACACCTGTGCGTTGGCGATCCGCTCCACTAGGTAAGCCTCACTGGTACCGATACTATCCACCAGTTTTTGCTCCAACGCTTCACTGCCATACCAAATTTCGCCTGTCGCGAGCGTGTCGATATCCATCTCTGGACGATGTCGGGAGACATACTCTTTGAACAAACGGTGCGTGTTTTCCAAATCATCGATGAACTTCTCGCGCCCCTCTTCGGTGTTCTCTCCCAGAACCGTCAACGTACGCTTGTATTTACCGGCAGTCAGCAGCTCGACATCGATATCGTTACGTTTGAGCAAGCGGTGGATATTCGGCACTTGCGCCACTACGCCAATCGAGCCGATCACTGCAAATGGTGCGGCTTTGATGTGACTGGCCGTGCAGGCCATCATATAGCCTCCACTAGCAGCCACTTTGTCAATGCACACCGTCGTCGTCAGACCCGCTTCTCTGAGCCGATCGAGCTGGGCGGCTGCTAGGCCATAGGCATGTACCAGACCGCCCGCTGATTCGAGCCTGACGATGACTTCATCATCGCCACTGGCTACGTCGATCACCGCAGAAACTTCCTGGGCAAACCGTTCCGCCTGAGACGCTTTGATATCGCCATGAAAGTCCAAGACCCAAACGTTTTGTTGCGATGAACTGCCACTATGACCTTGTTTGGCTGCTTTTTGCCTGGCCTTCTCCTCCTGACGAAACGCTTTGATGAGCTTTTTACGCGCCCCTTGGACGGTCGTCGTCACACGCAGACGGCGCTGGCGTGCCCGACGCTGATCATTGAGCGACTCGACATGCAGCTTCAGGCCATGTTCGCCAGTCTCTTTGCTGCGCATAACGATGATCAGCAATAGCCCGACGGCCCCCATGATCAGCGTGGTTTGCAGTAAGAATGTGCCCATTTCCACGACCCACTCAGCCATCATCACTCTCCTCTGCTGTGTTTGAAACGTTTGCTTTTTTGTTATCAATCAAGCCTGCTTTTGGCGTTAGTTGTAATGTTCCGGATGATCAAATCGCCTATAGGAGTTATCCTTTGCTAGCCGCCAGGGAGCTTCTTCAGCAATTCATCCGGGAACAGGTTCATGGACATCAAGCTGCATAAACAAGCAACGACAAC
>NZ_JAKRFL010000004.1:0-291508 GCF_022348105.1 Halomonas sp. MMH1-48
GGGAAGTGTGTCTGAACGACGGGAAGTGGTTAAAAAGTAGGCAGTTTAAACCGTGCCAATAGGTTTTTAGTAGCATTACGTCTTGGGTAAGATACTTGCTGAGGTGCTATGAGAAATCCGGGCTAGCATAGGTGTCGGGTCCCGTGTGATTGACCACTCGTTTAGTAAATAACTCAGGTCGCTTGGCTTGCCACTCCTTCATCGCCGCAGTCGGCGATTGATGATGCAGCGCCTTCTGGGGGATGTGGTGATTGTACAGCCAAGTGTAGCGTTTGAGCGTCTGCTCCAGATCCTCGCCTGAGGTATAGCGCCGAGTCGCCAGTACATCGCTGATACGACCGTTGAAGCGCTCCACCATACCGTTTGTCTGCGGCCTTCCCGGCTTGATCAGTCGGTGCTCGATATCCTGGGCCTGGCACTCTTGGTCAAACGGGTGGTTCCCGCTGGGCTTGCGCTCACCTGCCCGCGTGAAGCGATCGGTGAATGACTTGCCGTTGTCGGTCAGTACCGTCTGGACCTTGAAGGGAGCCTTTTCCGCCACCCGCTTCATGAACGCCCGCGCATCCTTCGCGGACTGGCTACGTCTCACCTCCAGATGGACCCAGCGCGTGGCGCGATCAATGGCGACGTACAGGTAGCGTTTTTGCTCCTCGTCGGGCATCTGGGGCAGGTGCTTGATGTCGATATGCACGTAGCCCGGTTCATAGTCTTTGAAGGGCTTGTGCCGGGGCTTCTCATCATCGCCCGCATCCCGTCGAGCCAGCTCTGCCAGCGTCGGCACCTCGCGCCGCTTGAGCATGCGATGCAGACCAGAACGTGACAAGCCAGGATTGAGAAACTCACGCGCCACGACGAGCAGATCATCCAGGCCGAGGCGAAGGAATTCGCGAGCGGCGATCAGCACCTCCTCTTGCTCGGGCGTGAGGGTGGCCAACAGGTTGTGGCGTGTGTGCGGCCGGTCATGGACATCGTCACGGTACCGCCAGCGCCGTATGGTCGCCGGGGAGACGCCATACTGGCGGGCCAGCTCGCTATCCGTGGTGCTGGAGGGGGCCGCCTGGATCTCGGCCCGGATCTTCGGTGTCGTGGTTGCCTGCTTATGCAGCTTGATGTCCATGAACCTGCTCCCGAATGAATTGCTGTAGAAGCTCTCTGGCTGCCAGCAGAGGATAACTCCTATAGCTCATTTGATCATCAGGGACCCTACACATAGGTACTACTCAATATCCTGGATTTGAATATAGATAGAAAAAATAAAAACAAATAAAAACAAATACTTAATTTAACAAGAAGGAAATAACCATTGCCCTACTACCCAAACTGCATGGGCATAAGCTAGCAAGCAACCGGCCAGTTACTAAATCATGATCGCCAAAATATTCAGGTTTCTCGCTCTGTTCCTCCTGGCAATCATGGCTGGTTCTTCCGTAACCGCAATGACAACGATGTGACCATTGTCTTGCGCGTGGACGGAGATTATGGCGAGTTAGTGAAGGCCCTTTAACGGACTAGCCCCTAGTGCTCTCTAGAGTGCTAGGGGCTTCATGACTGTCATACATCGTTAAACAATTAACGCACTTTATACTCAAGAGCCTTGATACCAATAGCATCTGTTTCAGCCAAAAAAAGAAGCTTTTTTGAGAGCTACCACATTGGGCAGCTCTTGCTTTACCTCCCGTATCACTACAAATACCCCAACTCCGCAAATGACTGGCACCCTTCGCTCGCCACCACTACGTGATCAATCACCTTGATATCCATTAGCTCCAAGGCTTCCTTCAGGCGCTCAGTGATACGCCGATCCGCATCGCTAGGCTCAGGATCACCGCTGGGGTGGTTATGAACGAGGATGACTGCGGCGGCGTTGTAGGCGAGTGCCGCCTTTAGTACCTCTCGTGGGTACACGCTGGCTGAATCAATGGTTCCGCGAAACAGCTCTTCAAAGCGGATAACACGGTGTTGGCTGTCGAGAAACAACACGCTGAAGACTTCGTACTCATAGTCCTGCAGCAACAGCTGCAGGTGCTCAAATGCCTGCGAAGGCTGAGTAATCTTGCGGCCTTTGGCGAGCTTGCGGCGTGCGAACCGCTTGGCCATGGCGATGATGTCAGTTTCCGTGACAGGTGACGTGACTAAGTAGGTGCCCGCCACTTCACCGGCTTTGAGCTTGCTATGGGGCATAATGACCTCCAAAAAAATAAAGATGTCGGGGTGGTGACCCCGGCATCTATGTCGTTAGTAGTGAGTAAGTGTTGTGATTCAGTGGGTAAGTCACGCTGCCATCACTTGGCTGATGCGTCGCTCCATCTCTTCATGAAAGACCTCAACCCGCTCGGCAATCGTGCGGATCAGAGCCTCGTCTCGGTAGGCACGTTTCACAAACAGCGGCATACCCGGCCAGTAGCTCACAAAATCGATCCATTCCCGTTCACTGACCCAGAGCCCTCCCTGGCATTGGGGCACGTGTTCGTCGGGTATTTCCCCACTGAGCAGTACCTCGATCTGAAACTTGGGCAGCTTGGTTTTGATCTCCAGCAGGCCGTTTGTCCCAATCAAGCTATCCGGTGAGTAGCCTACGTTGTGGTTAAGGATCAGGCCCACTTCTTTAGGCTTCGGTGCGCCGGTCATATCGCGATACAGCGAGCGGGCGACGCTCTCTAGCTCCTGGCCCCGCTTGGTGTGGGCATTGCCTTGAAACGGCTCGGCCAGCTCGCCGGTCATACGCTCGCCGATCAACTGGTGCATGTAGGTAATGGCTCCGGTACCCAACCCACCGGGGCCTTTGCCGTTCACCAGCAGTGCCTTGAGTTCTGACATGGTGACGCGCCCAAGACGCGCCGCCAGCCACTCAGGAGAGCCTTGTGGCATGGTGAGTATCTTCATAACGCCTCCTGTAGGCGGTGAGTGAGCAGGCTGCGCCGCTATTTCACGGCTCGCTTGGTGAGGGATGCACGGAGCTTGTCGAAATCTGCCTGAGGCACCTGAACTGCAGTGCCGTATTTGCCGCTGAACCACTCTTGGGTTGTGGCTGGGCATTGGCTGATCAAACGCTGAATCTGCCCCGCTTGAAAAGCTGTAACCCTCTTCACGGCTGCACGTGTGCTGGTCTGACCGTTATCGTCTTGCCCGCGAGTGGTGATGTTGAGCAAGGCGCACAGTACGTAGCGCTTGCCGTAGCTGGTGGACGATCCAAAGGCTTGGACCGCGTTTTTGTTACCGCTCATGTCCGCAGGTAATAGCATGCTGGTCTCTTCACGGTGACCGTCCTTGTGCATCAGCACGCCCGTCACTTGAATGCCGCGTTCCTGTGTCTGAATACGGAAGCTCACTGCGAAGCCGTGCTTTTGTAGGATGGGCCGTACGGTATCGACAATGTCTTCCAGCGTGGCATAGCAACCGTTGTTGGTTTGGCCACGCTCTTCAATGCTGGGCAACTCTGTCTGCATCCCTGCCATAGCAGCGCTGTAGGCCATCATGGCTTGACGATCCATTACCCGTTCCTGCATTTGCAGCAGGCGCTCCATTTTGTCGATATCGACGTCAGGGTTAAGCGCCGCGCGCTCGATCACTTGGATAATGGCGGTACTGTCAGTGGTCGATGAAGAAGAGGTAGGCGGCACCGCCTGGAGAGATGATGCCTCTTGAGTGACCATGTTTGTCTTGTTCGCCATGACGGCTCTCCTTAAAAACGGTATGGGGGTTAGATATCGCTGGGCAACTGGTCGGGGGAGACCGGCACGAGCCTAAGCTCCGCGCGGTAAAACTGGCCTTTCGCCATGACGTAGGTGGTGGCTTGGGTTTGGTCTTGGGTCAGCAGGCGCTCCGTGAGCTGGGTAAGGGCCACGTCGAGATCGTGGTGTAGCGTTGCCATATAGGCCTCCAAACAAAAAAATGCCCAGCCGGTTAAGGGCTGGGCGTTTATGGGGTGAAGGTAGAGAGGTAAATCAGAAGGTAACGTGGTGATCACGCGTTAATGGTTAGCTGATCAGTGCCAGCGCCGTGTTGAGCGCCTCCTGCTTCATCTGTGCGCCTTGGCCGAACCAGGCAGAGTCCATACGGGTATCGTTACTGCGAGCGCGCTTTTCATGGTAAACGTATTCAGTCACGGCATTGAGCAAGCCCCAGGCCGTGTCCTTTGCGGTCACCAAGTGAGCACCACGCCCTTCGCCCTGGTAGAGCTTCTGTACCTTGTTGAGCGCTCGGTAGTTGGGCAGTTTGGAAGGATCGTCTAACGGCGTCTCCACGCCGCACATCACCGCCTGGAAGTAGTGTTGGGCTTCACGGTGATCAATTTTCCGCTCGGCTAGGGCTTTCATGCGATACATGAAGTCATTCCACTGCGACACCGAAATGCCAAGCTGACGCTTCACGGCACGCGGATCAAACTCTGAACGGTGAGGCACCTTCACCGCTTGTGACGTACCATCGACGGCAATTTGCAACGTGTTGTTGCACACCACCCGCACCGTGGTCGGCGTGGCCATGGTGGCAAGGGTGCCATCGCAGGAAGTGGCCAACAGCAAATAGTCATTGACCTCATCCTGACCTTTGAGTGACGTGCTTAAGCCGCTACGGGCTAGCGCCCAGAACTTACGACCGCCTTTGAGCACGCCAGCGGTTTCTAGCTCATACCCGGCGTACTCGGTCAGGTCACGGTAAAACTCTAAAATCTCCTCGGGCTGCACCACCTTATAGCGCTGCGACACCACCGACAGCGGTGCTTTGGTATCTGAGCGGTAGAGCACCTTTTGCTCAGGGAATGAGTGAATGCTGCCCAGGTGGCTAGCTCCTTCGGCGATAAAGCGCACCGGCGCTTCTTCGATATGCCAGTTCATACCGGCCTGTTGCTGCCAGACCTCTAACGGTTGATGACGAGACAGCTGTTGCCCCAGGCCATGCCAAGGGGTATCGCCAACGTAAGCCATGTGTTCAACGAGATGTGCCATGAGTCATTCTCCAGACATAAAAAAAGCGCTGACCAAAGGCCAGCGCGAGAAAGTGAATAAGCGGATCATTCGCCCCACACAGGGCGAACAACGATAGGTTAAGCGTTAGGTGCTAAAGGCGGGTAGGCGTCGCGGTAGGTGCAGCCGCAAGACAAGCATAACCACGGTGTCCCGCTGCCAACTGGCAGCCACTGTTCAAACAGCGAGGTGGCCATGCGTGAGCCGGTTTGACCTCCGGCCACGGCACCCATCATGGCGGCAGGCAGTTTTGCCAATGGAAAGCGAGTCAACGCCAATGGCAGTGGGCCGGTGATGGCCGTCGCGCGCCATGCGCCAATAGCACCGCCGATCAAGGTGCTGCCTACTACGCTCACACGTTGGGCAGTCTCCAGGTTCAGCATGCGCGTTGATGCACAACGCTTACAAAGTGGGGGCATATTGAAGCTCCTATGCAGAGGAAAACGATTCCACGGGGTAGATGCACAGGAGTGATATAGATCTGAAATTGGGTGGGATACGCCGATGAGGTATTGCGTTCAGTGAGTACTTTAAAGATACTGTTTTTATATACAGCTTTTTAATGGAGGTGCCCATGACTTTGCCGGTAACATTGCTGGGACAAGCGGACGCTTTTACGGTATCGCAGCCCTTGCCGCTCTATTCCTGTGCCGTGCGCGCAGGCTTTCCCTCGCCTGCAGATGACCATTTGGATACCGATCTAGATCTTCACCGTTATGTAGTGAAACGGCCTGCTGCAACGTATTTCGTACGTTCTGAAGGAGATTCCATGATTGGTGATGGAATTCATCATGGGGATTTGCTGGTGGTGGATCGCAGTCTTGAGGCCTTGCCAGGGCGTATTATCGTGATCTGCGTGGACGGCGAGCTCACAGTAAAGCGCCTTGAGCGAGTAGGGCAGCGAACCTATCTCCGGGCAAGTAATCCTGCTTACCCGCCCATTCCCTTAGATGGTCGTGAGGCGCACGTCTGGGGCGTAGTGACTCATGTGCTTCACAGCTTTCCAGGGGCAACGCTGCAATGATGGCCCTGATCGACTGCAACAATTTCTATGTCTCTTGCGAGCGGGTCTTCAACCCGTCACTGGAAGGTCGTCCCGTAGGGGTACTATCCAATAACGATGGTTGCGTCGTCGCACGCTCTAACGAATTAAAAGCGCTGGGCGTTGAAATGGGGGCTGCCATGCACCTGTTAACGCCGGAAGTGCGCCGCCAAGCCGTCCTGCTATCCAGCAACTATGCGTTGTATGGTGACATGTCCCAACGGGTAACTGAGGTGCTGGGGGAGTTTTCACCCCATGTAGAGGTGTACTCCATCGACGAAAGCTTTGTCGGGTTTCAGGGATTTGAGGTAGACACCCTGGAGCAACGAGGCCAAGCTCTGCGGGATACGGTGAAGCAGTGGACAGGTATACCTGTGTCAGTGGGTTTTGCGCCGACTCGGGTGTTGGCCAAGGTCGCCAATCATGCCGCTAAAAAACACCCTGCATATAGAGACCAAGGTGTATGCACGTTGCTTGCAGAAGGCGCGCCTACTAAAGCGTTGTTGAAGCAGTTGCCTGTCACCGAACTATGGGGCATTGCACGCCGCACCAGCGAGCGATTACGCGTCATGGGCATTGAGACTGCCTGGGACCTGCGAGAGGCAGACCCGAAACATATCCGTCGGCAATTTAGTGTGGTGCAGGAGCGCATTGTCTGGGAGTTGCGGGGGCAACCCTCCATTCAGCTAGATGACATGAGCCAGCCTAAACAACAGATCATGGTGTCTCGTTCGTTTGGGCGGCTTACCAACGATCCCCATCAGTTAAGGGAGGCGCTACGGCATCATGCTGCCAGGGCGGGCGAAAAACTTCGTAAGCAGCAAAGCGTCACCAGCGCCGTCATGGTGTTTATCCGCACAAACTCGTTTCGGACAGATTTACCCCAATATCGTCAACGAATGGTCATTTCTCTGGATCGGCCCACTGATGATAGTCGTGAGATCATCGCCGCTGCGGTACAGGGTTTGCGTCGTCTCTGGCGAAAAGGGTACGCCTTTCACAAAGTGGGTCTCATGCTGCTTGATCTATCGCCTAAAGCTAACCGACAGCTCACCCTCACTGAAACCCTTCAGACTGATGAAGAAGACAAACGTAGCGAACGACTGATGAACACTATGGACATGCTTAACCGTGAGCTAGGCAGAGGTGCTGTGCAAATTGGCTTGGCGCGCTCTAACAACGCATGGTCACTGCGAAGCGAGCGACGAACGCCGCGTTACACCACTCAGTGGGGCGAGCTGCTAATAGCAAGGACTGGATTCAAAAAATTAAGAACACCTTAGCCATCAGGGAAGCTCTCAGATCCATGCTATGATATTTCTTTTGAGTCTATCTTTAGATTCGTTAAGATGAGAGCCCCTGCGATCAGGAGAGTCTAGCCCACTGCATCAATCACCGACTGATCAAGTCTGTTAGGTTGCAAATGAATTGCATGGTGGAGTACCTCAACAGCCGTATTAGCGACGTGCTGACGACTCGTCGCTAACTTTAGGCAGAAAATCTGGAGCATACGCGACAAGCGATACTGTTAGCTGATCAGTCACCCTGCCTTGTGGAAAGTGCTACATCATCAATCGCCGATCACGGGGATGAGGAAATGGCAGGCCGAGGGCCCCGGGTTATTTGCCAAGCTGGCAGGCAATCACATAGGGCCCTACAGCTATGACCTTGGAGGGAGCTTCTCTAGACCAAATGGGTAGTATATTGGGTAGTGAAATTATTTTTTTTATGTTTTTTTGTAATATTTAATTGATTTTTAAGATATTTTTTTATAAATCAATATTAAGATTCAGAATATTGAGTGATGAACATGAGTCGAGCGATAGCTTGGAGTGCAAGGGAGGTAGAGGCAACCGTTGCTACCTACCGGCAGATGTTAGTAGCGGAACTGAGCGGGCAAAGTTATAACAAGCGTGCACTTAACCGAACACTGATGGCACAGCTTGATGGCCGCTCGGCCGGTGCCATTGAGTTCAAGCACTGTAATATCAGTGCAGTGTTGCGCGATGCTAACTGCCCCTATGTCGATGGCTACAAGCCTCGTAGTAACTATCAACAAAGCCTAGTTGACGTTGTCGAGGAGCTGTTGCTAGGCAACGAGCTCGTTGATCGAGCAGCACGTTTGGCTGCTGATCTCCCAGTGGTGGATACCGTTGGCATCGTCGATGAACGTATCATTGTCGAACCTCCTAGAACGACACCACCGCAACAAGGCGTTCGCGAATTTCATGCTGATTATTCGGTCCGCCCGCCGCAAAAACGCGACTACCTGGCTCGGGAAACCCGCAATCGTGAGCTAGGGCTTGCAGGTGAGCACCTAGTGATGCGGTTTGAGCAGCATCGGCTGCTCCAAGCAGGGCTGGATAAGCTGGCTGAGCGGGTAGAGCACGTCGCGGTGACTGAGGGCGATGGATTAGGGTTCGATATCCGCTCCTTCGAGCCTGACGGCCGTGACCGGCTGATCGAAGTCAAAACAACCGCGTTTGCCAAGGAGTGCGCGTTTTTCATCACACCTAACGAGCTAAACTGTTCGCGCACCCATTCTGAACACTATCATTTGTTCCGCCTGTTCAACTTCCGTAAGGGCCCGAAACTATTTTTCCTGAAAGGCGATCTCCACGAACAGCTCTGGCTGGAGCCCGATAGCTACCGCGCGGGAGTGCGTTGAGCCAGATGGTTGAGTAACGCGATCAGCTTAGTTCGTTGACGTTCAACCGCTGCTCAAACTTCTAGACCCTCTTTGAGCACCTCTTCGATGGAGGAGGGCTGTTTAGCGGCGAGGGTATTGGGTTGGGTCAGCGCATAGAGCCGTGCCAGGTCATCCAGGCTTTGCCAGAGCAACAGCAGTTGGCGAAAGGATATCTGGCCGGTCGTTTCGAATTTCTTGATGGTGGGGGCGGGCACGTTGCTGCGCTGCGCCAGCGCCGCACGGGATAGCTTGGCCTGCTCACGCAACCTGCGTAGGTGGGCAGCAAAGGCCTGCTGAACATCGGTATCGTCTAACAACAGAACACGGGGCATAAGCTCACTTTCTTTATCTGGATACTACTATATCCATTTTAGGCTATTTTAGCCATTTATGGACATGGTTATATCCATCTTATGGCTGCTGAATACACCTTCTTTCAGCGCTCTTCTCCATTGCCTCGCTCACAGCCCCAACAACTCCTCAACCGGCAAATGACTGGTCGCTTTCATTTCCCTCAGCGAGAGGTTGGAGCGGATGCTCGATACCCCAGGCAGCTGGCGCAGCACCGTTTCGACGAAGTGGCTGTAGTCGTCCAGGTCTTTGGCGACTACCTGTAGCAGGAAGTCGGCCTCGCCGGTGGTGTTGTGGCAGCTTAGCACCCGAGAGCTTGATTGGATGATGCGCTCGAACTCCGCCGTCGCGGCTTCGCTGTGTTGGTTGCAGGTAATTTGCACAAAGGCCAGAACGCTGGCACCGACTTTGCGTCGATTGAAGATGGCTTGGTAGCCTTCGATTACCCCCAGTTCTTCCAGGCGTTTGTGCCGTCGCCAGCAGGTGGCTTCGCTCAGATGCAGCTGTTCAGCCAGTCGCGCATTGGGCATCCTTCCGTCTGACTGAAGTAATTCTGCTAATTTGGCGTCTTTTTTATCCAGTGAGCTCATATTGCAAGTCCCTTTCTTATACACATTATAAAAAGAAAGAATGCTTCACATTGGTTAGTGTTGTCCATGATATGGAAAGCTCATTTCAGGTCAGGCTCGCTATAGTCACTTTAGCGAATCATCCGCCTAGATATTGAGGAGTGGCCCATGAAAGCCGTCGTATTCGAGCAGTTCTCTACCCCGCCCACTATTCAGCAGGTGCCGGATCCGACTCCCGAGCCCCACGGCGTCGTGGTCAAAGTCATGGCCAACGGCGTATGCCGCAGCGATTGGCACGGTTGGATGGGCCACGACCCGGATATCCAGCTTCCCCATGTGCCGGGCCATGAGCTGTCCGGCGTGGTGGAAGCGGTAGGCAAAGACGTGACGAAGTGGCGGGTCGGGGATCGGGTGACCGTGCCGTTCGTGGGCGGCTGTGGCACCTGCCCGGAGTGCAACGCGGGTCACCATCAGGTGTGCGATCACCAGTTTCAGCCGGGCTTTACCCACTGGGGCTCGTTTGCCGAGAATGTGAGCATTCACTACGCCGACGTAAACCTGGTCGCCCTGCCGGACACCCTGACGTTCGATACCGCCGCCAGCCTGGGCTGCCGGTTCGTGACCTCTTTTCGTGCGGTGATAGACCAGGGCCGCGTGTCCGCCGGGCAGTGGGTGGCCGTGCACGGCTGTGGTGGCGTGGGGCTGTCGGCGATCATGATCGCCAGCGCAGCCGGTGCCAACGTGGTGGCGGTGGATATTTCCGAGCAGGCGCTGGCCCTGGCGCGCCAGCTAGGGGCGGTGGCTACGGTGAATGCCAATCAAGTGGCCGACGTGGTGGAAGCGGTGGTCGAGATCACCCAAGGGGGCGCGCACGTCTCGCTGGATGCGCTGGGCCACCCCACCACCTGCTTCAACTCTATTAGCAATTTGCGCAAGCGCGGCAAGCATGTCCAGGTAGGGTTGATGCTGGCAGATTACAGCACGCCTGCCATCCCCATGAGCAAGGTGATTGCCAACGAGCTGGAAATTCTGGGCAGCCACGGCATGCAGGCGCATCGCTACGGTGCCATGCTGGCGATGATCCAGTCGGGCAAACTGGCACCCGAACGGCTGATTGGCCGCCGCATTACGTTGGAGGAGTCGGTGCAGGCGTTGATCGATATGGATAAGTTCGAAGGCGTGGGAGTCACCGTCGTCACGAAATTTTGATAAAAGAGGGGGAGTTCGTTCTCATCAGAGGGTTTGCCAATGTCCCCGCTCCGCATTCTTATCCTGTACATGCTCTCGGGCCTGATTTGCCTTGTACCCCTCACTGCTCAGGCCAACACCGCCACCTGGCAAGCCCTCCAAGAGGGCGGTTTGGTCATTCTCATGCGCCATTCGCTGGCGCCCGGCATTGGCGACCCGCCGGGGTTCGTATTGGAGGCGTGCGAGACCCAGCGCAACCTCTCCAGCGAAGGTCGCGCCCATGCCGTGGCAGCGGGGCAGGCGTTACGGGAGCAGGGCGTGGCGATCGATGCAGTGTACAGCTCCCAGTGGTGCCGAGCGCTGGACACCGCTGAGCTGATGGCGGTGGGGCCTGTCATGTCTGCGCCGTGGCTGAATTCGTTCTTTCGCGGGCGTGGGGATCAGGTGGCCATTACCCAAGCGGCTCGTGAACGTATGGCGGGGTGGCAGGGGCCGGGGAATCTGTTGCTGGTCACGCATCAGGTGAATATCACGGCGCTGACCGGCGGCGGCGTCAGCTCTGGAGAAATGGTGGTCGTGCGCCCCCAAGAGGAGGGTTTTACGGTGGTGGGGCGGCTGAACGTTCCCAGCCGCTAGCGGTTTCTGTGCATTTCCTTCAATGAACCGGGGTAAATTATTCGCTCCTCATCCATCAACTGAGGTTTTACGCTGGGCGTATCGATAAGGAGGACGTTATGTCATCAGCCAATACCCCATCCGTTCGCCGCGTGGTCGCTCAGCATGCGGCTCGTCGGGACGACATCGGCGATTTGGTCACCCGTCGGCCGCTGCCGGGGCCGGGGCTGGATCAGCTCGATCCGTTTCTGTTTTTGAACCACCACGGCCCCCAGGTGTACCCGCCCAATAACCAGGGGCTGCCGTTCGGGCCGCATCCGCACCGCGGGTTCGAGACGGTCACCTTCATTTTGGAAGGCTCGCTGGCCCACGCGGATAGCGCCAAGCACCAGAGCGTGATTCACGCAGGCGGCGTGCAGTGGATGACGGCAGGCAGCGGTATCGTGCATGCGGAAATTTCGCCGGAGGAGTTTCTGCGCGAGGGCGGGCCGCTGGAAATCCTGCAGCTGTGGGTCAATCTGCCGTCACGGCTGAAGATGAGCGCGCCGCGCTATGTGGGCCTTCAAGAAGACGGCATTCCCGCCGTTCCGCTGGCAGGCGGCGGTACGCTCAACCTGATCGCCGGGGAGTGGCAAGGGCAGTCAGGCCCTATCGAGTCGCTGACCGGCGTATTCATGTCCACACTCGCCCTGCCTGCGGGTACGCGTGAGCAGCTTCCCGTCGCCCCTGGGCGGCAGGTGTTTCTATACGTGGTGAGTGGCGACGTGACGGTGGGTGGCGAGCCTGTCAAAGCGCACCATTTGATCGAAGTCGACCGCGACGGTGACCACCTCACCATCGAGGCCGCCAGCGACGCGCGCCTGCTGTTTGGCCATGGCGACGCGATCGATGAGCCGGTCTACTCCCACGGCCCCTTCGTGATGACCACCCGCGACGAGATCGTCCAGGCGGTGGAGGATTACCAGAACGGCCAATTTGGCGGGCTGGACGCGTAAGACGCCGCATGGCGGCAGAATGAGCGGTGCGCGGACCCAGCGTCGCGCGCCGTTTTCATGCCTATTCGTCCGATTTATTTGATGATTCGTCGGAATCTCGCCGTTCTTCGTTCCCTATCATGGCGCGAAATGGTTAATTTTTGTTCGCTGGCTAGACTCAAGATAGTGACTTTGCAACGCCGTGAACGAATGACAATAACCGGGACTGGGAGAGACCAATGATCAACCTGACCATCAATGGGCAGTCGCATTCACTCGATATCCCCGACACGATGCCCCTACTTTGGGCGATTCGCGATGTCGTGGGTATGAAGGGCACCAAATTTGGCTGTGGCATTGCCCAGTGCGGTGCGTGCACCGTGCATATCGATGGGGTGGCGACGCGCTCCTGCGTGATGCCGGTCTCTGCCGTCACCGGTGAAGTCACCACCATCGAAGCCATGGCGGACGACCCCGTTGGCCAAAAAGTGCAGCAGGCGTGGCTGGACCTAGGGGTCGCCCAGTGCGGCTACTGCCAGGGTGGCCAGATCATGAACGCGACGGGGTTGCTCAAGCACAACCCGACGCCGCAATCCCAGGAGATCATCGACGCCATGTCAGGCAACCTGTGTCGCTGTGGCACCTACAACCGCATTTTGGCGGCGGTGGAGCGCGCCGCCGGTGAGGAGGCCAACTCATGAGCGATTCTCGCAATGCATTGCTGCTGGCCAACGTCAGCCGTCGGGGCGTGTTGAAAGGCATCGCCGGTATGTCGGCGCTGCTGCTGGCGGCTCGCTGGGACATGAGCATGGCCAATCAACAGGCGCAGTTTGGGGCGGGCGCCATGCCGGGTGGCTGGGTGGACGATCCCAACGTGTTCATCCAGATCGATACCGATGGCCTGGTGACGTTCATCAACAATCGTGCCGAGATGGGCCAGGGGATTCGCACCAGTCTCGCGATGGTGGCGGCCGATGAGCTGGGCGCGCAGTGGGAGCAGGTGCGCGTGCAGCAAGCACCCGCCGACCAAGAGAAGTACGGTAACCAAAATACCGACGGTTCCCGCAGCATGCGCCACTGGTACGATCCGATTCGCCGCGCTGCGGCTGCGGCACGACTCATGCTACAGCAGGCCGCTGCCCAGCGGTGGGAAGTGCCGGTCTGGGAAGTCCACGCCGACTTGCACAAGATGACCCATCCGGCCACCGGGCGGGAGCTGGGCTTTGGCGAGCTCGCCGAGGCGGCGCGTGAATTGGACGTGCCGAGCAGAAATGATCTGGTGTTGAAGTCCGATAGTGAGCTGCGCTTCGTCGGCAAGGAGAGCGGCTGGGTCAACGGTGAGTTGACGTCGTCGTCGCCCAAGGCATCGGATGGCGAGGATATTGTCAGCGGTAAAGCGATCTTCGGCGCCGACGTGGCGCTGGACGACATGCTCTACGCCGTGGTGGCTCGCCCACCGGTGTACGGGGCGACCATCCAAAGCGTCGACGACAGCGAAACGCTCAAGGTGCCCGGTGTTCAACGAACGATGCGCATCGACACGGCGACACAGCCCGCGGCATTCAATCCGCTGGGCGGCATTGCGGTGATCGCCTCGAATACCTGGGCGGCCATCGAGGGGCGCAAGGCGCTGAACATCGAGTGGGATACCGGCGCCGCGGGCGATAACGCCGACTATCGTTCAGAAGCTTACCGGCAAGCGCTGGAGCAGGCGGCGCAGTCGCCGGGTAAGGTGGTTCGTCAGTCCGGCGATGTGGACGCCGCGCTGAGTAGCGCCCACCGGCGCGTCGCGGCGACGTACTATATGCCGCACATGGCGCAGGCCCCCATGGAACCCCCGGTAGCCATCGTGCGTGTCCAAGACGGCAAAGCCGAAGCGTGGGCGCCGGTTCAGCACCCCAGAGCCGCCCGCGAGGGGGTGGCCAGTGTGTTGGGGCTTGAGCTAGAGAACGTGACCGTCCATCAAACGCTGCTGGGTGGTGGCTTTGGGCGTAAGTCCAAGCCGGACTTCGTGAGCGAAGCGGCCTGGGTGGCCCAGGCGTTCGAGGGCCGGCCGGTCAAACTGCAGTGGACCCGTGAAGACGACGTGCAGCACGCCTTTTTTCACGCGGTCTCCGTGGACCATCTGGAGGCGAGTCTCGACGCCGACGGTAACGCCACGGGCTGGCTCCACCGCACCCTGTCGCCCAGCATTGCCTCGCTGTTTGCCCCGGACCCTGAGCATAAGCAAGCGTTCGAGCTGGGGATGGGCCTGAATACGATGCCGTTCGACATTCCCTCGGTGCGCCTGGAAAACCCGCCTGCCCCCGCCCATGTGCGCATCGGCTGGTTTCGCGCCGTCTACAACCTGCCTCACGCCTGGGCGATCCAGAGCTTTGCCCATGAAATGGCCGTGGCCGCTGGCCGCGACCACAAAGAGTACGCGCTGGCGTTGCTCGGCCCCGACCGCAAAACCGATAACCTGACCCTGGGGGACGGCTGGAATTACGGTGAAAACCCTGACCTGTATCCCATCGATACCGCGCGCCTGCGCCGGGTCATCGAGCGCGCCACCGAGCAAGCGGGCTGGGGCCGCGAGATGCCCGAGGGGCGTGGATTGGGGCTGGCGTTTCACCATAGCTTCGTGTCGTATACCGCGATCGTCTTCGATGTGGAAGTCGACAGCGAGGGCGGCGTGATCATCCATCAGGCGGACATCGCCTTCGATTGCGGCCCGCAGGCGAACCCCGAGCGGATCCGCTCGCAGCTCGAAGGAGCGTGCGTGATGGGAATCGGTATTGCGCTGAAGAGCGAAGTGACCTTTGAAGACGGGGTCGCCCAGCAGAGCAATTTCGACAAGTACCTCATACCCCGCATGCAGGATGCGCCCAAGGTCGTGAGGGTGCATCTCATCGACAATCCCGGTGATGCCATGGGAGGCGTCGGCGAGCCCGGCTTGCCGCCGGTCGCTCCTGCCTTGTGCAACGCGATCTATGCGGCGACGGGCAAGCGTATCCGGCAATTGCCCGTTGCTGACCAGCTGAGTACTTGAGCATGCAGAGTCTGGATGCCCAAGTTGTCGCGCAGGCCCTTGAGTGGGCCAGGGGCGGCGACACGGTTTGGTACTGCACGGTCCTGTCGACCTTTGGCTCGTCCCCACGGGAGCCGGGCTCCATCATGGTGGCCAACGCCAGCGGTGACCACGTGGGGTCGCTCTCCGGCGGGTGTGTCGAGGAGGATTTCCTCGCACGGGTGATGGCCGGTGAGTACACGATGCCCGCCGTGATCGTGCGCTATGGCGCCCCCGGGAGTGGGGATGGCCATCCCCAGGTGCGCCTGCCCTGTGGCGGCATACTCGATGTGCTGGTCGAGCGACGCGAGGCGGCGTCGGCGAACGTTCAGCATTTCGAACAGCTCAGCGCGGCGCTGGCCGGTGAGCAGGAGTTGCTGCGACGCGTCAGCCTGGCCGATGGCGCCGCGTCGCTGGCGCCCGCGAGCGCTGGCGGGCCGCGTGTGTGCTACGAGGCGCATGGGGAGAGCGTGCTCCTGCGCGTGGGGCCTGTGGCCAAACTCATTCTCGCCGGATACTCCTCGGTGGCCGAAGCGTGCGCGCACTTCGCCCTGCGGTTGGGGTATCAGGTCGTGCTATGCGATCCGCGGGAGGAGGTCACGGCCAGTGTCGAGTGGCCCGAGGGGATGACGTTCGTTCCCCAATTGCCGTCCCAGTACATTGCCCTGCCGGGGATGTGTACGTCGTCGACCGCCGTGGTGGCCGTGACCCACGATCCGCGAATCGACGACCTGGCCATGATGGAAGCGGTCAAAACCCCGGCGAGCTACATTGGCGTCATGGGCTCTCGACAAACCTCCCGAGCCAGGGCCGCGCGCCTGCGCCGAACCGGCGGGCTGAGCGAGGCAGAGATCGAGCGTATCCACATGCCCATCGGCCTCGATTTGGGCAGCAAAACCCCGGCGGAAATCGCCCTGGCGATCATGGCGGACGTTCTTCGCGTGCGACGAGGGCGCGTCTCGGTGGATAGCCAAGGCTACGAGGAGGGCGCTGACGATGACGCCATACGCGCAGGGCCAAGTCGATAAGCGCTGCTTCTACACCGGCTCGCCGCGGTAGTAGTGCCATAAAAACAGCGACCCTACGCTGCGCCAGGGCGACCAGTGCGCTACCAACTGTCGGGCCTGCTTCGGCGTAGGTTTCTCTTCCAGGCCCTTCAACCGGCCCAGCGCGACACGTAACGCAAGATCGTCGGCGGGGAAAATGTCGGGGCGCTGGAGCGAGAACATCAGGTAGATCTCCGCGCTCCAGCGGCCAAACCCACGCAGTTGGGTAATCGCGGCAATGGCCTCGTCATCGCTGAGATGCGCCAAACCATCGGCGCTAAACGTACCCGCAAGCTCCGCCTCTGCCAGTCCTTTGGCGTACTCGATCTTACGCCACGATAGCCCTGCATCGCGCAGTGCTTGGCCTTCTACGTCCATCACCGCCTTGGCATGCAGTTCGGGCAGCAGCGTATTCACCCGGCCCATGATCGCCCGAGCGGCCTCGGTGGAGATCTGCTGGCTGACGATGGTCGAAAAGAAGGTGGCAAACCCCGGGTCGCGCTGGCGCGGGTTGGGCGCGCCGACCAAGGGGTAAGCGCGGGCAATGTCGGGATCGGCGCTGGTCAAGGCCTGCATGGCGCGCTCGAGGGCACAGGGAGTCATGGCCACCTCTCTTGATCAATAGAGCATCGTAACATCCTAGCAGTTGCTACTTTGATGATGACGCGAAAGTGCAGAATGCCTTGCCCTTTGCATGCTAACTTTTTTAGCGTCGTATATTTATACTTTCGTCTAATCCTGCCATCATTTGCGGTTAACCAGGATCGTTTCAGTGAACAGGCGCTTTACACAGCGCCTGGGGAGAGAGGTATGCAAGCATCATCAACGGAGCTGGCGCGGCATCCGCGATGGGCGGAGTTCGTGCTGGCGCTGGGCGGGTTCGGCATCGGCACCAGCGAATTCGTCATCATGGGGTTGATGAACCGCGTGGCGGAAGACCTAGCCGTGAGCGTGCCGCAAGTAGGCTACTCCATCAGCAGTTATGCGCTGGGGGTCGTGGTGGGGGCGCCGCTAATCTCGACACTGGCCGCGCGGGTGCCTAAACGAGCCCTGCTGATCGCACTGATGTTGGTATTTGCTTTGGGCAACATTGCCAGCGCTATGGCCCCGGGATTTTGGTCGTTCGTCGGGCTGCGCTTTTTAGCAGGGTTGCCCCATGGGGCGTATTTTGGTGTGGCGGCGCTAGTGGCCGCCGGCGCGGTGCCGGTCGATCAACGGGCGCGGGCCATTGCCCGCGTCATGATGGGGCTGACGGTGGCCATTCTAATCGGTGCGCCGTTGGGCACCTGGGCGGGTAACCTGTTGGGCTGGCAGATCGCCTTTGCGGCGGTCGGCGGCATTGCGCTGCTCACGGCGCTGTTGATTCGCCTGTTTGTGCCTGTGCAGCCTGTCGATGCTCACGCCAGCCCGTTGCGAGAGCTTTCCGCACTGGTCAAACAGCGCGTGCTGGTGACCATTGCGATTGCCTGTATCGGCTGCGGCGGTATGTTTTCGATCTTCAGTTATGTCATGCCGACGCTGACCCAGCAGGCGGGCATGAGCGAAGCGCTGGGACCTTTGGTGTTGGTCATCTTTGGCCTGGGCTCCATCGCCGGTAACTTGGTGGGCGGGCGCATGGCGGATAAAAACCTGATGCGGGCCATTCCTACCATTTTGGTGTGGTGCGCTGTGGTGCAGGGGCTGTTCTACTTTGCTGCCAACCAGGTGTGGTCGGGACTGCTGTTCGTGGGGTTGGTGGGCACCAGCATGGCGCTGGCCCCGTCGTTGCAAACGCGGCTGATGGACGTGGCCGAAGATGCCCAAACCATGGCGGCCTCCATGAACCACGCGGCATTCAACGGTGCCAATGCGCTGGGCGCGTGGCTGGCGGGCTTGGCGATTAGCGCTGGGTTTAGCTGGTCGAGCACGGGACTGGTCGGGTCGGGGCTTGCGCTGTGTGGCCTGGTGATTTTTGCTTGGGGGCGCTGGCTGGAGAAGCGCACGGGGTCAGCGCAACCAACGGTTGCTCATGGTTGTAAATAAGGTATGGCTAAATAAATGCTGATGTCATTTAAAGTGGCAAAAAGCGCGTATCGTTCCTAGGGTGTAAAGGTGCAATCCATAAGGAGGTGACCTATGCATACTTCAGTGAATACTTCGCGTCTTGTCACGTTGAGCGCCATTGCTGCACTGACCATCGGGCTGGCGGGCTGTGGTTCCACGACCGGTGAGCGGGCAACCAGCGGTGCCGGTGTCGGGGCGGCGGTTGGTGCAGGGGCCGCTGCCGTGACCGGTGGTAGCGTCACACAAGGGGCTGTCATTGGTGGTGGTGTGGGTGCCGCCACGGGGGCAGCCACCGATGAAGAGGATATCAACCTCGAATAACTCACCTGCCTAGCGGCATAGGCTAAAACCGCGCATGCCTAGATGAAAGTGGTCGGCATGCGCGGCGTTGTACTCAGGACCAAGTACATTGCCGAACGTCTCACACGCGCCATCCCGCGCGGCTCGCAAAAACGCTCCCGCGTTACCCGTATCGTCCCAGTCGCTAATGAGCGATATTCGCTGGCCGTTCTCGAACTGAAACCCCACCACATCCAGCGCTTCGGCGGTCGCGTGCTCGCTACGTCGCCCCGTCTCACGGCCATATACGTTGCGGCAGGCAAAACTACCCACATGGTTCACTTGGGCGACCCGGCTACCCATGATGGCCTGTGCGGCAGGCTGCAACGCATGGCGTTCATACATCACCCACGCCAGCGCTAGCGGGCAGGAGGCCACGAAACTCTGGTTGAAGCGCACGCTACTGCGTTGCATGCGTACGGTATTGCTGAGTGGGCAGCTGGCGGTAGGGGTGTAATCGGCCAGTGGCGTGTAGCGCAGTTCGCCTTCGGGCACGGTGTCGAGCGCTGCGAGGCAGGCGGTGCGGTCGTCGTTCAAGCGCTTGAGCTTCAGTTGGGTAATGGGCGTGATAGGGTCATCGACGTGTAACTGCGCCCAGGGAGCCCAGTGCCGGGGAATCTCGATCATCCCTTTTTGCAGCGCCACTCCCAGCGCAATCAAGCATAAAATGAACAATGTGCTGCGCATGCTGACCTCCTTGCGGCTGTTTGGAAACGCTACAGTCCCTGCCATGGGTGTGCGATACTGCGCACCCTATGACGTCGGCAGTGGCCAGCCTGCGTGATGACGAACGACCATTTTGACTAACTAGGGAAGCGCTTCATGTCCCAGGGTACGCTGTTTATTGTTTCTGCCCCGTCGGGCGCGGGTAAAACCAGCCTCGTTCGTGAGCTGATCGAAAGCCTGGACGGTATTCAGGTGTCGGTGTCGCATACCACGCGTGCCAAACGCGAAGGTGAGGTCAATGGCGTCAATTACCACTTTACCCAAGTGCCTGACTTCGAAGCGATGATCGACCGCGGCGACTTCTTCGAGTATGCCAAGGTCTTCGACAATTACTATGGCACTTCGCGTCAGTCGGTCCAAACCTTGCTAGACGCGGGGCAAGACGTCATCCTAGAGATCGATTGGCAGGGCGCGCAGCAGGTACGCGAGCAGATGCCTTCTGCCGTGTCGATCTTCATCCTACCGCCATCGCGTAGCGAGCTGGAGCGACGTCTCTCCAGCCGTGGCACCGACGAACACGCGGTGATTGCCCGACGCATGCGCGATGCAGTCAGTGAGATGTCCCACTACGACGAGTACGACTACCTGGTCATCAACGACGACTTCACCACGGCGCTTCAGGAACTCCAATCGCTGGTGATCAGCCGCCGCTTGACGCGCGCCACCATGCAGGAACGCCACGCGCCGCTGCTCGATGCACTCTTGTCACAGGCGCCTAGCGTCGAGTAATCTATCAGGTCCTATCACCACTCTTTTCGCTGGGTCGGCGACGTTGTTCAACAACGCCGGCCCGGCGTCGTCATTACAGGAAGGCCCCATGGCTCGCGTAACCGTTGAAGATTGTCTGGAAAATGTAGAAAACCGCTTCAAACTGGTGATGATTTCCACCCAGCGTGCTCGCCAGCTGGCCCGCGGCTCCCGCGATGCTCAACTGCCCTGGGAAAACGATAAGCCCACCGTCATGGCGCTGCGCGAAATCGCCGCAGGCCTGGTGGATCACAGCGTTCTGGACGAGCCGGTCGAAGCGCCGGTGCGCGCGCGTCCCGCCATGACGCCTAGCACTCAAATCGACGATTAAGCAGGCAGCGATTAGAGGCGCGGTACATGTTCACCATCGATGACCTGGCCGATCGACTCGGCGGCTACTTACCCCCGGACGAGATCCAGCAGGTCAAGCGCGCCTTCTACTACGCCGAGCAGGCCCACGATGGCCAGCGCCGCCGCTCGGGTGAACCTTACGTCACCCATCCGCTGGCGGTCGCCAATATTCTCGCCAACATGCACATGGACCATCAAAGCCTGATGGCCGCCATGCTGCACGACGTGATCGAAGACACCGGCGTGTCCAAAAAAGCCCTGGCGGCCCAGTTCGGCAAGCCGGTAGCCGAGCTCGTCGACGGTGTTTCCAAGCTTACCCAGATCACCTTCGAAGACAAAGCCGTTGCTCAGGCGGAAAACTTCCAGAAGATGGTGCTGGCGATGTCGCGGGATATTCGCGTCATCATCGTCAAGCTGGCCGACCGACTGCACAACATGCGCACCTTGGGCGCGTTACGCCCTGACAAAAAGCGCCGCATCGCCCGGGAAACCCTGGAAATCTATGCGCGTATTGCGGGTCGGTTGGGTATCAATACCATTCGTGTCGAGCTGGAAGACCTCTCGTTCCAGGCGATTCACCCCATGCGCGCCGAGCGTATCAAGCGCGCCGTGGCCAGTGCGCGGGGCAATCGTCGCAGCGCCATGCGGGAAATTCAGTCATCTCTGCAGCAGAGCCTCGACGATGAAGGCCTGAAAGGCACGGTGATTGGTCGCCAAAAGCACCTGCTCTCGATCTACAAGAAGATGCGCGATCAGCGTAAGCCCTTCATCGAGATCATGGATGTCTTCGGTTTTCGGATCATCACCGAAGACGTGGCGAGCTGCTATCGAATCCTAGGCGTCGTGCACAACCTTTATAAGCCGGTGCCGGGGCGGTTCAAAGACTACATTGCGATTCCCAAAGCGAACGGCTATCAAAGCCTGCACACTACGCTGTTTGGCCAGCGGGGCATGCCCATCGAAGTGCAGATCCGCACCCGAGAGATGGAAGCCATGGCCAATAACGGGATCGCTGCCCACTGGCTCTATAAAGCCGGCCAGACCGCGCACCCGATTGCCGAAGGTAGCCACGCTCGCGCCCGCGCCTGGGTGAAGGGGCTTTTGGAGATGCAGCGCCACGCGGGGGATTCGCTGGAGTTCATCGAGCACGTCAAGAACGACCTGTTCCCCGACGATATCTACGTGTTCACCCCGAAAGGCGACATCATGGAGCTGCCCCAGGGCGCCACGGTGATCGACTTCGCCTACAGCGTACACACCGATATCGGCAATAACTGCATCGCCTGCCGGATCGACCGTCACCTCGCGCCGCTCTCCACGCGGCTGGAAAGCGGCCAGACGCTGGAGATCATTACTGCCCCCGGCGCGCGTCCCAATCTGGCGTGGCTGAATTTCGTCACCACGGCCAAGGCGCGCTCCGCCATTCGCCATGCGTTGAAGCATCAGCAGCAGGCGGAGGCGGTGATGCTGGGCCGTCGACTGCTCAACAAGGCGCTGGCACCGTTCGAAACGAGCCTGGAAGAGCTCGACGAAAGTATCTTCGAGCAGGCGCTCGAGCAGCTGGACGCACCGTCGCTGGATGCCTTGCTCGAGTCGTTGGGGTTAGGCAACCGCATGGCGCACGTGGTCGCGCGTCGCTTGGTGGATGTCGCCCATGGCGACAGCTTCGATAAGACACTGTCTGACAGCAACGACAAGGCCGTGGTCATCAGCGGCAGCGAAGGCATGGTGATCAACTTTGCCCGTTGTTGCCACCCCTTGCCCGGCGACCCGGTGGTAGGACATCTCTCGGTCGGTAAAGGGCTGGTGGTACACCGCAGCGAGTGTAAAAATCTCGCCGAGCGTAAAAACGATCCCGAAAAGCTGTTTGCGCTGGAGTGGTCGGAACACATCGACGAAGACTTCCCGGTGGCACTGCGTATCGAAATCGAAAGCCGCCGTGGCTTAGTGGCCGAGCTGGCGGGACTGGTGACCGATGCCGATGCCAATATCGAGCGCATTGGTATCGAAGAGCGCGACGCGCGCCTCTCCACCGTCAATCTCACGCTGTCGGTCAAAGGGCGTGTCCACCTCGCCCGCATCATTAAACGCATCCGTAACCTGCCCAACGTTGGCAAAATTACCCGTACCGCTAACTAAACACCCATGCGTCGACGGCTGGCGTTTCAAGCTGGCGGCGTCAGCCATGGCGATAATAAGCAACGTTTCATTTTTACAGGAGAAGGACACCCCATGAGCAACAAAGCGGTTATCAACACAGAAAAGGCCCCTGCCGCCATCGGCCCTTATTCCCAGGCCATCAAAGCAGGCAACACGGTGTATCTGTCGGGCCAGATTCCGCTCGACCCAGACACCATGGAAATCGTCTCGGACGATTTCGAAGCTCAGGCGCGTCAGGTCTTTACCAACCTGCAGGCCGTGTGTGAAGAAGCCGCTGGGTCGCTGGGCGATATCGTCAAGCTCAACCTCTATTTGGTCGATCTGGACAACTTTGCGATCGTCAACAAGGTGATGGAAGAGTTCTTTTCCACGCCGTTCCCGGCGCGTGCGGCGGTCGGCGTGAAGGCGCTGCCCAAAGGCAGCCAAGTAGAAGCCGAAGCCGTGATGGTGATCGGCGACTAAACGGCGTGACACCGACGCATACAAAAAGAGCGAGCCTATGAGGCTCGCTCTTTGCGTTTTCTAGCGTTCCAATCGACTCGCGGCTGGAGCGCTAGGCTTTTTGCAACTCTAAAAAACCGCCCTCTTTCAACACCTGGGCATAGCCCTCTTTGTAGGTCGGATAGCGGAAGGTGTAGCCAGTTTCGAGAATACGGCGGTTGTCGCAACGCTTGCTGGCACGACGGCGCAGCGGCGACTGCATGGTGTCGGTGGACTCCACCTTCAACTGTTTGGCCAACCACGCCATCACGTTGTGCATGGTCACCGGTTCGCAGTCGCTACCGAGATAAAGGTCGGCCAGCGGTGTGCCGCTCTCCTGGCAGCGGATCAGGTGCGCCAGAATGCCGGTGCAGTCGTCCCGATGGATGCGGTTGGAGTAGATCACCGGCGTGACGGCGGCCAGTCGGCCTTCGGCCACTTGGTGAATCAAACGATCACGCCCTGGGCCATAAATACCGGAGAAGCGCACCACGGTGCCGGGCAGCGGGTGATTGAGCAGCGCCTGTTCGGCCTCGCACATCAGGGTGCCGGAGAAACTAGTGGATTCCGTGGGGCTCTCCTCGTTGACCACCTCGCCCTCTTGCTGACCATAGACACTGGTAGAGGAGACGAAGAAGATGCGCCGTGGCGGTGTGTCGTGCTGCTCCAGTACGCTGAGCACACGCTTGAGACCGTCTGGATAGGCGCTTTGGTAAGCACTCTCTTCGAAGCGGTCTGCACTGACGGTGTAAATCACGTAGTCGGCTTGGGGCAGGGCGCTGGCGTCGGCTCCTTCCAGGTCGTTGAGATCGAGGGATAGCGGCTCGATGCCGGTATGCTCTAATGCGTTGGCTTGGCGGCGCACACCTATCACGCGATGCCCATCGTTTAGCAGCTCTTGTCCAAGCGTGACGCCGATGTCTCCACAGCCGATAATCAGTACCGTTAGTTTCACCTTGCTCACCCCTCTTGATAAATATTCCCTATCAGATACAAAGTCCCTATGAGATGTGCCATCTTCAATAGGGCTTGTCTGTCCTTTTCCGTCTCGCTAACACGATGACTCGAGCTGCAACGAGAGGATGCCACTGGCATTGCTATGACTTTAACAGAACTTCGCTACATCGTAACCCTTGCCCAAGAGCGCCATTTTGGCCGCGCCGCCGAGCGCTGCCATGTTTCCCAGCCGACGCTCTCGGTCGCCGTGAAAAAACTCGAAGACGAGCTGGACATTCCGCTGTTCGAACGCTCTAAATCCACCGTGCAAGTCACGCCCTTGGGCGAAAAGATCGTTGCCCAGGCCCAGCGCGTATTGGAACAGAGCGGTTTGATCTACGAGCTGGCCAGCGCGGGCAAAGACCAGCTCGCTAACCCGCTGCGCATCGGCGCGATTTATACCATTGGACCTTACCTATTCCCCCATTTGGTACCAGCACTGGCCAGCGCTGCCCCGCAAATGCCGCTGTATATCGAAGAGGGCATGACCGGCACGCTGCGCGCCAAGCTGCGTAGCGGCGAGCTGGACGTGATCATCGTGGCCCTACCGTTTACCGAAACCGACGTGGTCACCAAGCCGATCTACGACGAGCATTTCGAGGTGTTGATGCCTGCCAGCCACCCGTGGGTCGAGCGCGAGGCGATCCATAAAGAGGATCTATTGGAAGAGCGGCTGCTGCTGCTGGGCGAAGGCCACTGCTTCCGCGACCAAATCCTCGAAGCTTGCCCGGCGATTACGCAAAAGCTCAACAGTCCCAACAATACCCTGATTGCCGAAGGCGGCTCACTCGAGACGATTCGCCATATGGTGGCGTCCAAACTCGGCATTACCGTGCTGCCGCAGTCGGCGCTCGGCACCGACCAGTACGAGAACGCCATGCTGGTTAGCCGCCCCTTCGTGGAACCGGCACCCTCGCGCACGGTGGCCATTGCCTGGCGTGCCAGCTTTCCGCGCCCGAAGGCCATCGATGCATTGGCCAACGCGATCAGCCAGTGCCAGCAGCCGGTGCATAAGGTGAAGCAAGCCCCATGAGTGAGCTGTCCGCACCGGTGACGGCGCTCAAGGGCGTAGGCGAGGCGCTGGCCATCAAGCTGGCCCGCCTAGGCGTGGAACGCGTGAGTGATCTGCTGTTTCACTTGCCGCTACGCTACCAGGATCGCACGCGACTCACCCCCATTGGCCTGCTGCGGGCAGGCCATGAAGCGGTGGTCGAGGGGGAAGTCACCGCCAACGATATCGTCAAAGGGCGACGGCGCAGCCTGCTGATTCGTCTGCGCGACGGTAGCGGCATTTTGAGCCTGCGCTTTTTCCACTTCTCGTCTGCGCAACAGCAGCAGCTTCGCCCCGGCGTGACCGTTCGGGCGTTTGGCGAAGCGCGGGCAGGGGCCACGGGGCTAGAGATCTATCATCCGGAATACCGTCTTAGCGGCGGTAGCGAAACGCCGGTGGAGGAGTACTACACGCCGATTTACCCCACCACCGAGGGGCTGCACCAAACTCGCCTGCGTGCGCTGACCCAGCAGGCGCTGCGCCTGTTAGAGCAGGCGCCCGAAGCGCTGCCCGATGTGATTCCCGATGCCCTGCGTCAGCGCTTCCAACTGCCGGGGCTGCACGCTAGCTTGCAGTTACTGCACCAGCCGCCGCCGGACGTGGATTTGGAGCAGCTGGCCCATGGCCACCACCCCGCCACGCGACGCCTAGCGTTGGAAGAGCTGTTGGCCCATCAACTGAGCCTGCGGGAAGTGCGCCTGCGTATCCAGGCCGACGGCGCACCGGAGCTACCGTCGGGGCGCAGCCTGCAAACGCGCTTTCTGGCGCAGCTACCGTTTGCGCTCACCGGTGCCCAGCGTCGGGTGCTGGAAGAAATAGCCCTCGACCTGGCCCGCCCCGCGCCCATGCTGCGCCTAGTGCAGGGGGATGTAGGGTCGGGCAAGACGGTGGTGGCTGCTATGGCGGCGCTCTCGGCGCTGGCGGGCAACTGCCAAGCGGCGATGATGGCGCCCACGGAGATCCTCGCCGAACAGCACTACCGCGCCTTCAAAGCGTGGTTCGAGCCGCTGGGCATCGAAGTGGCGTGGTTGGCAGGCAAGCTAAAGGGCAAGGCGCGGCTGGATGCCAAAGCCGCCATTGCCGACGGCCGAGCGCGTATGGTGGTGGGCACCCACGCGCTGTTTCAAGACGACGTGCATTTCCAGTGTTTGGGGCTGGCGATCATCGATGAGCAGCACCGTTTTGGCGTGCACCAGCGCCTTGCCCTGCGTGAAAAAGGCGAAGCCGGTGGATTGACGCCCCATCAGCTGATCATGACCGCCACGCCGATTCCCCGCACCCTTGCCATGAGTGCCTATGCGGACTTGGATGTCTCGGTGATCGACGAGCTGCCGCCGGGACGCACGCCGGTGAAAACCGTGGTGGTGTCGGACGAGCGCCGCCCCGAGGTGGTCGAGCGTATTCGCAACGCCTGCCGTGACGGTCGCCAAGCGTACTGGGTGTGTACGCTGATCGAAGAGTCGGAGGCGCTGCAGTGCCAGGCCGCTGAAGTGACCCGCGATGAACTCACCCAGGCGCTGCCGGAACTGGCCATTGGGCTGATTCATGGGCGTATGAAGGCGGCCGAAAAGGCCGAGGTGATGGAGGCCTTCAAAGCCGGTGAGCTCGACCTGCTGGTGGCGACCACGGTGATCGAGGTGGGAGTCGACGTGCCCAACGCTAGCTTGATGATCATCGAAAACCCTGAGCGTTTGGGGCTTTCCCAGCTTCATCAGCTGCGCGGCCGGGTGGGACGCGGCAGCACCGAAAGCTTCTGCGTGCTGCTTTACCACCCGCCGCTCTCCAAAAGCTCTCGGGAACGGCTCGGCGTGATGCGGGAAACCACCGACGGCTTCCGTATTGCTGAAAAAGACTTGGAAATCCGCGGCCCTGGCGAGGTATTAGGGACTCGCCAAACCGGCCTCGCCCAGATGAAAATCGCCGATCTAGAGCGCGATGCCGACCAGCTAGAGCGGGTCACCGCCCTGGCTCAGGCGCTCCAGGGCAACACCGAGGTCACTACCGTGCTGGTGCGCCGCTGGCTGGGCGAGGCGGCGGGCCGCTACGGGCAGGTGTAATGGCGGTGTAGTGAGGTGGCATCGAGGCGTGGCCAAGGGTCACGTGGCCGTATCGAGCGCGTGCAGCGACTCTGCGTTCGAATCGGTCAAACGATGGGCGGCATCGCTCAAGGGGCCAAGCTGCTCGGCAATCAGGCGCAGTTGGCTTTGAATGGGCCGATAGAGCGTGATGGCCTTCTCTTCTCCGCTGCCGCCGTGCTCCCCTAGCTGGCTCAGCAGCTCGTTGGCAGGCGCGGTCAGCGGCTCCACGGGTAGGCGTTTATCCAGCTGTTCCGCTAGCTGTTCCAGTAAGGCGCTGATCCGCTTGGCCTGCGGCACGAGGGTGGCATCGTCTTCATCCTCTGCCAGCCGGTGGCGGTGGGCACCTAGCGCGGAGAGGTGGCTGAGCAGCGTGTTGGAGAGCACCAAAAAGCGCAGCCCGTTGTCGGCATCCTGCTTCCGGTAGTGCCCCGGCTCGTGGAGCATGTTGGTGAGCAGGGTCGAGAGCGCCGCATCCGCGTTGTGCGCATTGCGCCGTGCCAAGCGGTAAGCTAGGTCGTCCTGCTTGCCCTCTTCGTACTGGTGGACGATTTCGTCCAAGTAGCGGCGGTGGTTGGTCAGCACCTTGGCGGCCTCACGGTAGAGGCGGCGGCCCTGCCAGTCCGGCAGAATGAAAAATACCGCCAGTCCCGCAATCAGCGAGCCGATCAACGTATCGAACAGCCGCGGCCAGATAAGGTCGAAGCCATCCCCCACCTGGTTGAAACTGCACAGCACCAGCAGGGTGATCGAGGCCGTGGCGATCACGTAATGTTTTTCACGATTGGCAAAGAATGACACGCCCGCCGCCACGGCAATCATGCTCTGGATCAGCGGTTGGGGAAACAGGCTGATAGAGGCCCAGCCTGCCACCAGCCCGAGTACCGTGCCCACTATCCGCTGGGAGAGAAAGCGCCGCGTGGTGGCAAAGTTAGGTCGACATACGAACAGCGTGGTCAGCAAAATCCAGAACCCTTGCTGGGGGTCGAGCCACTGCAGCAGCCCATAGCCCGCTACTAGCGCGGTGGTTAGGCGCACCGCGTGGCGAAAGGTAGGCGAGCCTAGCGTGATATTGAGCCGCACCCGTTTCCAGGCCTCCTGCAGACTCGAGGGAGAGCGGTCGTAGAGCGCGCTATCTCGGCGTTCGTCGTCGGTATCCGGGTTGTGGGCGCTGGCAATCTGCGCTTCGAGAGTGGTGAGGTTGTCCGCTAAGGCATTCAACGGGCGCATCAGTGGCCGCCATTCGGGCTTGCCGCGCTCGCTCAGATTATCGATCGAGGCGCGCAGGTCGGCCAGCGCCTGCTCGCTCTGCTCGTGGCTGAAAGGGCGATTCAGCAGCAGCGATTTGGCCAGCTGGCGGCAGGCGCGGCCCTGCTGGTCGAGTAGCCGCTGGCAGCGAAACAGCACATCGTGGTGGAAAAAGGCGTCAGTAAGCGCGCTGTAGGGGTAGTGGGTGGAGCTGGCCCGTTCGTGGATATCCTGGGCGATAAAGTAAATTTGCAGGTAGCGGTTGAGCTTACGGTTACCGCGCTGGCCCTCTAGGCGGCGAAAAATCATCTCCTTGGCTTGGTTGAGCGCCTCCACCACTTGGCCGTTCTGCCGTGCTAATGCCACGCGGCGAGCTTCGACATCCACACCGCGTACCGGCTCGAACAGCGCCGACTTCAAGATCAAGAACTCCCCCAGGGCTTTGTAGACCCGCGCCATGCTCTGCTTGACCGGCTGGCGGGAGAACAGTGCACACCACACCACGGAAATCGCGCCGTACCAGGCCGCTCCGGCCAAAAGCAGCAGCTGGCGCGAGGCGACGTCTTCATCCACGCCACCGTGCTGCTCGATATTGATCATGGAGTAGATCGACAGAATCAGCGTGCCCGAGGCAATCGTCGCGTAGCGCTGGCCAATCGCCCCCAGCATGATCAGCGTGAAGGTAGAGAGCGCCAAGCCGACCGCAAATAGCCACGGCCACGGAAACAGCCACTGCACCACGAACGACGCCGATGCAAAGCAGAGCAGCGTCACTACCAGTGCCTGCAAACGCCCTTGCCAGCTATCGTCGGTCTCGGAGAGGGCACTGGCAATGATGCCCAAAAATAGCGGAATGACCAGTGCCACATCCCCCGCTAGCCCGCTCAACAGCAGCGCCCCGCTGAAGGCGATGAACACCCGCAGGCTGTAAGCGAACTTGTCCAGTGTCCAAAGGCGGCGCAGGGAATGGGTCAGGGGCATAGAGGCTCGTGTGACAAGTGATGTTAGACTTTAGTCTTGGTTAGTATAGAGGCATCGCAACGATGATGTCGCTCTTGACCTATCAACGCTAATGCTATCGCGGCCATGTGTTCTAAAAATTAGTGCACCAAAACGCTATGATTGAAACAGTAACCTTTCGATACTCGGAGTGACTCTAAAAAAAATAGGATCACTCCCATGGATCTAAAACTGCTGCTGGACTGGCGTCTACATCTTCTGGTGATACTGACGTCGATGTTTTCCGAGTGGATCGGCATCATTCGGATTCCGCTTGGGCCGGGAACATTACTACTATTACCACTCCTCTACGCGTTTATCATTGGCGTACTCTTCAATCCTCATCTCTTTTCAGCAATGGGCAAGGCCATTCCCAAGCCGGTGAGTCATGCCGCAGGCCCCATCATTCTGATCGCCATTTTGCCGTTCATTGCCAAGTTTGGCTCCACCATTGGGCCAGCGATCGAGCAAATTATCGCGGCGGGTCCTGCGCTGATTCTTCAAGAGCTGGGGAATCTTGGCACCATGCTGATCGCGCTGCCCTTTGCGGTACTCGTGCTCAAAATGGGCCGGGAAGCGATTGGTGCGACCTACTCCATTGCCCGCGAACCCAACATTGCCATTATTTCAGACCGTTACGGGCTAAGAAGCCCTGAAGGCATCGGCATTATGGGCGTGTACGTGGTGGGTACTATGTTCGGTACGCTCTACTTTGCCCTGATGGCGGGCTACATCGCCTCGCTAGATATCCTCGATATCCGCGCGCTGGCCATGGCCTGCGGTGTCGGCAGTGGCAGCATGGTAGCGGCATGCTCGGCAGCGTTGGCAGAAGCCGTCCCTGCCGCCAAAGATGAGCTGCTTGCCTTTGCCGGCGCCAGCAATCTGCTCACCTACGCCACCGGATTGTATGTATCGCTCTTTATTGCGCTACCGGTCACCGAGTGGATGTTTACGCGTTTGAAGGGTACCCGTCAGGAGGTTCGCCATGAAAACTCATGAGAGCACCGTCGATCAGTTCGACGCTGAGGCATTAAAAGAGCTGCGCCCTGAACAGCAGCTAGGTAAAACAGCCCTTGTGCTGGCGGCTGTCTGTGTGGCGGCGTGGTTTAGCAACATCGTCAACGGCTCGCCTTTGTTGGATGCGCTGCCTGGCATGCTGATTTTGTATGTCATGGTCATCATCGGCTTAGTGGTCGGGCGGCTATGCCCTTTTTATCTGCCTAGTGTGGCGTGGGTCTCGCTGATTAGTATCATCGCGACGCTCCCCGTCTTTCCGGGTAACGGCTGGATCATTGGGCAGTTGGCAGAGGTGAATTTCTTGGCGGTGGTCACCCCCGTACTGGCGTATGCCGGACTAGCGCTGACCCACCGTGAATTCTCGATGTTCAAGCAGACCGGCTGGAAGCTGGTCATTGTGGCCCTTCTCGTCTTCACCGGCACCTTTATTGGGTCGGCGGTGGTGGCTCACGTGATGCTTTAAGGAATACAAAACATGGCGACGTCAATACCCTTGCCTGATAGTAAAGAACTCACCGCTTGGCGACACGATTTCCACCAGCATCCGGAAACGGCGTTCGAGGAGCAGCGCACGAGTGCACGTATCGCCGCGCTGCTCGGTGAGTGGGGCTTTGAAGTGACCACTGGAATCGCTGGAACGGGCGTGGTCGCCGCGTTGGACGGTCAGCAGGGTGAAGGTAAAACGATCGGCCTTCGGGCCGATATCGATGCCCTGGATATCCGTGAAGAGACCGGGCTTGCCTACGCCTCGCAGACGCCGGGCAAGATGCACGCCTGCGGTCACGATGGCCATACCACGATGTTGCTGGGGGCGGCCTGGGCGCTGAAGCAGCAGCCCGACTTCAAAGGACGGGTGGTGTTCATCTTCCAACCCGCCGAAGAGAACGAAGGCGGTGGCCGTGCCATGGTGGAGGACGGCCTGTTCGAGCGCTTTCCGATGGACGCGGTGTACGGCCTGCACAACTGGCCTGGGCTGCCCGTTGGTGTGGCAGCGGTGCACGATACCGACGTCATGGCCGCGTTTGATATTTTCAGCCTGACATTGACCGGTAAAGGCTGCCATGCAGCGATGCCGCATCTAGGCATTGATACGGTGCTGGCGAGTTGCCAACTGATCAGCCAACTGCAAGGCCTGATAAGCCGTGAAACGCCACCGGATAAATCGGCGGTGCTGAGTGTGACCAGCATCAATGCGGGAGACACGTTCAATGTGATTCCCGAGCAGGTGGCGCTGCGCGGCACGCTACGCTGTTTCGATATGGCGCTGAAAGAACGCCTAGAAGCGCGTTTCAAACAGGCGATTGCGAGCTTGGCCGACTTCCATGGTTTAGCCGTTGAGCTGGATTACCAGCGTTGCTACCCCGCCACGATCAATACGCCAGCGCATGCCCAGCACTGCGCAACGGTATTAGCGGGCTTGCTAGGCCAAGAAAATGTGCTGCGTAACCCGCCACCTAGCATGGCGTCCGAAGATTTCTCGTTCCTGCTTGCCGAACGGCCCGGTGCTTACATCTGGATGGGCAACGGTGAGGACTCGGCGTCGCTGCATAACCCCCACTACGATTTTAACGATGCGCTATTGCCGCTAGGAACGCGCTACTGGGTGGAGTTGGTCAAAGCGCTCTTGGTCTAAATAGCCAAACGATTTAACTCGCGTTATTCGCTTCCTTATGCCCACTGGGTAGGGGAGCGTCTACCCAGCATTCAGCGTTTTCTGCACTGTAAGGAGTTTTGTGATGCCTCAAACCTCAAGGTCTTTATCGTTGACGGTGATTGGGTTGGGACAGATGGGCGGCAATATGGCGCTCACGCTTAAAGCAGCAGGGTTTGCTGTAACCGGCACGGATGTCTTTGACGCCGCGCGTACCAAGCTCGCATCACTTGGCTTGAATGTTGTGACGCCTGATGCCCTACCAGCCAGTGATGTCTACCTTCTATCGCTGCCGACCTCAGCCCATGTGCGTGAGGTGCTTGAAACCTCCCCTGGTTTACTCGCGCGGGCGCCTCGGGGCAGTGTGATTGTCGATACCTCTACCAGTGACCCTGCCGTAAGTCGTGAATTGGCTGAAAAAGTGATGGCCGCAGGGCTTCATTGGCTGGATGCCCCGGTCAGCGGCGGCCCCAAAGGGGCGGCCAGCGGCAAGCTAGGCATGCTGCTAGGCGGCGATGAAACCACCATTGAACGGGTCAGGCCGATGTTGGAGGCGATGTCCGCCAAATGCACCCATGTGGGTGGCCCAGGCAGCGGCCATGTGGTGAAACTGGCCAATAACTACCTGTGTGCGGCGCACCTGATCACGACCGCCGAGGCAGTTGCCATGGCCGCCCAAGCTGGTGTTGACCCCGCTGCTTGTCTGGCAGGCATCAATAGCGGCTCCGGGCGTAGCGCTATCAGTGAGGTGAATTTCCCCGAGTGGGTGCTGAGCGAGCGCTTCGACTCTGGCTTTACCACGGGATTGATGCGTAAAGACCTGCGCCTGGCGCGGGAGGCGGCTGAGCAGTTGGGCCTTCCTTTACCGCTGCTACAAATGGTTGTCGATGCTTGGCACGACAACACCGAACAGCCCACCGATAGCGATGACTTCAACCATATCACCACGCCGATTTTAGCCCGTGCCAGCCAAGCGGAGGGTAACCAATGAATTCACTCAGCCAACACGCCAGCGACCAGCTTGCCGCACTCCTAAACGGCTTTGGGTTAGCGGCAAAAACGCCGTTGAGCAACTGGATCGATGGTGATCTGGTGGCCGGAGAAGGTGAAGAGATCACGCTGATCAACCCGGCGACGGGGGATGCGCTGGTCAGCTACCGCGATGCGGGTGTGGGCTTGATTGAGCGGGCGACACAAGCGGCGCAGCGGGGGCAACGCGAATGGATGGCGCTGACCGCCAGCGAGCGTGGGCGGCGCATGAATGCTGCCATACGTGCGCTAGAAGGCCATGAAGAAGCGCTGGCGCAGTTAGAAAGCGTGGTGGCCGGTAAGCCTATTCGTGACTGCCGGGCCGAAGTAGGCAAAGTGCGCGAGATGTTCGAATACTACGCGGGCTGGTGCGACAAGCAGCACGGCGAGGTCATTCCAGTGCCTACCTCGCATCTTAACTATGTGCGCCACGTGCCCTATGGGGTGGTGGGGCAGATCACGCCCTGGAACGCGCCGATGTTCACCTGTGCCTGGCAGCTGGCACCGGCCATGGCGGCGGGCAACGGGGTGGTGCTGAAACCTTCCGAGCTGACCCCTTTCACCTCGGTCGTGATTGCCAAACAACTCGAACGTGGTGGGCTACCTAAGGGGTTGATCAATATCGTCAATGGGCTGGGCAAAACGACCGGCGCGGCGCTGACCGACCATCCCGCCATAGGCAAATTGGTATTTGTCGGCTCGCCCCAAAGTGGACGGATGATTGCCGAGGCGGGGGCCCGCCGCCTGGTGCCCAGCGTATTAGAACTGGGCGGTAAATCCGCCAATATCGTGTTTGCCGATGCCAAGTTAGACGAAGCGGTAGCTGGCGCCCAGGCGGCCATCTTTGCGGCGGCGGGCCAAAGCTGTGTGGCAGGATCGCGCCTGTTGATCGAGCGTTCGGTATTTGAGCAAGTCACTACGCGTTTGGCTCGCGCGGCGGAGCAGATTCACGTGGGCCTGCCCAGCGATGAAGCCACCCGTATGGGGCCGCTTCAGAATCGCCGTCAATTCGAGCAGGTAACGCGCATGATCGAGGCCGCAGAAGCGCAAGGCGCGAGAGTGCTGACGGGTGGCAAACGTCCTGAAGGTTTGCCTGACGACGCCCAGGGCTATTTTATCGCGCCTACCGTGCTGGTGGATGTCACCCCTGATATGGAGATTGCCCAACAAGAGGTCTTTGGGCCAGTGCTCGTCGCGATGGCCTTTGACAATGAAGAGGAAGCCATTCGATTGGCGAACGACACCCGCTTTGGTTTGGCAGGTGCGGTATGGAGCCAGGACGTGGCGCGGGCACATCGTGTGGCCGGTCAGCTGCGTGCTGGCACGGTATGGATCAATAGCTACAAGGCCATCAGCGTGATGTCACCGTTCGGTGGCTTTGGTGACAGCGGTTTTGGTCGCTCCAGCGGGTTGGATGGCCTACGCGAATACACCGTGCCACAAAGCGTCTGGGTGGAAACCGCGCCAGAAGCCAGCGTGGCGTTTGGTTATGGCAGTGGCGTCGGCTGATCTAACGCCGGGTCGCGGAAGGCTTGCATCCAGCGCTGTAGATGGCGCAGTAGCAGGATGCTGGCCTTGGGCTGTTGGCGCCCTACACGGGTGACCATGTGGGCCTGAGAGCGCTGAAATAGCGGGTGATCGACGGGGCGTGCTACCAGCGTTCCCACTTCCAGGTCGTGGGCGACGGCAAACGCGGGCAGCAGGGTAATGCCCATGCCGCTGCGGACATATTGCGCCAGAATCACCATGGAGTTGGTGTTCATCGCCATGCGGGGGGCAATGCGAGCCTGCTGGAAAGCTTGATCGACCATTTGACGCACGCCATGGGTGGTATCCCACATGGCCATCGGCTGATCGCTAAGCTGAGTTAGCGTGAGCGGGGTGGCTTGGCAGGTCAAGGGATGACTGGGCGAGAGAATCGCCATCAGCGGCTGCGGGCTGGAGGCCCAGAAACGAAGTTGGGGATGAGTACGCTCATGGAACATCAAGCCAATGTGGCTGTGATCGCCCACCACCGCCTCGATGATGCCCGAGGTACCCGCCGTGTGGATGTCGAGCTGAATGCCCGCATAGCGTTGAGTGAACTCATGCAGAGGAGAAGCCACCAAGTCGCTGACAAACCCTTCGCCAACGGTCAGGGATATCTTGCCGGTCTCCATGCGCTGATAGGACTCCAGCGAGGCAATGAATCCTTCATCGAGGGCGCCACGACGTTCACAATACTCAAGCAGCATCTCACCTACGGGAGTAGGTGAGATGCCGTCGCGCTGGCGCTCCATGAGCGTCGCACCCAGGGCCTCTTCCAGCAGCGCAATTTGCCTGCTGACGGCCGAGGGAGCGATATCCAAGCGCGCTGCCGCTCGGCGCACAGAACCAGATTCCAGGGTAACGCGGAAGTACACTAAGCGTTGATGAGGTATGTCCATCGATAGCCGTTATACCTCTGCGGGATTGCCCCTTGACTGTTCGTTCCATGCCGCAAAGCTTGCTACAAATACTTCAACAATTTTTGCAGCTTGTTCATATCGGAGGAGTCGCCGACGAGGCGGACGTCTCCTGCCACCATGCCGTCCAGAAACGCCTGCTGGGTAGGCTTCTTGAGAATACGCAGCGCCGCGTCTTGATCGCGAAAGCGCAGCTCAAGATCTAGATCGACGGGCAACCCCTTGCCGGTGGTGATGCCGTTAGGCGCCATCCGGTAGTAGCGGGCGGTGCTTAAGTCTTCCGTAGCGACACCCCAGTCCAGGCCGCGCATGCGCTCGAGCTGCTCACGAAAGCGCGGCTTGCGGCGCAGGGCTCGCTTGAGCATAAAGCCCAGCAGCCACAGCGTCAGCGAAAGCTTCATTAGGAAACGGCGTCCTTGAGCGCTTTGCCTGGCTTGAATGCCACGTTTTTGCTGGCCGGAATCTGCAGCGGTGCGCCGGTTTGCGGGTTTTTACCGGTGCGGGCAGCGCGCTCGCGAACGGTAAAGGTGCCAAAACCGATCAAGGCGACGTCTTCGCCCTTGGCGACGCTGTTGGTGATTTCGTCCAGAATGACGTTGAGCACTTGTCCCGCTTTGTCTTTGGACAGGTCAGCACTTTCAGCAATCGCGGCAGCGAGTTCAGGTTTGCGCATAAAGGAATCTCCCTTGTGAAAAAACAGACATCAATGTTGTTGGTTGCTCGGCTTACCCCAGCAGGCGGAGCTTTTTTAGCCTAGTCGCGAACGCGGCGAAAATCAGCCTAGCAGGGTGGGGGCGGCTCTGGAAAGCTCCACTTTCCTTCTCACACAGCCGCCTGTCAACGCAAAACCAATCAAACGACCGTCTTTATCTTCGGCCAAGGCGGTGAAATCGTCACCGTCGCCTTCGATTCGCCAGCGTTTGGGTGGCTGCGTTGGGGGGTAGGCCACGATGGGCAGTAGCGGCGTTTTGACCACCACGGGCCATGCGCCAAAGCGAACCGCGGTAGGCGTGCCAGTGAGCGTCGCCGCCAACGCTTTAACGCTGGCTTGCAGCGGCTGGACATACATGGCGTTCACACCGTCGATACAGGCTGCATCACCCAGGGCATAAACGTTAGGCTGGCGAGTGCGGAGGTGGCGGTCGACGTGAATGCCGCTGGCACTTACGGTTAGGCCAGCGGCCTCTGCTAACGCCGTGCGTGGTATCAAGCCGGTGGCGAAGAGGACGAGATCTACCGCGTGCCGCTCGCCGTTATCCAAGTGCAAAGCTACGGCGTTGTCGGCCGCTTGGGAAAGCGTGTCCAAGCTGCGCCCTAGTGCGAGGCGAATGCCTGCCGCGTGAAACGCATTGGCCAGCGCATGACCCAGTGGTTCGGGCAGCAGCCGCGGCAGTGGGGCGCTCTCCGGCGCGATTACGGTGAGTTGGTGTCCGCCTGCGTGCAAGTCATTGGCGAATTCACAGCCAACGAGCCCGGCCCCAATGATCGCCACGCGGCTCGGCTGAGTGAGTGCTTCATGCAGGTGCCGGTAGTCGTCTAAGTCATTGACGGTAAAGCAGCGCTCCGCCAGTGCGCTGGGCACGCTGAATGGCCTGCGAGGGGCGGCACCGGTGGCCAGCACCACGTCATCGTAACGAAGCGTGGCGCCGCTGCTCAGGTGTAGCGTTTGGTTATCCACATCTAGATGCGTCACTTGGGTGTGGGTAATGACCTCGGCATTGAGTTCGTCTGCCAGTGCACTGGCATCGCGCTGGGCGAGCTTGTCAGGGCCGAGGCGTTTGGCAAAGCCGGTGGAAAGCAGGGGCTTGCTGTAGTCATCGCCGCTGTCTGCACTGATCAGCGTGATAGTGCGTGTATCTCCCTGGCGTCGCAGGGTACGCGCTAGCCCCACGCCTGCCATGCCGGTTCCGACGATCGCCAGAGCAGTTGAGTGAGGAGAGGGCGTGGAAGAGGTCGTGTGTGAGTTGGGCATACCGTCCCCTGACGTCGGTGGAACAAAAGCCTATAAACCACCATGTTACACTAGCTCACTCTCAATTGACTGCCCTGGAGGCCTAGGTGACCGCCCCCGAGTTTTCACTCTTTCCTCAGTGGCTGCCGGTGGCCGCTGCTCGGCCAGCCATGAGCGCGCCTTGGTGGCAGTGGGTCGCCTCCACGGATTCGTTGACCGCCCGCCTGATGGCCGCCGGTAAGCCGGGCGCATTTCGGGTGCGCGTGTTGCGCCAGACCATCGGCCTGCCCCAGCGCGATGAAGCCCTTGCCCTGGGCATTGCACACCGCCGCTATGCGTGGCTGCGTGAGGTGGCGCTGTGTATCGATGAAACGCCGTGGGTCGTGGCGCGTTCGGTGGCATCGCTTCACCACCTGCAGGGCAAAGGGTTGGGCAACTTAGGTGAGCGTTCGCTAGGCAGCTGGCTATTCCAGAAGCCTGATTTGGTGCGCGGGCCGCTGGAAGTAACGTCGGCCGCGCCGCCATTCAACCGGCTGACGCTGGGATCGTCGGCCAGTAGCCTTTGGGGGCGGCGCTCCGTCTTTGAGCACGGCGGGCTGTCGTTGCTGGTGCAGGAGTACTTTTTATCCACCATGACAGATGCACTGAGCCTGCCGTCGCGCTAGGCTAACGCAGCGACTTTTTCGACGAGGTAAGCATGAGCATGGACCGTTCTCTGTTGCGCCCAACCGGGTGGGCCCGCCTGACCGATTTCCTACAGCTAATGCGCTTGGACCGGCCGATAGGTACTTGGCTGTTGATGTGGCCAACGCTATGGGCGCTGTGGATCGCCTCGGACGGGGTGCCGGGCCGCGATGTACTGCTGATCTTCATTGCCGGGGTGTACGTAATGCGCGCGGCAGGCTGCGTGGTGAACGACTACGCCGACCGCCACTTCGATGGCCATGTAAAGCGCACCCGGCAGCGGCCGCTGGCCACCGGCCGTATTAGTGAAACCGAGGCGCAGCTGCTGTTCGTGGCGCTGGTGGCGGCGGCCTTCGTGTTGGTCCTGTTGACCAATTGGTTTACCGTGCTGCTCTCCTTCGGCGGTGTGCTGCTAGCGTTCATTTATCCTTTCATGAAGCGCTATACCCACTTTCCCCAAGTGGTCCTGGGGGCGGCGTTCTCCTGGGCGATTCCGATGGCGTTTGGCGCCGTGCTCGGCGAGGTGCCACTCGTGGCGTGGCTACTGTTCAGCGCTAACGTGCTATGGACAGTGGCCTACGATACCCAGTACGCCATGGTCGATCGCGATGACGACCTGAAGATCGGCATCAAATCCACGGCGGTGCTGTTTGGCAGTGCCGACCGTCTCATCATTGGCTTGCTGCAGCTTGCCACCCTAGCGTTGTTGATTTGGGTGGGGCTGATGGCGAGCCTGGGCGGTTTCTTCTGGCTCGGTGTGGTCGGAATGGCGGTAACCTTTGCCCATCAACAGCGTTTGATCGTTCACCGGGAGCGTGATCGCTGTTTCCAAGCGTTTTTGAATAATCACTGGTCGGGGCTCTTGGTCTTTGCCGGCATTGCTCTAAGCGAGTGGCCCGTGGCTGGCTAATATTGCTGGGTGTCATAGAATTGTCATTAAGTCATGGTGTTATCGTCACAGACATGTCATTGAACCGTTTTCGCATACATGAGCTTTCTTAGCACACCGTGAGGCCCTGGAATGACCGCCAAGACCGTACTGATCGTCGATGATGAGGCGCCCATTCGCGAGATGATCGCTGTGGCGCTGGAAATGGCTGACTATCGCGTGCTTGAAGCGGATAACGCCCAGGATGCCCACGCGATGGTCGTAGATCATCAGCCCGACCTGCTGCTGCTGGACTGGATGATGCCTGGCACCAGCGGCATCGAATTGGCACGCCGTCTCAAGCGCGAAGAGGCTACTGCGGAACTGCCGATCATCATGCTGACCGCCAAGGGCGAAGAGGATAATAAGATCCAAGGTCTGGAAGCGGGCGCCGACGATTACATCACCAAGCCGTTTTCGCCCCGTGAGCTGGTAGCGCGCCTGAAAGCCGTTCTGCGTCGGGCGACCCCGCGCGGCGTGGAAGATCCCATCGAAATCAATGGGCTGCTGTTAGACCCGGTGAGCCATCGTGTTAGCGCGCATGGCAAGGCGCTAGAGATGGGCCCTACCGAGTATCGATTACTGCAGTTTTTCATGACCCACCAAGAGCGTGCCTATACCCGTAGCCAGCTTCTCGATCAGGTGTGGGGCGGCAACGTGTACGTAGAGGAGCGCACGGTGGACGTGCACATTCGCCGGTTGCGTAAGGCGCTAGGGGAGGCGCACCAGAATTTGATTCAAACAGTGCGGGGCACTGGGTATCGTTTCTCTGCTCGGGTGTAGTCGTGCGCCTGTGGAGCCGTGAATGGTGGCGCATTACCTGGCTGGCGCTATTGGGCATGTGCCTGGGGTGGCTGGTGGGGTATCCCGGTGTGGGGCTCGCCGCTGGCCTCTTATTCTGTTTGATTTATCACTTGCGCCAATTAAAGGCGCTGTTCCAATGGCTGACGCTTCACCCTCACGATGAGCCGCCCGCGGCAACGGGGCTTTGGGGTGAGCTTTTCGATCGTCTCTACCGCTATCAAAAGAGCCAACGCATCACGCAAAGCCGCCTGCGGGCGACCCTTGCGCGTATTCAGGAATCCTCGGAAGCGATGCGTGATAGCGTCGTGATGCTGGATCGGCATGGTGATTTAGAGTGGTGGAACAGCGCGGCTACCGAGATGTTGGGCCTGCAAACCGCCCATGACCGCGGGCAGCATATTACCAACTTGCTGCGCGACCCACGCTTCATTAGCTACTTCAATGCCCGGGAGTATGGCGAGCCGCTAACACTCACCTCACCCATCGATGAGCGGCGTATTCTGCAGTATCAAATCACGCTCTATGGTGATGACGAGCGCTTGGTCATGGCCCGGGACATTACGCGCTTGCATCGCCTCGAACAGATGCGCCGTGACTTCGTAGCCAACGTGTCTCACGAGCTGCGCACACCGCTGACCGTGCTGTCGGGTTACTTGGAAACCTATGGCGATTTGAAAGAGCTGCTGCCGCCCCGTTTGGGCAAAGGCATCGGTCAAATGGAGGAGCAGACCAAGCGCATGCAGAACTTGGTCAACGACCTGCTACTGCTCTCTAGGCTCGAAATCGATCGAGGGGGAGAAGATCACCAGCCGCTTGCCGTCGGGCCGATGCTGGAGAGTATTCGCCGCGATGCGCTGGCGCTGTCTCACCAGCAACACAGCGTGCAGATCGTACTCGATTGCGAAGCGCGCCTAATCGGCAGTGAGCAGGAGCTGCGCAGTGCGATCTCCAACTTGGCATTCAACGCAGTGCGCTATACGCCGGAGGGAAGTCAAATCACGCTCCGCTGGGCGGCTCTGCCCAATGGCAGTGCCTGCATCGAAGTGGACGACGACGGTGAAGGGATCGATCCGGTCCATATCCCGCGTCTCACCGAACGCTTCTACCGCGTCGATAAGGGCCGCAGCACCGCCACCGGTGGCACTGGGCTGGGCCTGGCCATTGTAAAACACGTTCTCCTGCGCCACGATGCGCAGCTCCAAGTGGAGTCGTTGCCCGGTGAAGGGGCACTGTTCCGTTGCGTATTCCCGGCCACTCGGGTGGTCAACGATTAAAAACGCCGCTCGGCCACTCGTTTCACCGGCCTCACCTCGTACACTCAATCCTTCCTCATTCGTCGATTTGCATAATCTATGTACAAGTGTGTCATATTGGCATGTAAGCATGGTCAAACACCGCGCATGTGCCATATGTAGCCAATTAACTCGCTATGAAATCGCGGCTGAAGCTATTTTGGCATGGCTTTATTTTTTTATAAACTATTGTATTTACATGTATTTTTCTATTTTTTTGAAATTTTGGCATGTCGGATGCAAAAATTCTGGTAAGGAAGATTACCGCAGGAACTGGTAAGACATGAAGTCGCTCTTCCTTACTAAAGCGGTATTTCACAGCGATCGAGGAGGCGGAATATGATGTCCAAGGAACTACTCAAGAAAGCTGGTATTTTAGGTGTAACGTTTGGTTTGGTAGCAAGCCCATTGGCTTTTGCCCAAGAGCCTGCTGACCCGGCCGACAATATTTCTCCAGATGAGCAGCCGGTAGAATCTCAATCCAGCAATACTGGAATGACATCTGATCATGGCAACCAAGATTTAACCCATGACGAAGGCGATAACGCCAGCGATATGGAGCCGAATTCCATGAGCGATGACTCGGATGCGACATACGACAGCACCGAAGAGCTTCCGGAAGAAAATAGCGGCATGTAAGTTGTAACATTTATTTGCAAAGCTGTTAAAAACTCTTACGCTTAGGAGTGAGCATTTAAGGGGCAAGGATGTCCTATAGCAAGGATGCTCAAAGATTCATGGAAAGAATCAGATAACGATCAATACGCTGGTCAGGGGATATACCAAGGTTGGCACCCCGCAAAAGGATAGGAAGCCAGACGTCAGTATCGTTGACAAGTAAGAGTGACCAAGACCCCGCCCTGCGGGGTCTAATTTTTTGTGCCTGCGGCATATGCAGAGGGTATGTAAGGTTTTCTTTAGAACGAGCCTGCATGAAAGTCTGCGGAATCTTTCTTAAGGTGAGTCATTCTGCGCCACGTACACGGCGCATGTGTCATTATTGCACAATATATTTGAGGTATTTTTTACGTTGCTGCATTATATTGCGCACAATGTAATTTGTATAAATACATGTTTATAAAATAATTTTTTATTTTCTATGTAATTTGGCATCTTGTGTGCACTAACTAGGTGTTAAGTTAGCCATTAGTCGTAGGCGCTCATGTGTTCTGGTTCTGGCCTACGCCGACTGGCTCCACGTTAAAGGAGTACGTAGCGATGTTATTTAACGAGTTAGCGAAAAAGACGGCTGTTCTAAGCGTTGCATTCGGTTTGGTTGCAAGTCCAATGGCCTTTGCCCACACGTCCATTGAATTGAATAAAGACCGTTCTGCAGGTCACGATATTATCGAGCCAAGCTCGCACAATACGTCAGGTCCGGCCCAGTACTCTACTAGTGACCTGATCCATGACGAAGGTGACACGCTGGATTACTCTACGTCTAGCAGCGCCAACGACTCAACCGATACAGCCACCCGCAAAACGGGCTATGACGCCAATGAGCTGAACCGCGACGAAGGTGACGGTATCCGTTGGTAAGCTCAGCGCTATATCCCTAAAACCCCGCCTAGGCGGGGTTTTTTGTGTCTATGCCTCCCACTGACGCGACGTCAAGGATTCACTACATCCTGTGTGCCGCGATAATGCCCGTCCCACATGAGCACTGCTCCTGCGACGGCGCCGGGTATCAAAAACAGGTTGGCAAGGGGAATCCAGGTAACCAGCATGATCAACCCGCCGTAGGTAAGGCTGGGCCACCAGCGTCGCGAGAGGCGGCTGCGCATATCACGAAACGTGACTTTGTTATTATCCATTGGATAATCCAGATAGGTGATCGCCATCACCCAGGCGGAAAACAGCGCCCACAAAAGCGGCGCAAGTAGGTTGAGGCCGGGAATCCAGCTGAGCATGAACAGCGCCGCCATGCGCGGCAGAATATAGCCCAGCTTGACCAGCTCGCGCCCCAGTGCGTCGATGGCCGTTTTAGCCAGTCCGCGATCGTCCAGCGGTTCCCGCCCGGTGGCTTGTCGCTCGACTTTTGCGGCAAGAAAGCCGTAAAACGGTGCGGCAATGAGGTGAGTCACGAGGGTGAAGGTGAAAAAGATCACCACCAGCAGGCTAACGAAAAAGAGCGGCCAAATCAGCCAGGAGAGCCACTCCAGCCAACCGGGCACCATGGTCATGGCGCTATCCAACCAGCCTGAAAAGCCCTGGAATACGACGCTGAGCATACTGGCGTAGACGATGAGGTTGACCAGGATGGGGAGGAAAATGTAGCGCCGCAGCCCTTTTTGATACACCAAACGCGTGCCTTGGCTCAACGCCGTGATGGCATCCACCATGTTGTCTCCTTTAAAAACGCCCAGATGAGTCATCTGGGCGTATTGCAGGAGCAATGACCTGTCAGGTCAAGGCTTTTTCAGCATCTTCTGATCTAGGGTGTCGGGGTCGCTGTGGCGAATATCCAAGCCTTTCACCAGGTAGACCACGTACTCCGCCAGATTATTGGCGTGGTCGCCCACGCGCTCCAATGCTCGGAGAACCCACATGATGCTCAACACGGAACTGATCGAGCGCGAGTCTTCCATCATGAACGTCATCAGCGAGCGCATGGCGCTGCCGTATTCGTCATCCACGGACTCGTCTTCCCGCACGACCTGCATGGCAAGCTCGGTATCGAAGCGGGCAAAGGCCGTCAGCGCATCGCGTAGCATCTTACGCACGTGTTCACTGATATGTCGCACTTCTACCAAACCACGAATACTGCTGCTGTTCTCACTCAGCAAAAGTGCGTTACGGGCTATTTTGCTGGCTTCGTCGCCTATCCGCTCGAGATCCGACGTGGCGCGAATGACCGCTAGTACCAAGCGCAGGTCAGAGGCGGCTGGCTGACGACGCGCTAGGACGCGGGTACATTCGTCATCGATCTGTAGCTGCAGGTCGTTGACCTGGCGGTCGTTGTCACGCACTTTTTCGGCGAGACGGCTGTCGCCTTCCAGCAGCGCGTGAACGGCATCTTGCACCTGTTTTTCCACCAGACCGCCCATGGCCATCAGGTGGGTTTTCAGCTCTTCCAGCTCCTGGTTGAACTGGCGAGAGATATGCTGGCTGTGGGTATCGCTCGTAATATCCATTGAGCACTCCTGACGTAACGTCGGTTGGGCCTAGGTCATGCGGCCGGTGATGTAATTTTCGGTGCGCTGTAAACGCGGGTTGGTGAACACTTGATCCGTTGGCCCGTATTCAACGAGTTCACCTTGCTGCAAAAAAGCCGTGTAGTCGGATACCCGTGCGGCTTGCTGCATATTGTGCGTCACTAATACCAGCGTGAGCTGGGATTTCAGGTTACGAATCAGCTCTTCGATTTTCAGCGTCGAGATCGGATCCAGCGCCGAGGCGGGCTCGTCGAGCAGCAGCACGTCGGGCTGTACGGCGAGCGTCCGGGCAATCACCAAACGCTGCTGCTGACCCCCGGATAGCTGCCACGCCGAGCGATGCAGGCGATCTTTCACCTCGTCCCACAAAGCCGCGGACGTCAATGCCCACTCGATGATGTCGTCGCGTTTGCGCTTGGGCATGCGCCCTTGCAAACGCAGCCCAAAGGCGACGTTTTCATAAATGGACATTGGGAATGGGTTGGGCGTCTGAAACACCATGCCCACACGGCGACGCAGTTCGGTGACGTTCATCTGTGGGGCGTGAATGTCCTGACCCTCCAGCTGAATCTGACCTCGATGCGTCACCGACTCGTTAAGATCGTGCAGCCGATTGATAGCACGTAGTAACGTCGATTTTCCGCAGCCCGACGGGCCGATGAAAGCGGTGACTCGGTGGCGAGGCACATCGAGCGTTAGGTCGCGCAACGCCGTTTTCCCCGCATAGGCGAGGTGAAACTGGTTGATGCTCAAACAGCAGGTCTCGGCAGTAAAGCGAGTCACCGATGCATGAGGCGGGTTGGCGGACGATAACGCTAGCATTCGTTTCCTCGTTGACGCCTTAAATAATGACGCAGAAATATGGCAGTTAGATTAAGCACGAGCACGATCAATACGAGCAGCAGCGCAGTAGCAAACACCAGGGGAATGGCGGCCTGGACATCTTCGCCGTGAAAAGCGGTATCAAATAAATGATAGCCAAGGTGCATGAATTTGCGCTCTAGGTGCAAGTAGGGAAACTCGCCATCCACAGGCATTTGGGGAGCCAGCTTGGCGACGCCCACCAGCATCAGCGGGGCGACTTCGCCAGCGGCTCGGGCCACGGCCAAAATCACGCCGGTGAGCATGGCCGGGGTCGCCATGGGCAGCACCACGCGGACCAGCATTTCCAGGCGGGTGGCGCCCAGTGCGACCGCACCTTCTCGCTGCGCATCGGGAATGCGTGCCAGGCCCTCTTCGGTGGCCACGATGACGACCGGCAGGGTGAGCAGCGCCAGGGTCAGCGATGCCCAGAGCAGACCGCCTGTGCCAAACGTGGGGGAAGGCAGCGTATCCTCGAAAAACCAGCTGTCGATGGAGCCCCCGATCCCGTAAACGAAAACGCCCAAGCCAAACACTCCGTAAACGATCGACGGCACACCGGCAAGGTTGCGTACGCCGATACGCACCAAGCGAGTCAGGCGGTTTTGATGCGCGATTTCATTGAGATAAATGGCGGCCAGTACGCCAAACGGCGTCACGATGACCGACATCAGCATCACCATCATGACCGTACCGAAGATGGCGGGCCACACGCCGCCGCCGGTATTGGCCGAGCGGGGACCTTCGCTAAGAAATTGCCATATACGCTTGCACCAAACGGCGACTTTTTGGCTCCAGGACATGGCGTTTGGTGCTTGAAATCGAGTGACGCCCGCTAACGGTTGGCTCACGGTGTCGCCCTGGGCGGAAGTGAGCTGCAGCCGTGCGATCGGCCGTTGTCCGTCAGGCAATCTAAGCGCTTGTGCAACGAATGCCCAGGCAGCCTCACCCTCAAAACGCTGACCTGCGCTCTCGACGACGTCTAGGCGCCCGATGAAGTCTCCCCATGGAGCACGCTCCAAGCGGATGAGGTCGTTGGGCTCCGCAACGGCGGCGATATCGCCGAGGGCGACCCAGCGCCAGCTGTCGCCGTCAAGATCCCGGTTGCCGGTAAAGTAGAGGCGTTCTGTCCCTGCTGCGTTGGGCAGCGGGGCTTCCCGCACCGGCTGACCGATCACCGTCTCCCCAGAGCGCAGAGTGACTTGTTCCAGCGTGGCAGGCCAAAAGTGGCCCAGGCCACGGGCGGCCAGCAACGTCAGAAGTGTTGCCAGCATCAGCAGCGACAGCGCAACGCTAGCGGCGCATAGCCAAGGCCACAACAGGCTGCCCACGGACGTAAGGCGGGGGGACTTCCGGTGCCAGCGCATTAGCGACTCCCACCGATGCGCTGATAGCGCTGACGTAGGCGTTGGCGCACCATCTCAGCAAGGGTGTTAACCAAAAAAGTAAAGAGAAACAGCGTCAGAGCTGCAAAAATCAGTAGGTGATAGGTCATCCCACCGGGAGCGGCTTCTGGAAGCTCGATAGCAATCGATGCCGATAGCGAGCGCAACCCTTCGAAGGGACTTGCGCTGAGCAGCGCGGTATTGCCGCTGGCCATCAAGACGATCATGGTTTCGCCCACCGCGCGCCCGGCACCTATGATGACGGCCGAGAAGACTCCTGGGCCTGCGGTAGGCAGCGCGACTTTCCACAGCGCCTGCCAGCGACTGGCACCCAGTGCTTGAGCGCCCTCCATCAAGCTGGCAGGCACATCGGCGAGCGCGTCCTCGGCCAGCGAGTAGATGCTAGGAATCACCGCAAACCCCATGGCGATCCCCACGATCAGCGCGTTACGGGTGGCGTAATCGAGGCCGTACTGCTGATCGAGCATGAGCCGTAGGTCGCCGCCGAACCAGAGCTGTTCCAAGAGCGGTGCCAACCACAGCGCCAAGGTGATCATGATGGCGAGCCAAGGCATCAGCCAGAGGCCCGCCCAAGAGAGCGGCAGCCACCGACGCATACGCGAACCGGCGAAATACCAGAGCGAGCCTGCCACTCCAGCGCTTAGCGGCAGCCATATAAACACCAGTAGTGTACTGGCGAGATGACGCTCTACCCAAGGTGCCAGCAGCAAACCGGCAATGAAGCCCACGACCACGCCGGGAATGGCTTCCATAAGTTCCAATAGCGGCTTGATACGGCTGCGTAGCCGTGCCGACATGAACAGCGCTGAGTACATGGCCGCGCCCAGCGCGATGGGGGTCGCGAACAGCATGGCAGCGAGGGCCGCTTTGAGCGTGCCCCACGCCAGTGGCGATAACGTGCTGAGAGATAAGGTGTCGCCAAACGACAGCAGCGGTAGCGTTTCCCATATTAGAAACACGCCAATGGCAAGAATGGCCAATAGAACACCGATACCACCGGCGGTAATCAGGCCAGTGGCAATACGGTCATGAATGAGGCGCAGCGGCTGACGCGAAAGAGGTAGCCGTGGGGGAGTCATGTCGACATCATAAAGAAACAGGTAGCGTCGCAAAAAAGTACGTACATGGCAGAAGTTCTTCACCCTACGGCATGTTTATGACAGTTAAATGACAATCTAACGCGTCAGCAGCGGCGGCTGTCGCAGCGCTTGGGGCAGCGGTACGAAGCCCGCTGCTCGAACGATTTGCTGACCTTCGTCGGAGAAGATCAGTTCGATGAACGCCTGTTCGGCAGGCGGTAGCGTCTCCCCTGGCGGCAGATTCACGTAGAGGTAGAGGTTTCGCGATAACGGATAAGTGCCGTCCTGGATCGTCGAGACAGTTGGCCGGATAGCGCGGCCGGCCTCGTCGATCAGCGGCAGGGCACGAACCATTGCATTCACGTGGTTATAGCCTGCGTAGCCCATGGCATTGGGTGACTCGCCTACGGCGGCGATCACCGCCGACGAGCCAGGGTGTTCGCTGATATCGCGACGGAATTGGCCGTTGCATAGAGCCCGGTCCAGAAACAGCCCGTGGGTGCCAGAGGCCAAGTTACGGCCATGTAGCGCAATCTTGCCGTAGGGCCACTGCGCCACAGGCAGTAACTCTTCCCAGCGACGGATTGGCTGCTGCCCCCCACACGACAAGGTGGTGGAAAAAATCGCATCGGCCTGCTCGCGGGTGAGCGATGCCAGAGGGTTGTGGCGGTGAACCACCAGCAGTAGGGCATCTCGGGCAACGCTCAATTCACGGGGCGGGTAGCCGTAGCGCTCGATGAACTGTTGGCGCTCGGTATCGGTCATGGGGCGCGACATCGGGCCAAAGCGCGTCGTTCCTGCCACTAGCGCGGTCGGTGCACTGGCAGAGCCACCTGCTTGAAACTGCAGCGTAATATCCGGGTAGCGGTGGTTGAGTGCTTCCCCCCAGCGGAGCATCAGCCCCGCCATGGTGTCGGAGCCTACGGCACCCAAGGTGCCGCTCACTGGTGCAGGTTGCCCCCAGGCAACCGTGGAGCAGAGCAGCACGCCCATGGCCACCCAACGGCGACAACAGCGATGAATCCGCTCGCAATGGCACGCCCAACGATTGCCCTTCAAACATCCCCCCTCTTATGATTAACTATCGCTACCCTGTTGCGATGCAGCAACGTGATGCACTTGCGTAGTGCCGGTTTTGAGTACCGGTTTTACTACAGCGTTTCACTACAACAATAACCTTACAAAGCGACCACCTTATGACACCGCTGGATACCGACTTGGACGACGTACCGGCCCCCAAAGGGCAGCTCACCTTAAAGTTACTGGCTTCTCGGCAAGATACCAATCTCTATGGCGATATTCCTGGCGGCTGGTTAGTGAATCATATGGACCAAGCGGCGGAGCTGGCTGCCGGGCGTGAAGCCGGTGGCCGCACCGCGACGGTCGCCATCGAAGCCATGGATTTTTTGAGCCCGGTGCGGGTCGGGTCCATGGTGAGTGTCTATACCCAAGTGCAGGATATTGGCCATAGCTCGATCAAAATCGATGTCGAGGTGTGGGTGCGCCCACCCCATGGCCGCCACATTGAAGAGCGCCAGAAAGTCACCGAAGCGCGTTTCGTCATGGTGGCGTTGGACGATAACGGTCGTATCCGTGCCGTCCATGGCTAGTTCGTCACATCGTAAGCGTGACCTTATAGCAAAAAAGGGCGCCGAAGCGCCCTTTCACATTGGCTAATACGTTAAGCACCGACATTGTCGCGGCTTTTCAGGTAGGCGTACTCCCCTACGTCACTAAACGGGCGCACCACTTCCTGGAAGGCCGAATAGGACTCGTAAACGCGGCGAGACTCTTCATCGCTCTCGACCTGACGCTGAATCGCCTGCTTGGATGACTCGTACAAGGCCGCCATGACGTCTTCTGGGAACGTACGTAGCTGCACGCCGTGCTCTTCCACCAGCGTTTCCAGTGCCTGAGCATTGCGGTAGGCAAACTCGCTGATCATCGCTAGGTTAGAAGCGCGCGCCGCTTCACGGATCACGTCCTGCAAGTCTTCCGGCAGCGCGTTCCAGGCATCCAGGTTGACGGTGCCTTCGAGAACGGCAGTGGGCTCGTTCCACACGGACGTGTAGTAGTAATCCGCCACTTGATGCAGGCCGAACGCTAGGTCGTTATAGGGGCCGACCCAGTCCGCCGCGTCGAGCGCACCGGTTTGCAGTGAGGTAAAGATTTCAGAACCGGCCATGTTGACGGTACTGACGCCGATGCCGTTCATGGCTTCCCCGGCGAGCCCCGGCAGGCGCAGCTTGAGGCCCTGCATGTCCTCGAGGGAGTTGATCTCTTTTTTGAACCAGCCCGCCATCTGCGTACCGGTGTTGCCCACGGCAAAGGGTTTCAGATTGTGGTTGGCGTAGATCTCATCCCACAGCTCTTGGCCACCGCCATGATATAGCCACGCGTTCATTTCGGTGGTAGTCATGCCAAAGGGCACGGCGGTGAAGAACTGAGAGGCAGCCACTTTGCCGCGCCAATAATAAGAGGCGGAGTGGCCCATTTCGGCGGTGCCTGCGGCGACGGCGTCAAATACTTCCAGTGCTGGCACGAGCTCGCCTGCACCATGAACGCGAATGCGCATACGGCCGTTCGAGAGCTGCTCCACTCGGCGGGCAAAGTCGTTGGCGCCAGTACCGAGGGCAGGGAAGTTCTTCGGCCAGGAGGTGACCATATCCCACGTGTAGGTTTCGTTAGCGCTGGCGGTAGAAACAAAGGGGGCAGCAGCGACACCGGCGGCGCCTAGGCCGGCGGTTTTCAAAAATTGGCGGCGTTGCATGGCGGGCATGACTCCGAAATTATAGGCTGTTTTTTTATAAGCGCAGTGAGCGCAGTGTCCGCCTGCCAGTATGCGCTAAGCCGCTTTTATAGGGCAAGTCCCTGTCTTCACTTGCCCTTTTACGAGGTGAAAACGGCGCTACGTTCAAAGCGGTGTCAGTTTGGCAAAACCGAGCACGAGCCACTTCACGCCTTCGCCATCGAAGCTCACCTGCACCCGCGCACGGGCGCCTTCTCCCTCGGCGTTGAGAATGATGCCCTCGCCGAAGACCGGGTGCTCGACTCGCTGGCCGACGTGCAGCGCAGGGAGCTCGCCGTCGCTCTCGATATTGGTTTGGGCAAAACTTTGCCGCGAGGCGGTCACCGGGCGAGATACATGGCCTCGCAGGCGGACCTCCTCCAGCAAATGAGGCGGCAGCTCACGCAAGAAGCGCGACGGGCGTGGAAACACTTCTTTACCGTGCAGTCGGCGGGTTTCCGCGTGGGTGAGGTAGAGCTTCTGCATGGCGCGTGTGACGCCCACGTAGCAAAGCCTGCGCTCCTCTTCGAGCCGCCCAGGCTCTTCCACGGACATCTTGTGGGGAAACAGCCCCTCTTCCACGCCCGCGATGAACACCACGGGAAACTCCAGGCCCTTGGCCGAATGCAGCGTCATCAGTTGCACGCTGTCCTCGAACTCTTCGGCTTCGTGGTCGCCCGCGTTGAGGGCGGCTTCTGATAAGAAGGCTTCCAGTGCTGCCATGCCTTCGCCCGCTTCCGGGGTTTCGAAGGCGTCGCCATGGGTGAAGGCGCGGGCGGCGGTGACCAGCTCTTCCAGGTTTTCGACGCGGGCCTGGCCCTTTTCACCACGCTCATTTTGATGGTGTTCGATCAACCCGGTATGGGCAGTGACATGATCGATGATTTCATGTAGCGGTAGCCCGGCGGCGTCGTTATCGAGCTGCTCGATCAGGTTGGCGAAGGCTTGAACGGCGTTGCCCGCGCGGCCTTTCAAGGTGCCATCCTGGATCGCGTCGTGGAGCGCCTGCCAGAGCGAGACACTCTGCTCGCGGGCGCGGTGGCGAACGATTTCCACCGTGCGGGTGCCGATGCCTCGGGTGGGGACGTTGATGACGCGTTCGAGGGAGGCATCGTCGTCACGATTGAGCAGCAGGCGCAGGTAGGCCAGGGCGTTCTTGATCTCCAACCGCTCATAAAAGCGGTGGCCGCCGTAGATGCGGTAGGGCATTCCTTGGCGAATCAGCGTCTCTTCCAGCAGCCGCGACTGGGCGTTGGAGCGGTATAGGATGGCCACATCACGACGGTGGAAGCCTTCATCGACCTTCTCTTTGATGGTGTCGACGATGTAGCGGGCTTCTTCCAGGTCGTTGAACCCGGCGTAGACCGAGATCGGTTCGCCCTCGATACCATCGGTCCATAGGTTTTTGCCCAGCCGCTCGCTGTTGTGGCTGATCAGCGCGTTGGCGGCGTCCAAAATGGCGCTGGTCGAGCGATAGTTCTGCTCCAGACGCACCGTGTGGGTATCGGGAAACTCCTCTTCGAAGCGGCGGATGTTTTCCACTTTGGCGCCCCGCCAGCCGTAAATCGACTGGTCATCATCGCCCACCGCCGTCATCGGCGTTTGCTGGCCGGTCAGCAGTTTCAGCCACGCGTACTGCAGAGTATTGGTGTCTTGGAACTCGTCCACCAGCACATGGCCGAAACGCTCGCGATAGTGGTTCAGCAGCGGCGGGTTGTCGCGCAAAAGCTCCAGGCTGCGCAGCAGCAGCTCGCCAAAATCCACCAGCCCGCCGCGTTCGCAGGTGAACTGATAGCGCTCGTACAGCTCGACCATCTGTGCCAAATAGCCATCACCGTTGACGTTGACTTGGTGTGGCCGCAGCCCTTCCTCTTTGCAGCCCGCAATGAACCCCTGCACTTGGCGGGGCGGGAAGCGCTCGTCGTCGATCGAGTAGTCTTTGAGCAGCCGTTTGATCAGGCGGAGCTGGTCGTCGGCGTCGATGATTTGGAAGTGTTGCGGCAGGCGGGCGTCTTGCCAATGGGTGCGCAGCAGCCGGTGGGCAATGGAGTGGAAGGTGCCGACCCACACGTGGCGCATGGAGATGCCCAGCAGCGCTTCCAGGCGCGTGCGCATTTCGCGCGCCGCTTTATTGGTAAACGTCACCGCCAGCAGCGCGTAAGGAGAGAGCCCCTCGGCCTGCATCAGCCAGGCAATGCGGTGAACCAGCACGCGGGTTTTACCGGAGCCCGCGCCCGCCAGTACCAGTAGGTTGCCCTGGGGGGCACTGACGGCCTCTCGCTGGGCGGGGTTGAGCTGATCGAGTATCGCCGTGACGTCGTCCATATAAGCCGCTGCCGGTTCGAAAAATGGGCGGCCAGTTTAGCACAGCCCGCTCACTGGCTGGGTATACAGCGTACGTCGCGTTGGGCTGCGTTTATTGATCGTCTGGGTAACGCAGCGTGGTCAGGCTCTTTTTCACCGCTTTGAGCTGTTCGGCAAGCTTGGGGCCGCGGGTTTTGGCCACGCCAACGGCCAGCACGTCGATCAGCACTAGATGCGCGATGCGCGAGCTGAGCGGCGTGTAAATCTCGGTATCTTCGTGCACATCGATGAACAGCGGCAAGCTCACTTCGTGGGCCAGCGGAGACTCGCTGGGGCACAGGCCAATCACCGTGGCCCCCGCTTCGCGGGCCAAACGTACGCTGGCCACCAGCGCCTTGGTGCGCCCGGTTTGCGAAATCGCCACCACTACATCGCCCTCTTGCAGCGTCACCGCCGACATGTTCTGCATGTGCGGGTCGGCGTAGGCAGAGGTCGAGATCTGCAGGCGAAAGAACTTGTGCTGGGCATCGAATGCCACGGCACCGGAGGCGCCAAAGCCGTAAAACTCCACCCGGTTGGCCATGGCCAGCGCGTTCACGGCCCGCCCCAGCGATTCGTTGTCGAGCCGGTCGCGTACCGACAGCAGCGTGCCCACGGTGGAGTCGAAAATGCTGTGGGAAAACTCCGCCACCGAGTCGCTATCGTTCATGGAGAACTGGGCAAACTGGCTGCCACTGGCCAGCATCTGAGCGAGCTGGAGCTTGAAATCCTGAAACCCGTTGCAGCCAAGGGCGCGACAGAAGCGCACCACGGTGGGCTCGCTCACCTTCGCCTCGGTGGCCAGGTCCACGATCCGCATATGGATCACTTCATCGGGATTACGCAGCACGAACCGCGCTACCTTTTGCTCGGAGCGACGGAAATGCTCCATGCGGCGTCTCATTTCATCGAACAGGGCGCGGCTCACGTTCAGCTCCTTAAATTCTTGATCGTGCTTATGAGGCCTAGGTGGCCACAGTATGCCTGAGTGACGGGAAGAGGGTAGCGGTAATCATCCACCGGGGCTGCCGTTAAAAGGGCGTTAACCCATTTCTTCAAGATTCGTCATCATTTTGTCAAGTAGGTTATAGTAAGAAGTGACGTGCCGCACTGCATCATTCAAAAAATCAGTGGTCACGGATGCAGGTGGACGTAGGCAACTTCACCTGGAGGAGCGTCGATCATGAGAAACGTCGAACGAATGACCTCGGTAAAAAGCGAATTGCTCGACATATTCATGAGTATGGAGGTCGATGAGCATGCCCAACGTCGGCGCAGCGCCGCCCAGCGTAGCCTAAGAGCACGCAGAGGGATCGAGCTGCATCGGGAGTTCCAGAAATTGTCGCGGGATATCGCTCCCTTGCCGGACGATGACGAACCGCAAGAGAGCGAATTGCACTAAAACAGCGTGTGATGATACGGCCCCGCCAGCTTCGCAGGGCCGTGACGGCTTAGATCAAGCCGGCCACGAACACGGCGATGACACCTGCGGGCGCGACGAAGCGTGCGAGTATGTTCCATACGCCCACACCAGCGGCTGACAACCCAAGCTCAGCCTCGACGCTCTTGCGCTCTAAACACCAGGCGGCGAACAGGATCGCGCCCAGGCCGGTCAGCGGCAGGAGAATCTTGCTGGTAAAGGTGTCGAGCAGGTCGAAGATATTCAAGCCAAACAGCAGCACGTCCGACCATACGTTGAACGAGAGCAGGGCGGCAACGCCTAGCGCCCACACCGCAATGCCGCTCGCAAACGTCGCTACCAAACGCGACATCGAGGTACGCTCTTCCAAGGTTTCCACCACCGGCTCCAGCAGCGAGATGGCCGAGGTCAGCGCTGCAAACGTAAGCAGCAGGAAGAACATCAGACCCAGAATCGTACCGCCGGTCATGTTGCCGAACGCCAGCGGTAGCGTCACAAAGATCAGGCCGGGGCCTTCGCCTGCGCTCAAGCCGTTGGCAAACACGATCGGGAAGATCGCCAAGCCAGCCAGCAGGGCAATGGCAGTATCCAGTATGATCACGGTGCGCGCGGTGCTGATCAGGTTGACGTCTTCGCCCAGGTAAGAGCCGTAGGCCATCATGATGCCCATGCCCAGCGAGAGGGTGAAGAACGCTTGGCCCATGGCCGCTAGTACCACGCCGCCATTTAGCGCTGACCAGTCCGGGCTGAACATGAAGCTCAGGGCTTCACCGAAGTAGCCGCTGGTCATGCCGTAGCCGACCAGGATCAGCATCAGTACCACCAGCGCAGGCATCATGGTGCGAGCCGCGCTTTCCAGGCCTTTGGTAACGCCGCGGGCCACGATGCCGATCACCAGCACCATGAAGGCGGTATGCCACAGCAGCAGTGTCGTCGGGCTGCCCAGCATGCCGCTGAACAGCGCACCAATGCTGTCCGCATCTTGGCCGTTGAAGGTGCCAATCACCGAGCTCAGGGTGTAGTTCAACGACCAGCCGCCGATCACGCTATAAAACGACAAGATCAAGAAGGCGGCGAGAACACCGCTCACCCCGATCGTTGCCCAAGCGCGCGTCTTGCCGTGGCTAGCGGCCAAATCGGACATGGTATTGATGGGATTTTTCTGGCCGCGACGGCCAATCATCCATTCGGCGACCAAAATGGGCAGGCCCACCAGCGCGACGCATGCCAAATACACCAGTACGAACGCCGCACCGCCGCTGTCGCCCACCATGTAAGAGAAGCGCCAGATATTGCCCAGGCCAACGGCGGAACCCGCAGCCGCCAGCACGAAGCCCATGCGTGACGACCACTGTGCATGTGCAAGTTTTGCCATAAATCACCTATGTGAAGTTCGATTGTAATGAGTCGTTGTCGGCGCACTGCACCGATTTTCGGAAATAGAGAGATTGCCAGCGTGCTTTTCCGAAAGAACGCGCAATTTATCCGATCATAGGGGGGCTTGCCAGTCAGCTATTCTAAAAAGAGGCCTTAGAATAGCTGGCTCTGCTTTTCGTCAGCAAAAGGCTCGAGTGCCGGTAGTGAAATGCGCCGTTGGAGGGTGTGGTACAGATGGCGAGCCATCTCTGGCGACGCTCGGTTATCGGCTGTATGCACAAATAAGAAAGGGGTTTTCCCCTGACTTATCCACAGGGCGAGGCGGTCTACCCACGGCTCGAAGTAGCGAGTATTGATGGCTTTGTCAATATGGCCAATGAAGCGAATGATCGGTTGCTCTGCCGTGGAAAGCACGTGTAGCGGGAGTTTCGGCTTTTCCTGCTGAGCGTGAGCGAGACCTGCATGGCCATTCGCAGGGGTCGAGAACACGGGGCGCACATCGAGCATCACACGGTTGGCGCCATAAGTTATCAACAATTGGTTGAAGGCTTTCTCCTCCTCACCCTTGTGGAAAAAAACAGGGTGGCGCACCTCCACGGCGCAGGGCAGATGCGCTGGCCAGTGGGCAAGCAGCGCTTCCAGCTTGGGCAGCTCGGAAGGGCCAAAATCTCGGGGTAGCTGCACCATGGTCGGACCTAGCCGGTCATGAAGCGGGGTCAGTGCGGCGATGAACTTCCAAGCAGCGGTCAAATTGCCGAGGCGCTGGTCATGCGTCACGCTCGCGGGCAGTTTGAAGCAGAAGCGAAAGTGCGCTGGGGCTTGGCGGGCCCAAGCAGCGATGGTGTCGGATTTGGGCGCACCGCTGTAAAACGTCGTATTGCCCTCGACGCTGGAAAACACTGCCGCGTAGTCGCTCAGCAGATCGGTTTTGGCCTGGCGCGGGTAGAGGCCACCCTGCCAATCCTGATTGGCCCACATGGGCAAGCCAAGATAGAGCGGTAGGGGCGAGCATGGGGCGGTCATCGCAACGGTAGCCTTTGTCGACAGTAGCCAAAGTAACGTATAAAAAAGTGAGTGTAACCTTAACATCGCCCGCTGTGGCGGTGGTGCACGGCGTGTTCATGAAGATAACGGCCACATTTATGAAACTCTCCCCGTCGCTACAGCGCTACTATGGCGATCATTACAACGCTCACAAGACAATCGACAGGAACGCCCCATGGATGCTGCTTATGTAAGCGCCGACGATATTCGCGATCACTTCTCCAAAGCGATGTCGGCGATGTATCAACAGGAAGTACCGCAATACGGCACGCTGCTCTCGCTGGTGGAGCGTGTGAATCGTGACGTGCTGGCAAACGATGCCGACCTCGCCCGCTCACTCGAAGCGTCCGACGAGCTGGCGCGCCTGAGCGTCGAGCGTCATGGAGCGATCCGGGTCGGCCTGCCCGAAGAGCTGGCGCTGCTGCGGCGCATGTTTGCGGTCATGGGCATGTATCCGGTGGGTTACTACGACTTGGCGGTTGCCGGTGTGCCGGTGCACTCCACGGCCTTTCGTCCGGTGGACGACGACGCGTTGAGGCGTAATCCCTTTCGTGTCTTTACCTCGTTGTTGCGTCTAGAGCTCATCGAAAACGCAGCGCTTCGCGAGCAGGCGCGGGAAATTCTCTCCCATCGTGAGATCGTCACCCCCGAGGCGCAAGCGCTGATCGCCCGCTGCGAAGCGCAAGGGGGCTTGAACGCTGCCGATGCCGAAGCGTTCGTGCAGGCCGCGCTCGATACGTTCCGCTGGCATCACGATGCCACCGTCGACCGCGCCACCTACGACCGTTTGCATCAAGAGCATCGGTTGATTGCCGACGTGGTGAGTTTTCACGGCCCGCATATCAATCACCTGACGCCGCGCACCTTGGATATCGATGCGGTACAGCAGCAGATGCCGAGTGTCGGCATCGACCCTAAGGCGGTGATCGAAGGCCCGCCCCGTCGACGCTGCCCGATTCTGCTTCGCCAAACCAGCTTCAAAGCGCTGGAAGAGACGATTACCTTTGCCGATAGCGTGGCCGGTCATCACACCGCCCGCTTCGGTGAAATCGAGCAGCGCGGCGTTGCCTTGACGCAGAAAGGACGAGCGCTCTACGACCAGCTCTTGGCCCAGTCGCGGCAGTTACCCGCTGCCCAGGATAACGCCACCCACCAAGCGCAGCTGGCCGAGGTGTTTCAAGCGTTCCCTGATGATCTCGATACGCTGCGTCGTGAAGGGCTCGCGTTCTTCCACTACTACGCCGCTCCTGACGCTAAGGTATCGCTGCCTGAACACATCGATGCGGAGACCTTGGAAGCACTCGTCGATCAGGGAGCGTTGTTCTGCCAACCCATGATCTACGAAGATTTCCTGCCGGTCAGCGCGGCGGGTATCTTCCAGTCCAATCTGGGCGGCGAGGAGCGCGACGAATACGCCAGTCAGGCCAACCAAGCGCAGTTCGAGCACGACCTAGGGGCCGATGTGATCGATGAGATTGCGCTCTACGCAAGCCGCGAGCAGGCATCGCTGGACGCGGCGCTGGCAGTGCTCAAGGGAAGGTGTTAGAACGTGGCGACCAACGTTTGCCATGATTCGATCACATCACCTTAGGAGGGCACGATGCAGCAGGACAAAGTATTGGTGTTACATGGGCCTAATCTCAATCTACTGGGCACACGTCAGCCAGAGATTTATGGCTTCGACACCCTAGACGACGTGAATAACCTGCTGCGCGAAAAAGCGGTGATGGGCGGCTGGGAGATCACGTGCCTGCAGAGTAACCACGAAGGAGCGCTCATCGATGCCATCCACGCGGCGAGGGTGGACGGCACCCGGGCCATCATCATCAATCCGGCGGCCTATACGCATACCTCGGTGGCGATTCTCGATGCATTGAACGCCTTCGATGGCCGCGTCATCGAAGTGCATCTCTCCAACGTGCATAAGCGCGAGTCGTTTCGTCACCACTCCTACGTCTCGCTACGCGCCGATGGCGTGATTGCGGGGCTCGGCGTGCAGGGCTACAAAGCGGCGCTCGAGGCGGTGATGGCTAGTTGATGGTCGCGCGTATGTGGGCGACTTTGCTCTGTATCACCGGTAAGTAAACGTTCACCAACGTGTCGAGGTCGACCCGAGCCGCGTTGGTGCTGATGTTGATGGCTCCCATCAAGTGCTGTTTAGCGTCGTACACCGGTACCGCTATGGAGCGTAGGCCCGAATCCAACTCCTGATCCGAAATGGCATACCCTTGCTGTCGTGCCTCGACGATGCGGTGGCGCAGTTCGTTGACATCGGTCACGGTTTTATCGGTGAAGGGCTCGAGCGTAATCGTCGCCAAAAAGCGATCGAGTGCTTCATCGCTGAGCTGAGCCAGCAGTATGCGCCCCATGGAGGTGTACGCGGCGGGCAGCCGTGTGCCTACCGATAGGGTGATGGCCATGAGGCGGTGTTTGGCAGCCGAGCGCGCGACATAGGTCACGTCGTGACCGTCTAGCACGCCCAGCGAGGACGACTCGCCTGTCTCGGCGGTGATTTCTTCCAAGTATTGCTGAATGACGCCTTGGTAATTATTGGCGGACAAAAACGCATAGCCTAGCTGGAGCACGCGGGGCGCTAGCTCGAAGTAGCGCTGCTCCTTGCGTACGTAGCCCAAGGCATGCAGCGTCAGCAAAAAGCGTCGCGCTTTGGCCCTATTCATGCCGGTGCGCGAGGCGACTTCGCTCAACGTCATGCGCGGGTGCTCAGCGTCGAATGCTTGTATGACCTCCAAACCGCTGGCTAAGGCAGTGACAAAGTCGCGGCTCTCCGTACTAAGCATCTCTTCTTGCATGTTCGATATCCACTGTGTTCGAAAGCATCCGAAAAGGGTAACGTAAAAAAGTTCGTTATGCGAACTTATAGAGTTGTCCCGGTGCTTTGGGTCTTATTGGACGAAATGCTACTAAAGTTGTGTTTTTTAAACGCTTAACAACGACGTAATCTCAATGCATATACTGCGAATATATGTACGTGATACGAACAATAATTAACGCACAGGATGATAATAATGAACAAGCTCCTCCGCACTGCCTGTCTCGCTGCCGTCGGTAGCACGCTCACCTTGGGCCTGACGGTATCGTCTGCCACGGCCAACGAGTGGCCCACCGATGACATCCGCTTGGTGGTCCCCTACGCGCCGGGCGGTACCACGGATGTACTTTCTCGGCGCGTCGCTGACCTTCTGCAACAAGAGCTCGATGCGAATGTCGTCGTCGAAAACCGCCCGGGTGCGGGTTCGACGGTAGGGACTGGGCGTCTTGCTCGCGGTGGCCGGGACGCCGATCACACCATTCTCATGGCGTCTCCAGGCCATACGATTGGGGCAGCCATTTATCCCGACCTGAGCTATGACCCGGTGAACGACTTCGTTTTCCTGCAAAACATGATCGACATTCCCAACGTCATGGTGGTGCCCGCCGACAGTCCCTATGAAAGCGTCATCGAGTTCGTGGAAGCCGCCAAAGAAGAGAACATGACGTTTAGCCACAGCGGCGTGGGCAGCTCCATCCATATGTCTGGCGAGCTGTTCAAAACGTTGACCGAGACCAACATGACGGCCGTACCGTTTGCGGGAAGTGGCGCCGCGCTGCCTGCGCTGCTGGGAGGGGACGTGGATGTCTCGTTCGAGAACATGCCCACCGTGCTCTCGCATATTCGCTCGGGTGATTTGCGCGCACTGGCCGTCACCTCCGCCGAGCGCTCTGAATTCTTGCCGGACGTGCCCACGCTGTCTGAAATCGGGGAGTATAACCTCGATCAGTTCATCACCACGGCGTGGTTTGGCTTGATTGCGCATAACTCCTTCCCCGAAGAAGCCCAGAGCGTCATGCAAGAGGCCCTGAACAAGGTCATGGAACGTGAAGAGTTTTTAGACTTCGTCGAACAGCTAGGCGCTGAACCGGGTCAGGTATCCGGCGAGGAGTTCAAGCAGTTCATCGTTGCGGAAGTAGAGCGCTGGGAAAACGTTGCCGAGCAGGCGGGTATTAGCCAGTAAGTCACACCACTTCACGTTGTGCACTGGGGCGAGAACCTGCGTTCTCGCCTTTCTTGTTTCCCTGGGGAATGCCGTCATGACACGCTCAGATGCTAAGCGAAGGATAAAAGACGTCAATGATGTGATAGCAGGGGGCATCCTGCTGTGCTTCTCATTGGCGCTGGTGTTCTATCTGGTGCCGAACTACATCAATGAACCGCCGATTCTACAAAACCCCATGATGTCACCGCGCTGGCTACCGGGGATCGTAGGCTGGCTGATCGTGCTGTTTTCGGTTCTGCTGATTCTGCAAGGGTTTCTGCTCGACAGACGTCACGAAGACGACGAACGACAGATCGAGAAAGGTCCAACGCGGCGCTTCGTGCTGATGGTGGCGGCGCTATTGACCTATGTCGCGCTGTTCGAAGCGATGGGGGCGGTATTCACCGGTATCCTGGCAACGCTCATCCTGTTCTTGGCGCATCCCGTGCGTACCTGGTGGGCCTATAGCTTGGCTTTTGTCTTTCCTATCGCAGTGACACTTCTCTTCGTCAACGTGATGAATGTACCGCTTCCACTATCGCCGATCGGTTTCTGATGGGCTGTCAACGTTTCGGGTGAGCTATGGAAAATTTTTCGGAAGTCGTCGCGCTGTTCTTTAGTTTGGACAACTTCGTCGCCATTGCGCTAGGGGTCGTGATCGGCGTAGTGGTGGGGTCGATTCCTGGGTTGACCGCCACCATGGCGGTCGCGCTCGCGCTGCCGTTCACCTTCTCCATGCAGCCGGTGGCGGCGATTTTGCTGCTCGTGGGCATCTATAAAGGGGGCATGTACGGCGGCTCGATTACGGCGATTTTGATCCGAACGCCCGGCTCCCCCGCCTCCGCCTGTACCCTGCTCGATGGCTACCCCATGGCACAACAGGGGCATGCCAAGAAGGCACTGAAAACGGCGCTCTACTCCTCCGTCATTGCCGATTTCATCTCGAACATTGCGCTGATCTTTTTTGCCGCCTACTTGGCGAAAATCGCCTTGAATTTTGGCGCACCGGAATTCTTCTGGCTCATCTGTTTTTCGCTCACCATCATCATCTCGTTGGCCAGCGGCTCGATGATCAAGGGGTTGATGGCGGCACTGCTGGGTATTCTGCTCTCGTTGGTAGGGCTGGACGACGTCTTCGGCTCTCAGCGGTTTACCTTTGGCAATTACAACTTGATGGACAGCATCTCGTTCATTCCGCTGCTGATCGGCCTATTTGCCATTCCAGAAATCATCGAGTTCTACCGCAGAAAAGCGCTACCGCATATCAAAGCGAAAGCGAGCGGGGCGGGTTTGGCCTTTTCTGAATTGAAACGCTGTATGACGACCATCGTGCGGGGGAGTTTGATCGGCGTGATCATTGGCGCCATTCCCGGTACGGGCGCCACGGCGGCGGCGTTCATTTCTTATAGCGATGCCCGCCGACGCTCCCCTCGCAAGGCGAATTTCGGTAAGGGCGAAGTGGAAGGCGTCGCGGCGGCCGAGGCCGGTAACAATGGCGTCGCCGGTGCCACGATGATTCCTCTGCTATCGCTCGGTATCCCCGGCGACGTGATCACGGCCATCATTCTGGGCGCCTTCATGGTTCACGGCCTGACGCCCGGCCCGCTCATGTTCCAAGAGAATCTATCGCTGATCTACGCGCTCTTCATGGGCATCATGTTCAGCTCGGTGGTTCTGCTGGTGGTGGGCAACGTCGCCATCAAGTACTTTTCGCTCATTGCCGACATTCCCAAGTCGATCCTCTTTCCCATCGTCTTGATGTTCTGCGTTTACGGAGCGTATGCCGTGAACAACGACACCTTCGACGTATGGCTCATGCTGGCGTTCGGGGTGTTGGGGTATGTCTTCAATCGGGCGGCGATACCGGCAGCGCCCTTTTTGATCGGCTTCATTCTCGGCCCGATGTTCGAAGACAACCTGCGCCGCTCGCTGCTGATCGGCCACAACGACTTGTCCATCTTCGTGCGCGGGCCGATTACCTGGGCCTTCATTGCCCTGACGGTAGGGTCGATTGGCCTGGCGCTTTACCGCTTCCTGTCCGCACGCCGCGCCGCACGAGCTGCCACCGACCCATCGTGAAACAAGGCCAGTGGCGTCACCGCTACACTGGGCGGCAGCGGTTACCCGACCGTGACGCCGCCGCACACATAGAGCGTTTGGCCGGTGATGAAACCGCTGCGCTCGTCGCAAAAGAAGCTGACTGCCTGGGCCACGTCTTCCGGCTGGCCCATGCGCCGTAGCGGAATGTTGTCGATGATGCGTCGCGCACGCTCAGAGTCGGGCGGATTGTTTTGCCAAAAGGCACTGGTCGCGATGGGGCCTGGCGCAACGCAGTTGACGGTGATGCCGTGCTCGGCCAGCTCCAGCGCCCAGGTGCGGGCCATGGATTGCAGCGCCCCCTTGGTGGCGCTGTAAATGGAGCGCGCTTCTTTGCCGAGCACCACGCGGCTGGCGTTCACGACGATGCGTCCGCTACCTTGCGCCTTCATGGCGGGCAGCACCGCTTGAGTGCAGATCAGCGCCGAGCGGACGTTCAGCTGCATCAGCGTATCGAAATCCTCGAGGGTCGCCTCCTCTAGCAGGGCGGGCGCCACGATGCCGACATTGTTGATCAGCCGGGTGACGGGATAGCGCTTGGCGATATCCGTCATGAGGTGGCGGGTCGTTTCGGCGTCGGCAAGGTCGATTTGGTAGGCGTCTGCCTGTAGCGATTCCGCTTCCGGCTCGACGATATCCAATACGATGACCCGATAGCCATCCTGCTGAAGGCGCAGGGCAATGGCTTGGCCGATATTACGTGCTCCACCCGTGACGACGGCAACGTCGTGTTGGGAACGTTCGTGACTCATTCATGCTTCCTCGTGTGCGATGTGGCAAGAGGCTCAAAAGGCGACTAAATCACTCAGTGTCATGAGCCAAATCAGCAGGCTAAGCGTAAAAAAGGAGGCGACCGTCGCGACGAGCATGGCGGCAGCGCTCACGTCTCCCAGGTGGTAACGCTGGCCCAATAGAGGATAGATGCTAATCATCGGTGCCGCGGCAAAGAGCAGCGCGCCTGCCATGTAGACGGGCTCGATACTCGGTACCAGGAGACACGCGACCAAAATGGCCAGCGGGTGAAGCAGTAGCTTGCCCACCACGATTTGGCCCACGTCCCTCATCATACCTTGTGCACGCAGACCAAATAGCGAGCCGCCAATCACGAAGAGGGCGGCGGGCCCGGCGGCTTCGGCCAGCATGTGGATCGCTTTCTCGATGGGGAGGGGCATGTCGATACCCGTGCCTGCGATGACGACCCCGACGGTCAAGCCGATCAGCAAAGGATTTTTCGCCAGATTCCGTGCCGTTTGTCGCAGGGTCTGCCACACGTTCGAGCCCTGCTGGTTGCCCATTTCGGCAAGAATGAGCGCGGCGGGAATGATCAGCAGGTTTTCCACCAGCATATTGAGCGCTAAGAGCACCGCTGCCGGTGAGCCGATGACCATGGCGGCGACCGGGTAGCCGACGAATCCGCTATTGGAGGCGGTCATGCCGAGTGCCTGCATGGCGCTCGCGTTCAGCGGTTGGCGCTGTAGTTTCCAGCAGAGGACCAAGCCCGCGCACAGCACGAAGAGCGATCCCAAACCATACGCCAGCAGGTAGCTCGGCTGAAAAATGTCGCTCAGCGGCTGCTGGGTCAGCGCGCGAATCACCAGGGCGGGCAAGGCGCAGTACAGCACGAAAACGCCCACGCCTTGCAGCTGTTCGCGTTGAATGATCCCGCCCCAGCGCGCCACATAGCCAATACCCATGAGCAAAAAAATGGGCGTGGTAATGGCTAGAATATCGAGCATGGTCGGCTCCCCGGTGCGGCGCGCAATGAACGTTCGATGAGCGAATTATTGTACGCTAATTTCCGGGGGTGTCATGAAGCGCGCTGGGGTTTTTGTGCAACGAGTTGCTCGACGTAGTGAGTGCGCAGGGGGATCACGTGCGGTGTGATCTGCTCTGGGTCGAGCTGCCCCTGAGTAAAAAACCGAAACGCATCCACTCCCTGAAAGACGAACAGGTCGACGCCGGAGAGCGTGTTGGCATGGGCCTCGTGCGCCGCCTTCAAGAGCTCGGTATGGGCCGGAATGTACACCGCATCGAATACCCAGTGCTGGGCACCCAGGCCTGCGGTGTCGATGGGGCAGCCGGGATGGTTGATGTGGCCAATGGGGGTGCAGTTCACGACCCCTTGCCAGGTGGGCAGCTCGCGCGTTGCCTGTTCGGCTGACACGCACGTGGCGGCAATGCCCATGGCATTCAGATCCTGGCATAGGGTGTCGGCACGCTGTGCGTCGCGCTCCAAAATATGGATGCAGCGGGCTGACAGCTCGCCGAGCGCGCACGCGACGGCGCGTCCCACGCCACCGGCACCGATCAACAAGACATCGCCCGCCGGCTGGTGGCCAAACGAGTGACGGTAGGCGCTGATGAACCCGGTATAGTCGGTGTTTTCGGCACGCAATCCCTGTTCATCGAACAAGAGCGTATTGGCGGTGCCGACCCGCTGTACACCGGCTCCACAGATGTCGGCTAATTTGGCGGCTGTCTCTTTGAAGGGAAAGGTGACGTTGGTGCCTCGGTATCCTTCTGCGCGCAGCCGCTGAATGGCGCTGGCAAAGTCGAAATCCGCGATCCCCAGGCTGTCGACCAAGTCGTAGCGGACGGCTAGGCCCAGCGATGCGCCTAGGCGTTCGTGCAGGTCGGGAGATTGTGATTTGGCGATACCTTCGCCGACGAGTCCTAATGTGATCATGCGGGGCGCTCTCCCGTGTCGCTATCGATATCTGAGGCTGCGCGAGCGGCTTCCAGGCGTTGCTGTGCCGTGACCCGCACGAAGGCATTCGGCGCGCCTAGCCCCTGGTAGCCCTCTCGCTGCACTAATTCGATGAAGAAGGCTTTGTGGTTGGGTTGCGTATAGAGCTGATGGAAGTCGCCGTGAGCGTCCTGATCGAACAGGATGTGGTGCTCCTGCATCCAGGCATGGGTTTGCGCCGGTAGGTCGAAGCGCGCCGCCAGGTCGCGGTAGTAGTTGCTGGGTATCGGCAGCATGGGGGTGTTTGCCTTATGTAACGCAGCACTGGCATCACGCAGGGACGTGGTGCTTAGAGCGATATGGTGAACGCCCGACCCACCATATTGACGAACAAAACGATTGCTGGCCGTGTCCGGTGAGGCGCTGGCATTGAGCGCTAAACGAAAACGACCATTGCCGTTTTGCAGTACTTGGCTTTGAATCAAACCGCGCGGGTCGGTGACGTCGAACGAGGGAGTCACCTCTAGTTGGAAGATGGCGCGGTACTGCAGCATCAGCGACAGGTAGTCATGGTAGGAGAGCGCCACGCTGATATGGTCGATATCCACCAGCGATCCTTGGGGCACCGGCTGGCGCTCTAGGGGAAACTCGCGATCCCATGTACGGCTCAGCTGCGAGTCATCGATGATATACGAGAGGCTGCCATCGACGTTGCGCAGCGCGCTCATACGGTGACTCGCGCCCACGTCTTCAGGCTCGACGATCTCGTAACCGAGTTTATCTGCCCGCTTGAACGCTTCATAAGCGTTACCCACCCGCAGGCCAATCGCCGTGACGGCCGTGGCGTCACGGCCCGGTACGCGCCCGGTAAAGCTCGACTCGGTATTCAGCACCAGGTTGACGTCGCCCGCCGCCCAGCGCTCGGCGTCCAGCGTGTGGTGCCGACCGACGCAGGCCATGCCCAGGGCGCTCAGCAGCTCGCGCAGCGGCGTCAAGTCCTCGGGCTCGACGGCGATTTCGAGAAAGGCGACGGACTCGATGGGCTGCGGCGCGGGAATGCCGCTATCGCTCTGCATGCTGCGCAGCAAGTGGTAGGAGCGCAGCCCATCGCGCGCGGTTTGGTCGCTGTGGCCCATGCGGAACACATCGTTAAAGATCTCATGGGAGAGCGGGCCGTCGTAGCGCGTCTCGTCCAGCATGGCCATGAAACGATCCATCTGTAGCTCGCCCTGTCCCGGAAAACAGCGGTAGTGTCGACTCCACGACAGGTGATCCATCGACAGGCGCGGCGCATCGGCGGTCTGTACCAAAAAGATACGGTCACCGGGAATGCGGCCCAGGGTGCCTAGCTCCGTCTGGCGCGAGAAGATATGGAAGGTATCCAGCACCAGGCCTACATGCGGGTGCGCCGCCCGGCGTACCACTTCCCAGCTATCGCGGTAGTCGTGGATGTGTCGGCCCCAGGCCAGGGCTTCGTAGGCCACGCGTAACTGCCGTTTTGCGGCGCGTTCGCCCAGCTCGAAAAAGTCATCGGCCGCGCGGCTAATGCCTGGCAGGGCATCCGGGTGGACGGTGCTGCAGGCCATCAGCAAATCGGTGCCGAGCTCTTCCATTAGATCGAACTTATGCTCGGCTCGATCGAAGGCGCGCTCCCGCGCGCGGCCCTGCAGTCCTTCGAAGTCACGAAAAGGCTGGAGAGTGACCAGCTTCAGCCCACGGGAGCGGATGAGCTCGCCAGCTTCCCGTGGCGTGCCTGAGAAGGCCGTCAAGTCGTTTTCGAACAGCTCGAGCCCCTCGAAACCCGCCTGAGTAATAGCATCGACTTTTTCCTCCAGCGAACCGCTGAGGCAAACGGTAGCAATCGATGAGTACATGGCATCATGCTCCTTGTAAGAGTGGCGATCAGTAGCCCGCCAAACGCGGCAGGAACGTGACCAAGGACGGTACGAAGGTAATCAGCAGCAGGATCAAGAACTGAACGGCGAGCATGGGCATGATGCGACGGATAATGGGCCCCATGCCTACGCCCGACACGGAGTCCGCCACGAAGAGGCAGAGCCCCATGGGCGGTGTGATCAGTCCCATCATCAGGTTGAAGATCACCACGATGCCGAAGTGCAAGGGATCGATGCCCAGCGCCATGGCAATCGGATGAAGAATGGGAACGAGCACCAAAATAGCGGCAATCCCTTCCAAAAATAGCCCGACCACCAGCAGCAGAAGAATGACGGCAATGAGGAACGTCCATTGGGTATCGATGCTCATCAAGGCCCATTCCGTCAGCATGTTGGGTACGCGCTCGAAGGTTAACACCCAGTTGGCGGCGGCAACGGCGCCCATGATGACCATGATCACCGCGCTGTCGCGCATAGCGCGGGCAAAAATGGCGGGTAGGTCGATCAGTTTGATGTTGCGGTAGAGCACCACGCCGAGAATCAGCGCGTACACCACGGCAAACGCAGCGGCCTCGGTGGGGGTGACCATGCCCGCGAGAATGGCGCCCACCACGAATACCGGCATGAGTGCGGGGAGCAGACCATGCAGTAACGCATGACGCCGTGACTGTTGCTTTACCGTCGCCGTGCTCAGGTCGCCTGCAAAGAAGTACACGTAAATCGACAGCCCAAGGGCGAGTAGGACACCAGGGACGATGCCGGCCAAAAAGAGCCCTGGCACGGAGACGCCCGAGACCGTCAATGCATAGATGATGACCGGAATGCTCGGCGGAATGATGGGACCAATCACGGACGACGCCGCGGTGAGGGCGGCGGCAAAGTCACGCGGGTAGCCCTCTTTTTCCATCGAGGGAATGAACACCCGGCCAAGCGCGGACGTATCCGCAATCGCAGAGCCGGACAGTCCGGCAAAAATCACCGATGCCCAGATATTGACGTGGGCAAGCCCCGCCTTGAGGCGGCCCACGATGGCGCTGGCGAGGTTGATGATGCGGTGGGTGATACCGGCTTCGTTCATCAGCTCGCCCGCTAGAATGAAGAGCGGAATGGCCAGCAGCGGAAACGACTCCATGCCACCAAAGAACTGCTGCGAGACGATGCGAATGTGGTAGGGCAAATCGCCGGCGCCCATCAGGACCGTGAGCGAACCGAGGATGGCAAAGGCAAACGGCACGCCCAGTAACACGAGGGCGATGAGCAGTATGAAAATCATGAGGACGCCTCCTCATGAATGGGCTGACTCAAGCGCAGCGCACCCATGACGAGTGCTGAAAGACTTAGTAACCCACCGCCCAGCAGCATGGACGCTTGGAACAGCCACATGGGCATGCCGGTACTCGACGACGTGCGCCCGCCTCGCGCCGAGATGAACTCGACCGCCGACACCATCAAGCCGATTCCCACGGCGAGTACCACGACGTCGACCGCCGCCGCCTGCCAACGCACCCAGTGGGCGGGCAGTAAACGGCGAATGAGATCGAAGCCGATGTGTTTGTCTTGTAAATAGGCCCAGGACATACCGAACATCAGGCCGTAAATCATCAGGTAAATAGCGGTGTCTTCTCCCCAGCTAATGGAGCCGCCGTAGGTGTAGCGGGCAAAGGCATTACCTGCGACCAGCAGGAAGATCAGCATCATGGCAAGCCCCGCCAGGCTGCCATTGAAAAGTATGAGGCCGCGATGTATTCGGCGGAGAAGAGCAGGCATAAGGGCACCTTCGATCGATGGTCAGGCACGCAAGGAGGCGAGTAGGCGCGGCGGCCTACTCGCAAGCACTTACATTGAACGGCGGTTAGAAGCGTGAGGAGGCGTCATCCACGGCGGCAGCGAGACGGTCGATCCACTCGGCTTCATCGCCCAGCTCGTTGCGCAGGTAGGCCTGAACCGGTGGCTGTGCGGCTTCGCGGAAGGCGTCCATCTGCTCGGCGGTGGGCTGAGTGATCTCCATGCCTTCTGCCTGCAGCTTGGTGATGCCCTCGGCGGAATTGAACTGCTGGATGGCGCGACCGGTGGTGCCTGCCACCACTGCCGCGCGCTTCACGGCGGCTTGCTCTTCTTCGGAGAGCGACTGGAAGATCTCATCGTTGATCAGGATGTGATCGACACCGTACACATGGCGATCGAGGGTCAGGTAGTCCTGGAACTCGTAGAAATTGTTGCCGTAGATCACCGAGATGGGGTTCTCTTGGCCATCGACCACGCCGGTCGCCAGCGCCGTCGGTACTTCACCCCAGGCAATTCCCTGCGGCACTCCGCCGAGTGCGCTGACCATTTCCAAGTAGAGAGGGATGGTTTGTACTCGGAACTTCAGCCCCTGCATGTCCTCGGGGGTATGAATGGGGCGCACGGAGTTGGTGAAATGACGGAAGCCGGTTTCGCCATAGGCCAGGGTGCGCAGGCCGGTTTGCTCTAGGCAGTGTTCGGCGAGTGCCGTACCGAATTCACCGTCCATGACTTCCCAGGCAACGGGCGCTGACGGGAAGGTGTACGGAATGTCCGTGACGGCGACGGCCGGGCAGAAGTTCGCATAGGCGCCGGACACCATCGCAATGCTAATGGTGCCATCCTGCGCGCCTTCGATGAGTTCGGTTTCCCCACCTAACGCACCCGCCGGATAGAGCTCGACCGTGAGGTCGGTTTCGGCTTCGACGAGGTTTTTGAAGACCTGACCGGCGGCCCCTTTTTTGGAGGTCGTCCAGTCGTCGGGGTCCACATGGGCAAAGCGCAGGGTTTGTGCCGAGGCATGCGCCGCCGTCAGCAGTGCTGCCGACGCAATCGCCACTGTCAGCGTGCGTTTCATGGATGTCGTTGGTAGTGAGAGCATGGGGCGTAGAGACATTATTGTTGTCCTCTTATCGAGCCATTGTCATGGGGTTTGAAAAGCCATGAAGGTGATGCACATGGCCATTTCACCGTGTCCAAAACAACAATGTACGAAATGGTACGTTCAGTCAATATATGGCATACTAGACCAAAGACGATCATGATAATAAAGGCCCTCTCGATGACCGCCACATCCAACGCTTCTTCGTCCTCTTCTCCGCGGCGCGGCCGTAAAAACGATCCCGAGTCTGTCCAGGCCGATATCCTGGCCGTCGCCACGCGCGAATTCTCGGAAAAAGGCTTGTCAGGGGCGCGCATAGACGAAATCGCCGAAAAGACGCGTGCCTCCAAGCGCATGATTTACTACTACTTCAAAGACAAAGAGACGCTCTACTTGCATACGCTGGAAGCGGCGTATCAAAAAGTGCGTTTACAAGAAACGGAGCTGCAGCTAAACCATTTGGCTCCGGTAGAGGCGCTGAGCCGATTGGTGCGGTTTACGTTCTGCCATCACGCCAACAATCCCGACTTCATTCGCCTGGTGATGATCGAGAACATCCATCATGGCCGCTATCTGGCGCAATCGAAACTGATCCAATCGCTGAACGCAGGCGTGATCGATGCGCTTACCAACGTCTACAGCCGCGGTGTCGAGGCGGGCTGTTTTCGTGAAGGGCTCGACCCCCGCGAGCTGCACTGGCTGATTAGCGCACTCTCATTTTTCAACGTCTCCAACCAGCACACGTTTTCGCGCATTTTCGACTGGCAACAAATGACGCCGGAGAATCAGCGCAAATTGGAAGACCATGTCACGGACATGGTGATGCGATACGTGTTGCCGGATGACACCACGATGGCAATCCCCTAGCAACGTCATCGTGAGCAGCGTAGCGCCTATTGTTAAATTTTGGTTGCTTGATAGGTAGCGGTCTCTTTAGCCTATAGTTCGAAGAGCGAACATAAGTACAAATGCGTGCGCTCAGGACCCTTGCCTCTTGGCACGCAGTTGCCAAGGCGTTGCTAACGGAGACGTCGTTGCCATGCCCGCCATCTTTACCCAACACCCCTTCATGAGCCAGCCTGCCTTGGACGCCTGTGATGAGCAGGCCATGGTGAAGGCCATGCTGGCTTTCGAGCTCGCCCTGGCGGAAGTGCAGGAAGCCAGCGGAGCCGTACCTGCCGGGGTGAGCCAGCAAATACGCGACCAGTTAGAAAAGGCCACCTTCAGCGTCGATGCCCTGGCAGAGGGCATTGCCAGTGGTGGCAATGTGGCGATTCCCTTCGTGAAGCAGGGGCGCTCACTGCTCCCGAACGAGCTGAAACGCTACTGGCACCAAGGAGCGACCAGCCAGGATGTCGTCGATTCGGCGCTGATGCTGCTACTGACACCGCGCTTGGCCGCGCTGAACGACCTACTGCTGCGCTGCCGTGCGGCGGCGCTGGCGTTGATGAGCGCGCATGGGGATACCGTGATGGTGGGGCGTACGCTGATGCAGCAGGCGCTGCCGATCACCTTCGGAGTAAAGGTGGCCCACTGGGCGATTGGCCTAGAGCAGAGTCGACGCCGCTTGATGGACGTGGCGCTGCCCGTACAGTTCGGCGGCGCAGTGGGCGTGCACTCGGGCTGGGGGCATTTGGGGCTCGACTGGATGGACGCGCTGGCCGAGCGGCTAGGGTTGGCGTCGCCGGTGCTCCCCTGGCATACCGACCGCTACCCGATCCATGCCCTCGGTACGGCATTGGATGCCGTCGCGGGAGCCGCTGAAAAAATCGCCCTGGATGTGTCGCTACTGACGCAAACCGAAGTGGGCGAAGTGGCGGAGCCCTCCGCGCCCGGCATGGGCGAGTCCTCGTCGATGCCGCATAAGCGTAACCCGGTACGTAGCGCACTGATCAAGGGAGCCGCGCGGCTCGTGCATGGCCATACCAGCGTCGTGATGAGCGCTGCGGCGCAACCTCTCGAGCGTGGACTGGGCGAATGGCATGCCGAGTGGGCGCCGTTGATCGAAAGCGCTCTACTGGTAGAAGGCGCCTTGGAGCAGGTCGCCGTGCTGCTGGAGGGGCTCGACGTGAACGCTGAGAACATGGCGCGCAATTTGACGGCCACGGGCGGGGGCATCATGGCCGAACCGGTCGCCCGATTGTTGGCACCCGCCCTAGGTACTGAGAAGGCCAAAGCCGTTAGTGCCGACGCGGCGGAGACCGCGCGTCGAGAAGCCCGCGCCTATGCAGACGTGCTCTCGAGCCATCCTGACGTGAAAGACGTCATCGACGCCGATGCGCTGCGAGATGCCTGCGACCCAGCTTTATACCTTGGTAGCAGCAAGGAGCAGGTGAAGCGTGCCCGTGCCTGGCTGATGTCGGATTAAGCGTTTGTTTATCAAGATTTTTTTGATTCAAGCGGTTTGTCTGTACCGTTCGCCCGCTGTCTGGGAAACGCCACCGCCATTTGACCCGATAGGTGTTCGGAAGTAACTTGTTCGTATTGAGAATCTGTGTTCGTCTGACGAACAAATACCAACAAGTATGGCAACGACCAGCTAAGAGGCACCCATCATGGCCGAGTTTCTCAGCTTGCATGACGCGGTAGCGCGCCTCGTCGAAGACGGCGCTACCGTGGCCATGGAAGGCTTTACCCACCTGATTCCTTTTGCGGCAGGTCACGAAGTGATCCGTCAGAAAAAGCGTGACCTGACGCTGATTCGCATGACCCCTGATATCATTTACGACCAAATGATCGGCGCGGGCTGTGCCAAAAAAGTCATCTTCTCCTGGGGCGGTAACCCTGGTGTCGGCTCGCTGCACCGCCTGCGTGATGCCGTCGAGAAAGGCTGGCCGTGCAAGATCGAGATTCTGGAGCATAGTCACGCGGCGATGGCCTGCGCCTTCGAAGCGGGGGCGGCCGGGTTGCCGCTGGCGGTGTTCCGCGGCTACATCGGCAGCGAGCTGCCCAGCGTCAACGACCAGATCAAGTTCATCGACTGCCCGTTCACCGGCGAGCGGTTGGCAGCGGTTCCTGCGGTGCGGCCGGATGTGTCGATCATTCACGCCCAGCGGGCGGATCGCCAGGGCAACGTGTTGGTCGAGGGTATCGTCGGGGTACAAAAAGAAGCGGTACTGGCCGCCAAGCACAGCATCGTCACGGTGGAAGAGATTGTCGATGACCTGGGGGCGACTCCCAACGCCTGCGTGATTCCCAGCTGGGCCATTAGCGCCATCGCCGTCGCCGAAAAAGGGGCGCTGCCTTCTTATACCCACGGCTACTACGGCCGCAGCAATCGCTTCTACAAAGAGTGGGATGCCATCGCACGCGACCGCGACACCTTTACCCAGTGGCTCGACGACAACGTCTTTAATGCAGGAGGCCAAGCCTGATGAGTCTGGAATACACCTCTTCTGAAATGATGTCGGTCACCGCGGCGCGGGCGCTCGAAAACGGCATGACCTGCTTCGTCGGCATCGGCCTGCCTTCTGAAGCCGCGAATTTGGCGCGTCTCACCCATGCGCCGGACGTGGTGCTGATTTACGAATCCGGCACGCTGCAAACCAAGCCCGATACCCTGCCGCTCTCGATAGGCGATGGCGAGCTGTGCGAGTCGGCGCTGACCACCGTGGCGGTGCCGGAGATGTTCCGCTACTGGCTGCAGGGCGGCAAAGTGAGCGTGGGCTTTTTGGGCACCGCGCAAATCGACCGCTTTGCCAACCTGAATACCACGCTGATCGGCGACTACAAAGCGCCCAAGGTTCGCCTGCCGGGCGGTGGCGGCGCGCCGGAAATCGCCACCAACGCTGGCGAGGTGTTCATCACGCTGAAGCACTCCAAGCGCGCCTTTGTAAAAGACGTCGATTTCGTGACCACGCTAGGCTTTGGCCGCGACGGCAAAGGCCGCGACAACGTACCCAACATCGGCAAAGGCCCGACTCGGGTGATCACCGACCTGTGCGTGATGAAGCCTGACCCCGACACCAAGGAGCTGGTGGTCGTCTCGCTGCATCCTGGCGTTAGCCGCGAAGACGTCATCGATGCGACCGGCTGGGACATCCGTTTTGCCGAGCAGCTCGACAGCACTCCCGAGCCCAGTGCCCACGAGCTGACCATTTTGCGCGAGCTAAAAGCCCGCACCGAGCAAGCCCACGCGGGCGCATGAGGAGTTTGCCATGAGTGACGTTTATCTATGTCATCCCCGCCGCACCGCGATTGGCCGCTTTGGCGGCACGTTGGCGAGCGTGCGTCCGGATGATTTCGCCGCCACGATTTTTAAAGCGGTATTAGCGGAAGCGCCGAGTCTCGACCCCGCCGCCATCGAAGAAGTGTTCATGGGCTGTGCCAACCAGGCCGGAGAAGATAACCGCAACGTGGCGCGGATGTCGTCGCTGCTGGCGGGCATTCCCACCTCGGTGCCCGGCACCACGATGAACCGCCTGTGCGGTTCGGGCATGGATGCGGTGGGCACGGCGTTTCGCGCGGTCAAAGCCGGTGAGATGGCGCTGGCGCTGGCAGGCGGCGTGGAATCCATGTCTCGCGCGCCCTACGTGATGGGCAAGGCCGACAGCGCCTTTTCCCGCGGCCAGAAAATCGAAGACACCACCATCGGCTGGCGCTTGGTCAACCCGCTGATGAAGAAAACCTTTGGCATTGACTCTATGCCGGAAACGGCAGAAAACGTCGCCGAACAGTTCAATATCTCTAGGGAAGACCAGGATGCGTTTGCGCTGCGCTCCCAGCAGAAAGCCGCGGCGGCCCAAAAAGCTGGGCGTTTTGCCCAAGAGATTACCGCCATCGAGATTCCCCGCCGCAAGCAGGAGCCGCTGATCTTCGATCAGGACGAGCACCTGCGGGAAACCACGTTGGAAAAACTAGCGGCGCTGCCGACGCCGTTCCGTGATGGTGGCAGCGTCACCGCTGGCAACGCCTCCGGTGTGAACGACGGCGCGGCAGCCATGCTGGTCGCCAGCGAGGCGGCGGTCAAGCAGCACGGTCTCAAGCCGATGGCGAAAATCATCGGCATGGCCACGGCGGGCGTCGAGCCGCGCATCATGGGCTACGGCCCGGTACCAGCGGTGCAGAAACTGCTCGAACGCACCGGTATCTCGATGGATGAGATCGATGTATTCGAGTTCAACGAAGCGTTCGCCGCCCAGGCGCTGGCCTGTATGCGCGACTTGGGCCTTGAAGACGACGACCCCCGTGTGAACCCCAACGGCGGCGCGATTGCGCTTGGCCACCCGCTGGGTATGTCCGGTGCGCGCTTGTTGATGACCGCGGCTCATGAGCTGCACAACAGCGGCAAGCGCTACGCGCTGTGCACCATGTGTGTAGGTGTTGGGCAGGGAATTGCTACCCTGATCGAACGCGTTTAACGGAGACCGTCATGGCGTTTCATACCATCAATGGCCGCAGCGTGGCTTACCGCCTGCTCGGCGCAGAAGGCAATCCGTTGGTCGTACTGGCGCACCCGTTGGGCATGAGCCAAGCGGTGTGGGATGACGTGATTCCCGCACTGCTGCCCCGCTATCGGGTGCTGACCTGGGATCTCCCCGGCCACGGTGCCAGCCAGGCGGTGAGTGGGGAGCACATTACCCCTGCTGATCTCGCGGCGGAGGCATTGGCGCTGGTAGACCTGGCGGGCGCGCAGCGCTTTCACTTTGCCGGTACCTCCATTGGAGGGGTAGTGGGCCAGCAGCTGATTGCCGAGCATGGCGACCGCCTGCTCTCCGCAGCGCTGACCAACACCGGCGCCGTGATTGGCAACCCGGATCTCTGGAACACGCGCGCCGGCCGCGTGCGCCAGGAAGGCCTAGCGGCGATGTCTGAAGAGATCGTGCCGCGCTGGTTTGCTCCAGCGGCGTTCGAGGCAAGCCCCGCGCTGAAAGCGGGCTGGTGTACTCAGATGGGCCGTGGCGACGATGAATCCTACGCCCAGCTGTGCGAAATGCTGGGTCGCGATACCTTTACTGGCAAGCTCTCAGGCAAGAGTACGAAAGTGCAGCTGTTTGGCGGCAGTGAAGACATGGCCACGCCCCCCGCGACGCTGGACGCCCTGGCGACAGAGCTCGATGGCGCACCGCTAGAGATTTTTGACGGCGTTGGCCATGTGCCTTCGGTGGAAGCCCCGGCGCTGTTTGCGGAGAAACTGCGCGCCGTACTAATGAGGGATTTAGGCGACGTAGCCAACCACGGCGTGGCTTATGCGACCGGCTTGGAGACGCGCAAGCAGGTATTGGGCGAGGAGCACGTCGCGCGCTCCACCGCCAACGCCAACAGCCTGGATGCGCCCTTCCAGCAGATGATTACCCGCTTGGCCTGGGGCGAGCTGTGGAGCAACGACGATCTCACCCGCCGTGAGCGCAGCATGATCACCACCGGCATTCTCGCCGCCCTGGGTCGCGAAGAGCTCACGCTGCACCTGAAAACCGCCAAGCGGATTGGACTGACCGACGCCGAGCTGCGCCAAGTGCTGATGCATGTGGCGATTTACGGCGGCGTTCCGGCGGCCAACCACGCCTTTGCCCTCGCCAAAGAGCTGGGGTGGGGCGAGTAGCGAATCAACATCATGGATAAGAGGTAAGGGCGATGACCCACGACAACAAACGCTTTGTGGCACGCGACCGCAACTGGCATCCGCCCGCCTATGCGCCAGGCTACAAAACCTCCGTACCGCGCTCGCCGCAGCAGGCGCTGGTGAGTATGCAGCAACCCACTGCTTCCGAACTGACCGGCCCGGACTTTAGCCACCTGCGCATGGGACCCCACGATAACGACCTGCTGCTGAACTTCCGCCAGGATCCAGACCGGGGCGGACTTCCCCAGGGCGAGCGCATCATCATGTTTGGCCGCGTGGTCGACCAGTTTGGCAAGCCAGTACCGCACACCCTGGTAGAAATGTGGCAGGCCAACGCCGGTGGGCGCTACCGCCACAAAAACGATAAGTACCTGGCACCGCTGGACCCTAATTTCGGCGGTGTAGGGCGCTGTTTGACCGACGAGCAGGGCTTTTATCGTTTTCGCACCATCAAGCCCGGCCCCTACCCGTGGCCCAACGATATGAATAGCTGGCGGCCTGCGCATATTCACGTCTCGGTCACCGGGCCTGCGATCTCGACGCGGCTGATCACCCAGATGTACTTCGAGGGCGACCCGCTGATTCCTCTGTGCCCCATCGTGCACACACTCAGGGATCCCGACGCGGTGGACACCATGATCGGCCGACTCGACATGGCCCATAGCAAACCGATGGACTGTCTGGCCTATCGCTTTGACATCGTGGTGCGCGGTGAGCTGCAGACCTATTTCGAAAACCAGTAAGGCTAGGGGAACCTCATGAAACAGCCCGCTATTCAGCCCAATACCCAGCCGGCCCGCGATCTGATGCTGCGGGAAACCGCCTCGCAAACGGCCGGCCCCTACGTGCATATCGGCCTTGCCCTCGCCGCGGCGGGTAACCCCGTGCGCGACGAGGAAATCTGGAACGAGATGGCCAAGCCCGACGCCGAGGGCGAGCATATCGAGGTCGTCGGCACCGTGATCGACGGCAACGGCGACCTGGTACGCGATGCCTTTCTGGAAGCATGGCAAGCCGACGCCAATGGTGATTACCAGGCCGATTATGACCTGAGCAAACCGTTCAACAGCTTTGGCCGCACCGCCACCACCTTCGATCACGGCAGCGAGTGGTCGCTGACCACCATCAAGCCCGGCGCGGTGAAGCACCCCAGCGGGCAGTTGATGGCGCCACACATCAACCTGACGCTCTTTGCCCGTGGAGTGAACATCCACCTGCAAACGCGGCTCTACTTCGACGATGAGGCTGAAGCGAACGCTCAGTGCCCGGTGCTTTCGCGCATCGAGTCGCCAACGCTCCGCCAAACGCTGATCGCCCAGCGCGAAGAGGTGGGTGGCAAGGTGCGCTACCGGCTGGATATCCGACTACAGGGTGAAGGCGAGACGGTGTTTTTTGATTTTTGATTTTAAGCAGGCGGGTATGAACACAATGATATGGGCAGCCAATTGGCTGCCCATACGCTATGGTTGAAACGACGATTAATTCAAATCTAAGCCGGGCAGCTTTGCTGTAAATCCATCGCAGCTTCGTAGATTTCATTGGCAGAACCGCCAATGTCATCCAAGTAATCATCAATGGTTTGCTGCAGCACAGGGCCCCATTCAGGATCTTCCAGCGCGTCTTCGATGACCACAAACGCATGCCCCGCTTCAACAGCTTCTTCACGGCCTTGGCGTATCATCTCGTCGTAAACCTCCGCCGCGCGAAGCGACCACTCCAAGCCGCTGTGGTCATCAATCACCTGCTGTAAATCGGCTGGCAGGCTGTCGTAGCTGCGCTGACTCATGGTGGCGAACAGCGAAAGGTCATACAGGGGGACTTCGGTGTGGTACTGCGCCAGTTCATTCAGCCGGAAGGTCTTCATGCCTTCCCAGTTGAAACTGAGACCGTCGACGACACCACGCTGCATGGAGGTAAACACATCCGGCGCTGGCATACCCACCGCCTGGGCACCAAGGCGCTCGAACATATCACCCACCACTGGCGTGGGGCGGCGTAGGCGAAGCCCCTCAAGATCCGCCGGTGTTTCAATCAGCTGGTTTTTGGTATGCAGGTAACCGGGGCCGGTGGTAAACAGGAACAGCGGGCGTGTATCGGCGTACTCCTGCTCAAAATGCCCCTGATCGTAAAGCGACTGGAGAATGCAGGCCCCTTGGCGCGCGCTTGCTGACACCCCCGGCAGCTCGACGACTTGTGTGAGCGGAAAGCGGCCGGCGGTATAGCCCTGGGCGGAAGCGCCTATATCGGCGATGCCCATCACCGCGCTTTCGTAGGTTTGAGCCGATTTTGCCAGCGTCTGGCTGGGGAACACTTCTACCTGCAACTCCCCGTCTGACGCCTCTTCTACGCTTTCTGCCCAGGCTTGAAACAGTTCACGGTCTATCATGGAGCCGCCCGGCCAGACGTGAGCTACCCGCAGTGTGGTGCTGGCTTCCACGACGGGGGCTACGAATGAAGCGGCGAACACGCCAAGTAGCGTCGCCTTGGCTAGGTGAGTGGGTATTTTTTTCATTGTCGTTATCCTGATGGCTAGTCAACGGGGCACGTTTTTATGATTGTTTTTGCAACTTTCCTGAAACGGTGTTGAGACGGTTTAAAGATCCAACACAAGGGTTTTGCTCTTGGCTCTGGAGCAGCAAGGTGTGAACTGATCGTTGGCCGCGTGCTCATCGTCATCCAGGTATAAATCCCGGTGGTCGGGTTCGCCTTCGAGTACACGGGTGAGGCAGGTGCCGCAGACTCCCTGCTCGCAGGAGACCATGATGTCGATGCCATTTTCCGCCAGCACTTGGTAGACGGTTTTGTCGGCAGGCACGGTCAAGGACGCGCCGCTGCTGGCAATGCGCACTTCGAAACTACCGTCATCAGCAGATGTTGTCTCAGCGCCTGCAAAGTACTCGGTATGCAATTGGTCGGCTGGCCAGCCGCACTGTTTGCCAGTGGACAAGACGGCGTTAATAAAGCCACTAGGGCCGCAGACGTAGACCTGTGCGTCAGCTTCTGGCTCACTAAGTAGCTTTTCCAGATCAAGAGGCGGGGAGGCGGTGTCGTCGTCCAGGTAGAAGTAGGCTCTATCGGCGAAACCCGATGTGTTGATACGCTTGCGAAAGGCCATGCGCTCGGCGGAGCGGGCGCAGTAATGCAGCTCGAAATCCGCCTCGGTGCGTGCCAATCGCTCCGCCATACACAGCAGCGGGGTGATGCCAATCCCGCCCGCCAGTAGGTAAGTGCGCTTTGCGGGTTTGAGCGGGAAGTGGTTTTTGGGCGCGCTGATGAGTAGCAGGCTGCCCACTTTAATCTCGTCGTGCATGGCGATGGAGCCTCCTCGGGAGGCCTCATCACGCAACACGCCGATCAAATAGCGATCCCGCTCTTCAGAGTGGTTGCACAGCGAGTATTGTCGGATGACCCCCTCTTTCACCTGAACATCAATGTGGGCGCCGGCGCTAAAGGGGGGCAGCGGACGACCATGCGGGTCGGCCAACTCAAAGGTGGCAATGCCCAGCGCCTCTTCATGGCGAGCTTTTACCTCGACAATAAGCGATAGAGAGGGGTGGCTCATGCCGTTGCCTCCTGGGGTTGCTCGGCCTGCTCCTCTTTTAAGATGCGATCAATAATGCGGCGCGCTTGTACGCCCCCGCCGTCAATATTGAGTTTCAGCAGTTGGCGGTCGGGGTATTTGAGCAGGTTGCGCTGCTGTGCCTCGAGCATCTCAAGATCTTCTTCGAAGATCTTGCCCTGGCCCTCGCGGATCTTGTCGGTGAGCGCCTGATCTTCCGGCTTGAAGTTGCGGGCCATGCCCCAGAAGTACCAGATAGAGGTATCGCTCTCCGGAGTGATAAAGTCGACCACGATGCTGGATGCTTTTACATCTGCCGGTGCTTTAGCGCCGCCATTGCCCGCGTGGGCCACACCGACATCAATGTGCACATGGCTAGGAGGGGTAAAGCGGCAAATTTGCCAGCGGTCGACGGGAACGTCATCAGCAAGTCCGTTACCTCTGAGGGCGGCCTGCCAGAAAGGCGGCGCGGGTATATTCTCCATCTCGCGGCTGGTGACCACCTCATCGCCGTTAACCGTCGTTTCCGGTGCCGCTTCTTCTATCTCGGGTTGACCAATGCTGGAGGCGTGCACATAAGTCTCGTGGGTAAGATCCATGAGATTGTCGATCATCAGGCGATATTCACACTGAATATGGTAGAGGCCGCCGCCATAGGCCCAGTCCGGGTTGTTGGCCCAGTGCAGCTCGGGAATCAGGTCGGCGTCCGCTTTCTCGGGGTCGCCGGGCCAGATCCAAATAAAGCCGTGGCGCTCTTCGACGGGGTAGGCGCGATTGCTTGGAAAGCCGCGAACCCGCTGGCCGGGCATGCTGTCGCATTTACCGCTGCAGTTCATTTCAAGGCCGTGGTAGCCGCACACCAGCTTGCCATCACGTACAAAGCCCAAAGAGAGTGGAGCGCCACGGTGGGGGCAGAAGTCTTCGACGGCGGCCAAACGGTTTTCGTCACCGCGAAAGAAAACTAGTTGCTTGTTGCAAATAGTTCGCCCGAGCGGTTTCTCTGTAAGCTCATCGGGGGTGCAGGCAACGTACCAGGTATTCAAAGGAAAGGGGGCTTGTTGAGTCACGGTAAACTCCTTTTTGGTTTAGTCTTGTCATTATGATTATTGGATCCAAAGTAAAGGCTAGGAAGGTTTTTGTCGTCAACCTATACTTTCGTAGAGCCCGTCTATAGAGCGTAAAACAGTGTTGATATGAGAGAAAAAATAAATGAGTAGCAACGATAGAAGTGTCGTCAGTCGGCTGCGTAAATTGATCAGTGAGGGGGCATATGCTCCAGGGGAGCGCCTTGGTGAAGTCGCGGTTGCGGAGCAGCTGGGTGTTTCGAGAACGCCGGTAAGGCTGGCTTTTCGAACTTTGGAACAGGAGGGGTTGCTGCAGCAGGCGGGCAAGCGTGGGTTTATGGTGCGCGAGTTTACCCAAGCAGATGTGCACTGTGCGGTTGAGGTGCGTGGGGTGCTGGAGGGGCTGGCTGCTCGGCGCCTGGCTGAGCAAGGGCTGCCGCCTAGCGTCCATAAGGAATTGAATTTTTGGATCCAAAAAGGAAAAAAGCTAATTGCCAAAGGGTACCTTGTAGAGTCCGATATCAATCAATGGAGTGAGCTTAATGCTCACTTCCACAGCATTATCATTCATTCCATCGGTAGCGGTGTCGTGGCAGATGCCATTGCACGAAATAATCATCTACCCTTTGCCGCCGCTGACTCCATCATCATTGATCGCGATGACTTAGAGCGAGAGTTTAAAAAGCTACAGTTAGCGCAACTCCATCATGAGCTTATATTTCAATCGCTTAGCCAAGGAGAGGGAGCGAGAGCAGAAATGCTGATGCGTGAACATGCGCTGATTGGGCTGCGTTACCCTGAGCTGCTGGCGGGTACTAGATAAAAAGGTGGATTCTTTAGTTGTAATATGTAATTAAACAAAAGTATTAATTTATATAAAATATTTAAAATCAATGGTTTATATTTTTATTTGGATGGTTTTCTCAATTTTAATTGACATGATTATGTTTTTTGGCAACTTTGGTACGTAGTGCGGATCAGCGTTCGCATTAAGAACAATTACAACTAACCACTACGACCAAAGCAGAGACAAACAATGAAAATTAATCACTTTGTTGCATGCGCCCTTCTCGCTCCCTGTGCGCTTGCTGCCCAAGCTCATGCGTTTGATGTGGTAGAGGCTGGACAGCCTGTTGTGACCGGTGAACCAAGCCGTGTCGGCCCGCCCTGGAATCATCGATCAACGATGAATATTCCAGGCACCCAAACCGATATCGCCTTTGGCGGGTACGTCAAGCTCGATGCGTTTTACGACTTCGACTATGACCTGGGCACATCAACGGATCCTTACGCTGTTATGAATCCGGGTAATCGAACCGGTGGTCGAACCAGCTTTACAGCCTATGAGTCTCGCCTGAATTTCCGTACCCACACCGCCACTGACTATGGGCGTTTAACCACTTACTTCGAAGGGCATTTTGTGCCCGATGGTAAGTTCGGGCTGCGCCATGCGTATGGCGAGCTGAATGGTTTTCTCGCCGGGCAAACATGGTCAAATTTCATGAGCTTCGTGGGCGGCACACGCACCCTGGCACTAGGGGATCCTAAGGGCTACGCCTTTGAGCGGCAGGCTCAGCTGCGCTATACGCAGCCTGTCGGGGAGGGGAGTTTCTCTGTTGCCTTGGAAAACCCTACCACGGTCATTGCCCGCAACGATGCTTCAGTAGCTGATGGGGAGAGCCAGCTTCCTGATTTGACGCTGCGCTATGAATATAAGCGTTTATTCGCGATCTCCGGGATAGCGCGCCAGCTTTCGACCAATAACATCACCAATACCATTGATGACGACGCCACCGGGTACGGCGTGCAGGCGCAGTTCAATTTGCCCTTTACTGCCTCCACCAGCTTGCGCGGCAGTGCCACCTATGGTGAGGGTATCGGTAACTATATGGGCAATCCCGGCAACATAGGGCACCGCAACGCACCTGATGTCTATGTGCAGGGTAACAATCTTGAAACGATTGAAACCCAGGCATTTGGTCTCTCGCTTAATCACTACTGGACGGATCGCTGGTTCAGCTCTGTAGGAGTTTCACGGCTTGAGCAAGACTTACCTGCCGCTTATGGCAATCATTTTGAAACCCTTGACTATGGGTTTGCCAATGTGATCTGGGACGTTACCGAGCGTATGTCAATCGGTCTTGAATACCAGTATGCGGATATCGAGCAGGTCAATGGTGTCTCCAACGATGCGAGTCGCCTTCAAGCGAGTGCCACCTTCCAGTTCTAGCGCTCTGAGCATTACCGTGAGGAAATGCCGTGCTGCTGTTTCGATCACGCCTTAGGCTGGCGCTCTGCCAGCCTTTTTTGGGCCACATATGCACTAGCCTGTTTTATCCCGCGGCGCAAAAGGGCGTATTTTACGCTCTCAACGTGTGGCTTATACGGTTGAGTGTTCCAGCAGGATGGCCATGCCTTGACCTCCGCCAATGCAAACTGCCGCTATGCCGTAGCGCAAGCCATCACGTTTGAGCTGTTGGGCTAGTGTCATCGCTAAGCGTAAACCCGTAGCGGCCAATGGGTGGCCAATGGCGATAGCACCGCCCTGTACGTTGAGCTTAGTCAGGTCGATATCCAGCTCGCGGGCGACAGCGAGCACTTGGGCGCCCTGAGCTTCATTGATCTCGATTCGGTCAATATCGTTGAGCGTGAGGCCGTTATGCTCCAGCAGCAACCGAATGGCGGGGGCGGGCCCAATGCCCATGATCTCGGGGGCTACGCCAACCACGGCCGTGGCGCATAGGCGCGCTAGAGATGATCTGGCTGCGTGGGGGCCTGCCATGACCAGCGCCGCTGCAGCGCCGTCGACAACGGCGGCGCTGTTGCCTGCCGTTTGGAGACCCCCAGCATATACCGGCGATAATTGACTCAACACCTGTCGAGGCGAAGGCCGAATATGGGTGTCCTGGTTGACGCTGGTGATGTTGTGCGGTAGACGAATGCGCCTATCGCTATAGCCGGGGAGGGAGAAGGTTTCGTTTTCAACCGCAATGATCTCCGCAGAAAGGGCACCTTGCGCTTGGGCCTCGACCGCTAGTGAGAAGCTGCGCTCAGCGTAGGCGTCTACCTGCTCGCGGGTGATGGCGTAGCGCTGCGCCAATGTTTCGGCAGTCTGAATCATCGACAGATTGGGTGCCGGGTCCATTAGCGCTTCCCATAGGAAGTCTTTGAAGGCTACCGATGCGCCCAGCCCAAATCCGTCGCGATGGGTGTAGGCTGCAATCGGATTGCGGGTCATGGATTCCGTGCCGACGCACAGCACACAATCGGCTTGTCCGAGCGCAATCTGTTCTGCGGCTTGTTTCAACAGTTCAAAGCCGGTACCGCAGACGCGCTGAGCGTGCAGTGCAGGCACTTCCTGAGGGACGCCCGCATACAGTCCAATATGACGAGGGAGTAAGTAGGCGTCGAAACTCGCTTGGGCCACGGATCCAGCGATTACCGAATCGACGTCTGCCGGTGCAAAACCGCTCACGCTGAGCACTTCCTTGGCAACCTTGATGCCCAGGTCAGTGGGCGATACCGCCCCCATCACACCTTGCAAGTCGGTGAACGGCGTGCGTACAGCGGCAACTAAATGGGTATCCTCGAATGCCGTATAGTGTCCGCGAGTCATCGTTATTCTCCCCAAATTACGTAGCGAGCGGCAACAGACCGCCCATGCGCTCCAGTCGTTGTGGCTGTCGTTCTGATGTTGAAAGGCCTGGTGATAAAAAGTCCTGCTATTAAGAGGCTGAGTGATTCGGGGATAGGATAATGCGCGGATCCTGGGGGGGCTCTGCGTATAGGCTGGCCACGAGATCCGAGTAGCGCTCGCGCACAAGCCGTTGGTTTACCGAGCCTTTGTCGGTCAGCTCCCCACGGTCAATGGAGAGCGGTTGATTGAGTATTAGCAGGCGCTCCAGCCGCATGGAACTTGACTGGCCGCGGCAGTGAGTGATCAGGCGCTGTGCGAACCACTCATGCAGGCCGGCGTCTGAGGCCAGAGTATCAAGAGGTGTGCCCACTTTGCCCAGCTGCTGCTCACAGGCGGTAAGGTTCAGCACGACGATACCCGTCAGGTAGTCGCGCCCTTCGCCGACCACCACGACGTCCTGTATCAGCGGTGCGAAGTGTTCCACAAGGTGCAGTCGCAGGGTGCCCACATTGACCCAGGTGCCGGTCACCAGTTTGAAATTCTCGCTTAGACGACCGTCAAAGATGAGTCCCCGTTCAGGGTGATTGGGATCAACGAGACGCATGGCATCTCCGGTACAGTAGTAACCTTCGTGGTCAAACGCTTCGCTAGTTCGCTGTTTGTCGCGCCAGTAACCTGGTGTGATGTTGAGGCCCTTGAGGCGCGCCTCCCACTTATCGTCCGTCGCCACCAGTTTCAGCGCCATGCCTGGCACAGGCTTACCGATCAAGCCCGGTGTGTCGCTAGGCTCTTCGGTGCAAAAAGCCAGGCATGCTTCGGTAGAGCCCAGTCCTGTCAGCATGGGAACGGCGGCTCCGAGCGTCTGTTTACCGAGCGTTGCCAGAGCGGTGCGCACATGGGCGGGAAGCACGGCGCCCCCGAAATGCAGCATTTTCAGGTCGCGGAAAAAGGCCTCGCGCAGGAAATCATCGTTGCGCAAATGCTCCACCAGCGCTTCGAATCCCTTGGGAACATTGCAGTAAAATGTGGGCGATATCTCGCGCAGGTTCTCGATGGTTCGCTGCACCCCCTGAGCGGTGGGGTTGCCATCATCAATGTATAAAGCCCCACCGTTATGGATCGCCATCCCCAAAATCGTATTGCCGCCGAAGGTGTGGTGCCAGGGCAGCCAGTCGACTAACACCGGGGTGTGCTGCTCTAGAAAGCTCAGCTGTTTCGCTAGCATGGCTTGATTGCTACACAGCATACGGTGAGTATTGATCACCGCTTTGGGCATACCCGTCGACCCTGAGGTAAACAGTAGTTTGGCGATCGTGTCAGGCGTCACGTTTGCGTGGGCATCATCCACCTCGTCAGTGGCTAGCGTCGCGGTGAGTGAGCCAAGGGCCAGGGCTCGTTGGGCAGGTATCTTGGCTACACAGGTAACGTCATCATTGCAAACGGCCGTCAATGCCCGGCTGAAGCGCGCCTCCTCATCGACAAATAGCATTCCTGGGGTCACCAGCTCCACCGTGTGTCGCAGCTTAACGAAATCTTCTGATAGCAGCGCGTAAGAGGGTGACACCGGCACGTAGGGAATACCCACATGCATGGCGGCACAGGCAAGCAGAGCATGCTCGATGCTATTTCCCGACAGCACCATCAGTGGGCGCTCCGTCGACAGGCCATGATCAATCAGTGCTTGTGCCAGACGGATCACCTGTGGCATTGCTTCACCAAAGGTGAGCGTTCGCCACTTGTGCTGGCCCTTTTCTCGTTCGCCCAAAAAAATATTCAGGGGTGTTTTGTTGGACCAGTGGGCAAGGCGCTGGGTCATGCCGTGTGGGTAAGCGGGAGCGTCGCCACCATTTAGGCGATGCTCTTTTAACGTGTCGGTCAGCGCAGGGGGGAGGGGCATGAGCGGCTCCATAGCAAACGATCTTGGATTTGTTGTGTACGGTCATCTTGGCGAATATAGTTATAGTTGTTAACTAATTGGTTGGCTAGGATGCGTATTTAAGACCATAGTTGTAATTATTCGAACGAGATAGGAAGTAGCGTATGTCCATATCTAAGAAGAGCACGTCGATCCAGCAAGTCGAGCCCGACGAAAAAGAGCCGACTTCCGTTGCCGGGCTAGTGCTCGAAAATCGTCTTGGTTACGCCCTGAGAAGAGCGCAGCTTACTGTTTTCAAGCATTTTAACGAGGCCATGCAGGAGCATGAGATACGCCCTGCGCAGTTCTCTTCGCTCGTAGTGATCGAGGGGTATCCAGGTATCACCCAGACTAATTTGGCCAAGATGCTGGATATTGATCCACCTAGGGTCGTTAGCCTCATAAATCATCTTGAGGAAAGGGGGCTGGCTTTGCGGGTGAGATGTAAGAGGGACAAGCGCTCTCACGGGATTTTTCTTAGCAAGAAGGGAGAAGCTCTGACCGAGCAGCTAAAAGCGCTGGCTGAGCAGAGTGATATACATGCAACTCAATCACTTAGTGAAATAGAAAGGCGCCAGCTACTGTCTCTTTTAGTGAAAATATACGCTCCGGAAACCAGCGAGGAATAAAACTTTAGGCGCATTTTTGTCGGTAACGCTTGCATGCTCTCTCGAAGACATTTAATTGTATTATGTAACTAGTTTGGAGTGAAGGCCTCGTGGTGCGTAGCGTCAGGTAGGGTTCAACCAGACAGCAAACTCCAAAAACAAGAGACGAAGCGATGAGCAGCTTAGCGACGGTTCCGACAATCGGCACTGCATGGATGCGCCGTAGCCTTGAGATTCCCTGTAGGGTTGCCGCGATAAGCGGCGGATTAATGATCACTGCACTCGCTATCATCACCGTCGTTAGCATTCTTGGTCGGTGGGTAGCCGGTGCGCCAGTATTAAGCGATATCGCTATGCTGGCGTGGGTGGGGCCCATCACCGGCGATTATGAGCTGGTGGAAATGGGCACGGCCATTGCCGTTTTTCTATTTCTACCTTACTGCCATCTTCGCGGTGGGCATGTCACGTTGGATCTACTGGTCATGCATGCGCCGACCATGATCCAACGCTTGCTTGCCGTTGTCGCCGAAACGCTGTTTTTGGTAGTGGCAGGGTTAATGACTTGGCGCCTCTATCACGGCTTGCTCGATAAACGCCGCTATATGGAAACCAGCATGCTGCTGGATATACCGCTCTGGTGGGGGTATGTCGGCGGCCTGGTGGGTTTCGCGCTATTGACGCTGGTATGTCTCTATCGCACCTGCAATGCCTTTACGTATACCCCGCCGCAGAGCGATTCGGCGCAAGAAAATGCCGATCAGGGAGGTATGTGATGACACCTCTCACGTTGGGCGCTAGCGGTTTTGTAGTGCTGCTCTTTATGATGGCGGCGCGTATTCCTATCGGCCTGGCCATGCTGGTCGTGGGCGCCGTAGGCATGATGCTGATCACCGGCCCGATGGGCATTCTAAATGGCTTGAAGTCGCTGCCTTACGAGCACTTTTCCAGCCATACACTCTCCATCATTCCACTATTTCTGCTGATGGGGCAGTTCGCGGCGAGAGCCGGTCTTTCTCGAGCCATGTTTCAGGCAGCCAACGACTGGCTGGGCCATCGTCGCGGTGGGCTAGCGATGTCGACGATTGGCGCCTGCGGTGCATTTGGTGCCATTTGCGGCTCGTCACTGGCGACCGCCGCCACCATGACCCAAGTGGCGCTTCCCGAAATGGAGCGGCAAGGCTACCGCGGTAGCCTGGCGACTGGCGCCTTGGCCGCGGGCGGCACCCTGGGTATTTTGATTCCTCCCTCGGTGGTGCTGGTGATCTACGCCATTTTGGCAGAACAAAACATTAACGAAATGTTTGCCGCTGCCCTCGTGCCGGGTTTGCTAGCGGTATTCAGCTATATGCTGGCCATCTCGCTTTATGTGCGCTTTTTTCCTGACAGTGCACCAAGCAAGGCAAAAACCTCCCGCGGCGAGCGCTGGCGCTCACTACTAGAGGTATGGCCTGGCGCGGCGATCTTTATCGTGGTGATTGGGGGCATCTATACCGGTATCTTTACACCTACCGAAGCCGCCGCCGTCGGTGCGGTCTCCACCGGTGCCCTAGCAATGACGCGAGGTGGGCTGCGCTGGAACGGCCTGCGGGACTGCGTCCTTGAAACCGCGGTGACCTCGGCGATGATCTTTTTCATCGTCCTGGGCGCCAGTATCTTCAATAGCTTCCTTGCATTGACTCAGCTACCCCAAATGACTGCTGGTTGGATCGTAGGGCTCGAAATCAGCCCCTGGGTGGTGCTGGCGGGTATTCTGTTCTGCTATTTGGTGCTCGGCTGCTTTATGGACAGCCTCTCGATGATCCTGCTCACCGTGCCTATCTTTCTGCCCATCGTCACGGGCATGGACTTCGACATGCCCGCCACGGATGTGGCGATATGGTTCGGCATCTTGGCGCTGGTGGTCGTCGAGGTTGGCATGATCACGCCGCCAGTCGGGTTGAACATCTTCATTATTCACTCCATGGCTCCCCGCATTCCTTTAACGGAAACCTTTAAAGGCATCCTGCCTTTTTTAGCGGCCGATCTTATTCGCATTATTTTGCTGGTGCTCTTCCCAGCCATCTCGCTTGGCTTCGTTTATTTAATCAATTGAGCAAGGAGGTTCGACATGTCCCATGACGCGTTTCAACGAATGCCGACGCCTACTTTTATCGCGCGCTTAACGGTTGATGTCGATGCCCCGCTGGAGCTGGGTGAAAACGCTCAAGGCAAGCGTCGCTTCATTGCGATCACCGGTGGTCAGGTGCGTGGTGAGCGGTTGAACGGCGTGGTTCTGCCTGGCGGTGGCGATTGGCAAACCCTGCGCACCGATGGGGTGGCCGAACTGCATGCCCGCTACTTTCTTGAAACCGATAGTGGCGAGCGTATCGAAGTGGATAACACCGGATTTCGGCACGGTGCGGCTGCGGTGATGCAGCGCCTTCAGCGCGGTGAGCCCGTTGCGCCTGATGAGTATTACTTTCACACCACGCCGCGCTTTTATACCTCCAGCCCAGACTACGCCTGGCTAACACGTACGATCTTTATCGGCGCTGCCGAGCGTACCCGTGAGAACGTGTTGATCGATTTATTCGCGGTGAATTAAGCCCTTGTACTCAGCCGCTTAAACAATAACCACAACAAGCACAACGAGGTACTTCTGGTGATCCAACAGACCGCTTCAACACTCAACCGGCGTTTACTCGCATTCGCTATCGCTTTACCACTGGTGTGGAGTGCTGGGCAGGCCAGCGCCCAGGAGGCCGAGTATACGCTTAGGCTGCATCATTTCTTCCCCTCTTCCGCGCCCGTTCACCAGGAGTATTTTATTCCCTGGAAAGAGGCCATCGAGGAGGCGTCCAACGGGCGCTTGGAGGTTGAGCTCTATCCCTCAATGCAACTGGGCGGTACGCCCCCGTCGCTTTATGACCAAGCGAAAGACGGTCAGGTAGATATTATCTGGACGGTGCTGGGGTATAACGCCGGTCGCTTCCCTAGGGCAGAGGTCTTCGACTTGCCGTTTATACCCACCACCGGTGCTGCGACAAGCCAGGCCGCCCATGAGTATGCAATGACGCACATGCAGGATGAGTTAGAGGGCGTCTATCCCATCGCCGTCCATACCCATAGCCCAGGGGCGCTGCACACCAAAGAGACGCGCATCGAATCGCTCGACGACATAGAGGGGCTCAAGATGCGCGGCCCCAGCCGGTTGGTAAACCGCTATCTTGCCAAACTGGGCGCTGAGCCCATTGGTATGCCCGTCGCCCAGGCACTGGAGGCGTTATCACGGGGAGTACTGGATGGAACGGTGATCCCTTTCGAAGCGATTACCGCCATGGGGTTAGCGGATATTACCACCGAACATACGGTCTTCAGCGGTGATCATGCGCTCTATACCACGATGATGATCGTCGCCATGAACCAGCGTAAATACGACGCGCTGCCCGCCGACCTACAAGCGATTATCGACGCTCATTCCGGCATCCAAGAGGCCCGCAAAATTGGTCAGATCATGGATGACGCTGACCAGGTGCAGATTCAGGCCATTCAGGATGGCGAACAGCCCGGCACGATTACCCAGTTAGATAGTGAAGAGACTGCCCGTTGGCAAGCCGTGGGACAGGAAGTGGCTAATGAGTGGATCGCCGATGCCGAAGAGAAAGGGCTCGATGGTGAAGCGCTATACAACGACGCCCGACAGTTAATCGACCAGTTCACCGCTGAGTAGGCGTTTAACCATTAACGTTTGAAGACGTTGTTTGATAAAACCCAAGGAGCAAGAGATGAGTAACTACCAAGATCGCTGGCAAACCGTCAAAGTTAACGTCGAAGAGGGTATTGCCTGGGTGACGTTGAATCGCCCTGAAAAGCGCAACGCCATGAGCCCAACGCTTAACCGTGAAATGATCGATGTGCTGGAGACCATCGAACTGGATCAAGAGGCCCACGTGTTGGTATTGACAGGCGAAGGCGAATCCTTTTCGGCCGGTATGGATCTCAAAGAGTACTTCCGCGAGATTGATGCCAGCCCCGAGATCGTGCAAGTCAAGGTGCGCCGGGATGCCTCTACCTGGCAGTGGAAGCTGCTGCGCCACTACGCCAAGCCCACCATCGCGATGGTCAATGGTTGGTGCTTTGGCGGGGCTTTCTCGCCATTAGTGGCCTGTGACTTGGCGATTGCCGCCGATGAGTCGGTGTTTGGTCTCTCCGAAATCAACTGGGGTATCCCTCCCGGTAACCTGGTGAGTAAAGCCATGGCCGATACTGTGGGCCACCGGGAAGCGCTCTACTACATCATGACCGGGGAAACCTTTACCGGCACCCAGGCAGCCAAGATGGGGCTGGTTAATAGAAGTGTGCCGCTCTCCAAGCTACGCGAAGCCACCCGCGAGTTAGCCGCTACGCTGCGTGATAAGAACCCCGTTGTGGTGCGTGCCGCCAAGACTGGCTTCAAAATGTGCCGCGAACTGACCTGGGAGCAGAACGAAGAGTACCTCTACGCCAAGCTCGATCAGGCACAGCAGCTTGACCCGGAGCAGGGTCGCGCCCAAGGGCTTAAACAGTTCCTCGATGACAAGACCATCAAACCGGGGTTGGAGAGCTACCAGCGGTAAGGGCTTTATAACAATACTCGACCACCCTTTTGAGGAGAGTCAGATCATGGATCTTAATCTTTTAATTGGTAGTGAGCAGTGTGCTGCTCGCCAAGGCGCGACCTTTACTCGAACTAACCCTCTCACCGGTGATGTTGTCACCCAGGCTGCGGCGGCATCCGCTGGCGATGCGGTTCGGGCGGTTGAAGCGGCTGCACAGGCATTCCCTGCCTGGTCAGCGACAGGCCCTGGCGAAAAGCGCGCCAAGCTGCTTAAGGCGGCAGAGTTTATGGAGGCGCGCCAAGAGGACTTTATCGAACGCATGGTGGACGAAACCGGCGCTACGCCAGGCTGGGCAGGCTTTAATGTCATGGTCGCCGCCAGCATTATGCGCGAGGCGGCGTCGCTGACCACGCAGGTAGGCGGAGAGGTTATACCCTCTAACGTACCCGGCAGTTTAGCGATGGGCGTGCGGGTTCCCTGCGGCGTGGTGGTGGGGATCGCCCCCTGGAACGCGCCGATCATTCTGGGTACCCGTGCCATTGCCACCCCGCTGGCGTGTGGCAACACGGTGATTCTCAAGGCCTCGGAACAGTGCCCCGCGACCCACCATCTGATCGGGGAGGTGCTGATCGAGGCGGGGTTGGGCGATGGCATCGTCAACGTGGTGACCAATGCGCCGCCGCAGGCCGCCGAGGTCGTCGAGGCGCTGATCGAGCATCAAGCCGTACGGCGTATCAACTTCACCGGCTCTACCCAGGTGGGGCGCATCATTGCCGAAAAAGCAGCGCGTCATCTCAAGCCGGTTCTGCTGGAGCTGGGTGGCAAGGCGCCGTTCGTGGTGCTTGACGATGCCGATCTGGACGCTGCCGTAGAGGCCGCCGCCTTTGGCGCCTTCTTCAACCAGGGCCAGATCTGTATGTCCACCGAGCGGTTGATCGTGGTGGATGCGGTCGCCGACGCCTTCGTCGACAAGCTGGCCCGCAAGGCGCAGACGCTGCGCGCGGGCGACCCCCGTGGTGAGGGCAATGCGCTGGGTACGCTGGTCAATCGCGAAGCGGGCGAAAAGCTCAACGCCCTGCTGGACGACGCCCAACAGCATGGCGCTCGTTTAGCCTGTGGTGGCAAGGCCGAAGGCGTCATTATGCAGCCCACTGTGGTGGATGGTGTTACCAAGGCGATGCGCCTGTATGGCGAAGAGTCGTTTGGCCCGGTCGTCGCGCTGATGCGCGTCAAGGACGAAGAGGAAGCCCTACGCGTGGCCAACGATAGCGAATATGGCCTTTCGGCCGCCGTGTTCAGCCGCGACACCGCCCGGGCGATGCAGTTTGCCCAGCGCATCGAGTCGGGTATTTGCCACATCAACGCCCCCACCGTGCACGACGAGCCCCAGATGCCCTTTGGCGGCGTTAAGTCGAGCGGCTATGGACGCTTTGGCGGTAAGGCCGGGGTCGAGGAGTTCACCGATCTGCGCTGGATGTCCCTGCAGCTTGGCCCACGCCATTACCCCATTTAGATAAGCGGCTGACACTGTTTTTTTAACAAGGCTATAAGTAAGGAGGTTACTATAATGACAATAAAACCCACACTCGCCAGCCTCGCGTTGTTAAGCGGCCTACTCCTTAGCGGTAGTGGCTATGCCCAAGGCTCGGTGACGCTGCGTTTGCATCACTTTGCTGCTCCTACCACGCCAGTGCAGACCGAGTATCTGGAGCCTTGGGCTAAGCGACTGGAGGAGCAGTCCGAAGGGGCTATCAAGGTGGAAATATTCCCTGCCATGCAGCTAGGTGGGTCGGCTCCCTCGCTCTACGACCAGGCCAAGGACGGGGTAGTCGATATTGCCTGGACGCTGCTCAGCTATACGCCGAATCGCTTCCCCGAGTCTGAAGCATTCGATCAACCCTTCCTGCCCACAACGGGGGAGGCGACCAGTATGGCGGCCCATGAGTTCGCAACAACGCATATGCAAGATGCCTTCGAGGGTGTTTACCCTATCGCTGTATTCGCGCACACGCCGGGCAAAATTCATACCAGAGGTGCGTCGATAGAGAGTGCCGAGGACTTGAGAGGGTTAGCTATGCGCGCGCCCTCCAAGACCATGAATCGTTACTTTGGTCTTCTCGGCGCTCAAGCGGTGGGTATGCCGATGCCACAAATTCCGGAAGCGATTTCCCGCGGGGTGATCGATGGGCTGACGCTGCCCTTCGAAAGTGCGGCGGCCTTGGGGGTGCTGGATATCGCCCAACACCACACCTTTTTCGAGGGTGAGCAGGGTTTATACACCGCGATGATGGTGCTGGGCTTGAACCAGGCTAGCTATGACTCACTGTCGCCGGAACTGAAACAGGTGATTGACGATAATGCCGGGCTTCAAGAAGCGCAGCGTATCGGCCAGGTCATGGATCAAGCAGAAGAAAAGGCGATTGAAGCCATTGAAGCGAGTGGCGAAGGTGAAATGTTCTACATCGCTCAAGATTCAATGGCGCCCTGGCAGGAGGCGGCCGAGACGGCCACGGCTCAGTGGATTGACGACATGGGTAACCGAGGCTTTGATGGCCAACTGCTCTATGATGAGGCGACCCGACTGGTAGAGAAGTATACCGAGCAGACAATGTAGCCTGTATTTGCGTTTGTCAGTAGGCCGTCTTCGTATTAGTGAAGGCGGCTTTTTTTATGGATGTATCAGGAGAGAGCAAATCGTGTGGGTATTTGGTCATTCGACGATGGTCGTGAATCTATCTGGTAAAAGTCTAATTTTTTGATTCTATTTTGCTGTTAGTAAAGATCAGAGGGCTGGAACACGGCTTGATAGTGATGGCGCGGGTAGCAAGGCGTCCTATGCTGCTTGGACATAGACGAATGTCGATTAGCCTTACGCCTGATAGTGGACTAATGTGATCCCTTAAAGCGAACTAGTATTCGCTCTGCGAACTTACAATAATCCAAATAAGCCTGGAGTCCCCCATGAAAAATACCTTTGCTCGGTGCGTGCTGGCAGCCGCCATTGCAGGACTTTCCATTAGCGCTGCGCAGGCAGAAACCACTCTACGTATGGCCCACTTCTGGCCTGGCCCGTCGGGCGTCAACCAGGACGTGTTGCAGGCCTGGGCTGATACCATTGCCGAAGAGTCCAACGGCGAGCTGACCATTCAGATGTTTCCCGCCGGTACGCTAGCCAAACCGGACTCCATCTACGAAGCCGCCGCTAACGGTATTGCCGATATTGGGGCTACCGCCCAGGGCTATACGGCGGGCCGTTTCCCGCTGTCGCAAATCGTTGAGCTACCGGGCGTCGCCAGCACCGCGACCCAAGGGGCGTGTGTGTTGCAGACGCTCTACGACGACGGCCATTTGGACAGCGAATACGAAGATACTCGTCCGCTTTTCATGTTTACCACGGGCCCGGGTGGCATCCACACCATCGATACCGACGTGCAAACCCCCGCCGATCTGCAGGGGCTGCGCATTCGTCGCCCCACCGCAGTGGCGGGTGAGATGCTGGAAAATATGGGGGCGAGCCCGGTGGGCATGCCTGCACCCGACATCTATACCTCCATGCAGCGCGGCGTGATCGAGGGCTTGAGTTTTCCGTGGGAGGGCTTGAAAGGCTTCCGTGTCAACGAACTCGTCAATTACCACACCGAAGTACCGTTTTACACGCTAATCTTCGTGGCCACCATGAATCAGCGCAGCTACGACAGCCTGACCCCCGAGCAGCAGGCGGTGATCAACAATAACTCCGGTATGAAGTGGGCCGAAAACGCCGGTGCAGTGTTTGACCGACTCGACGTAGAAGGCAAGCAAGAGGCCGTCGATGCGGGCCACACGATTCGCGAAATCGAAAACCCGCTGGAGCATCCAGATTGGCAGGGCCCCCTTCAAACAGGTATCGAAAACTACCTGACGCAGTTGGAAGAGCGTGGTCTCGATCAGGCGCGCGACGTCTATCAGGCGGCGTTGGCAGCCAGCGAGTCTTGCAGCGCCCAATAGGGGTAATGTGTCATGCAGTCTACTTTTTATCGGGCCAGCCATTGGCTGGCCCTCATTTGTCGCTTAGTGGCCGGGGTCGCTTTGATTGGCCTGCTGGGGGTCACCATGGCCGATGTCAGCACACGCTATCTTTCCCGGTTGACCGAGGGCGCGATTGCGCTGCGCGTATCCGGAAGTGTGGAGCTGGTGAGCTACTTGATGCTGTTCGCGCTACTGGCCGCGATGGCGGCCAATGTCGAAAAAAGCCAAGTAGTGGTGGAGGCGTTCTCTCACCGCTTGCCACAAGCCATCAAGAATCGTGTGCAAGGCGTCTTTTTGCTCGGTTTCATGGCGCTGGGGTTGGTCCTGTTCGTTGGGCTGCTGGATTCTGCTGCCGCCGCGACGCGTCACGGGGAGGTCACCCAAGACCTGCGATTGCCCATGGGGCCGATTTACCAATTGGCAGCGGTGCTGAGTTTGCTATTGGGATTGCGCAGCGCCATTCACGCCTTGCTAGGCATGATCTATGCGGCCGGTGAGGAGGCAGCTCATGGGGAGTGAAGCGATTGGTGCCATTGGGCTAGGGCTGTTATTGGTACTGATGATTCTGCGCGTCCCGGTCGCGTTGACCATGCTGATCGTCGGTGTGGTGGGGTTTGCTCAGATCATCAGTTGGGACGCCGCCGTTGCACAGTTGAAAACCGTACCGGTCGAGGTGCTCTCCAACTATAGCTTCAGCGCCGTACCCATGTTCATTTTAATGGGCGTACTCGCGGCTCACTCGGGGATGGCCGGTAAGCTGTTTGATTCGACTCGGATCATTTGCGGTGGCTGGAAAGGCGGCTTGGCCATTGCAGCGGTGGGCTCTTGCGGCATCTTTTCCGCCATCTCCGGTTCATCGCTGGCTACGGCGAGCACCATGACGCGAGTGGCACTGCCCGAAATGGAGCGCTACGGCTATAACCGTGGCTTGGCGACCGGTGCGCTGGCCGCTGGCGGCACACTGGGCATCATGATTCCGCCCAGTATCGCGCTGCTGATTTACGCCATTCTTACCGAACAGTCCGTGGGCGATATGTTCATGGCGGGGCTGATTCCCGGCCTGCTGGGACTGGTGATGTACTCGCTGACCATTACCGTGGTGATGTATCTGCGCCCCTCCCTGGCGGTAGCGGGTCAACCCACTGCCTGGAAAGAGAAGCTGCTCTCGCTGACCGGTTTGGTACCGTTCTTTGGCGTCTTCCTGGTGATGATTCTAGGGATCTATTTCGGTGCCTTTACGCCCACCGAGGGGGCCAGTGTCGGCGCCTTCGCCACGCTGCTCTACGCCTTGGCGAAGGGCATGCGCGGTGCCCAGCTATGGCACAGCGTACAGGAGACGCTGGCGCTTTCTGCGGTGGTGTTCTTCATGCTGGTCGGGGCGGAAACGCTGGGTTACTTCATTTCCGTATCGCGCATTTCGTTCTCCATCACGGATCTGCTCTACGGCATGGACCTCACGCCCATCGTCGTGGTGCTGTGCATCCTGGCGCTCTACTTCGTGCTGGGGATGTTCATGGACTCCATCGCCATGCTGGTGATCACCGTGCCGGTGGTCTACCCGATCATTCAGGCGATGGGTATCGACCCGGTGTGGTTCGGTATTTTAACCGTACTGACCGTTGAGCTGGGCCTCATGACCCCGCCGGTGGGGATGAACGTGTTCGTCATCAAAGCGATGGCACCGCATGTCGGGCTAGGGGAGATCTTCAAGGGCGTGACACCCTTTGTCGTGTCTGATTTGCTCCGCTTGACGCTGTTGATCCTCTTTCCGGTGCTGTCGACCTTCTTTTTGCTATAAGGCGTGTTAACGCCCTTGCGATTGTCGCGTTCTGAAATCGCGAGGTGACAGCGCCGTATTACGTTTGAAAAAGCGCGTGAAATAGGCCGGTTCGGAGAAGCCCAAGCTGTCAGAAACTTGCCCAATGGTCATGTTGGTGTAGGTAAGCTGGCGCTTGGCCTCTAGCAGTAGCCGTTCGTGTAGCAACTGTAGGGCGCTGCGCCCGGCGAGTTGGCGGCAGAGCATGTTCAAATGTGCACTGCTCACCCCCACTTGCCCGGCCAGCCACTCGATGCTGGGCTGCTCACGATAGTGCGTTTCGATGAGTGTTTGAAACTGCTCGACGTGTTGCTGCCCCTTGTCATTTTGGCGAGGGGTATAGCGCTTTTTAGGGCTACCGCCCGCATGGCCAAGCCGCGAAAGCTCGACGACGAGTGCCTGGATTAGCGCTTCGAGTAGCAGGCTGCGTCCTGGCGCTGGCTGGCGATACTCTCGGTCGATCTGCGTTACTAGCGTGGTAATGCGTGCTTGCTCATGAGCCAGCGATAGGCGAAAGAAATCGGCCTTTCTAAGGGTGCTGCTTTCGCCCAGCAGGGTATGCAAGTGTTCGGCCAGCGGCTTGGCTAGCGTAATGATGTGTCCTTGTACGTCGGGTGAAAAGTGAAAGCCGTGAATCGCCATGGCGGGAACGACAATGGCGGCCACGCTCTGCAGCTCATGACGCGTACCCTCCAACTCCAGCGATACGCTCCCCTGATCGATCAATAAAATATGCACCAAGTCGGCATGGCGATGGGGGCGGATACGCCAGTCATGCAGGCGGCTGCGCTCGGGAATGGACTCACAGTGGAGCAAGTCGGGCGTCGGCCAGTGCTGCGTTTCGCCATAGAGCTTGAAGACGGGAACGGGAGCGTTCGACGAGGGCGTCATGGGGGCTCTCCTTTACGACTAAGGTTGAGTGATGCAATGTAGAATGTCCAATAATTGATCTAGATCATGCCTTATTAAGCGACGTGTTTCATTGAAAAATACAAGTTATCTGATTTTGACAATGACAACGACGAGGCATCCCTATGAAAACGAAGGTCGCCATTATTGGGGCCGGGCCGTCAGGCCTACTGCTGGGGCAACTGCTCCAGCGTCAAGGTATCGATAACGTGATTGTCGAGCGTCGCAGCGGTGAGTATGTGTTGAGCCGTATCCGCGCAGGTGTGCTCGAGCAGGGCATGGTCGATCTGTTGCGTGAAGCAGGTGTGGACCGGCGCATGGATGAAGAGGGCCTGCCCCACGACGGTTTCGAGCTCGTGTTCGATAACCGCCGCGTGCGCATTGCGCTGGACGAGCTGACCGGCGGCAGCAAGGTCATGGTCTATGGCCAAACCGAGGTCACGCGGGATCTGATGGAGGCCCGCGCCGCCGCTGGTGCGACTACGCTCTATGAGGCAGAAAACGTCCAGCCCCACGATCTGGAGAGCGATAGTCCGTACCTTACCTTCGAGCACCAAGGCAAAACCGTCAGGCTCGACTGCGACTACATCGCGGGCTGCGATGGCTACCACGGCGTCTCCCGCCAAGCGATTCCCCAGGGCCGCATCCAAGAGTTCGAAAAGGTGTATCCCTTCGGCTGGTTAGGGCTACTCTCGGATACGCCGCCGGTGTCCGATGAGCTGATCTACGCGCGCCATGCGCGTGGCTTTAGCCTATGCAGCATGCGCTCCGCCACTCGCAGCCGTTACTACCTGCAAGTACCGCTGGACGAAAAAGTAGAAGACTGGTCGGACGAGCGTTTTTGGGAGGAACTCAAGCGGCGCTTGCCGGACGATGTGGCGCAAAAGCTTGTGACAGGGCCCTCCATCGAGAAGAGTATCGCGCCGCTGCGTAGCTATGTGGTGGAACCGATGCAGTATGGGCGGCTATTCCTCGTGGGCGATGCCGCCCATATCGTGCCTCCCACGGGCGCCAAGGGACTCAATCTGGCCGCCAGCGATGTCAACACACTCTATCGCTTACTGGTCAAGGTCTATCAGGAAGGCCGTACCGATCTGATAGAGCGCTATTCGCAAACCTGTTTGAAGCGTATCTGGAAAGCAGAGCGTTTTTCCTGGTGGATGACCTCCATGCTGCACAACTTCTCCGATGAGGAGGATTTCAATAGTCGCATGCAGCTGGCCGAACTGGACTACGTGACCAGCTCAGCGGCAGGGCTGACGACCATCGCAGAAAACTATGTGGGGCTGCCTTACGAATCGCTCGAATAAGCGACGCTGACGCTCTTCCTCTTTGCCCAAACCCCACGGTTTGGGTTTTTTTATCTGACCGCTGCCTCTTGTCGCTCTGTTGGCCTTGGCCCATTCTTCTTTCTGGGCAGTGTCGCCCTTGAGCGTTTCATTAGCTGGGTGAGGAGAGAGGGCGTATGGCTAAGTTTTTTCGGGAGTTCCGCGAGTTTGCCGTCAAGGGCAACGTCATCGACATGGCGGTGGGCATCATCATTGGCGGAGCGTTTACGCTGATCGTGCAAAGCCTCGTCAAAGACGTCATGAACCCCCTGATTGGTTTACTGGTGGGCGGTATCGATTTTTCGAACCTATTTGTCGTGTTACGGGAGGGCGTGGCGGAGGCCCCTTATGCCACTTTGGCGGACGCCCAGGCGGCGGGAGCGGTGACGCTGAACGTGGGATTGTTCATTAACGCGGTGGTGAGCTTCTCCATCGTCGCGTTCGTGGTGTTCTTGCTGGTGCGCACCATCAACCGTTTGAAGCGTGAAGAGGCGGTGGCGCCCGCTGATCCGACTGAAAAACCGTGCCCCTACTGTTTGATGGTGGTACCGATCAAGGCCGTTCGCTGCGGGCATTGCACCTCTGAGCTACAGGTAGCGACGCCAGAGAAACCGATGGAATCCGTGTGATTCGCGGTCAGCTCTCCTGGCGAGTCGCCATCAAAAAGGGTGCCCAATGGGCACCCTTTTTGACGTTGAAGAGGGCCGTTAAGCCGTCTTTTTCGCCGCTTTCTTATCCGTTTGCTTACTATCACTGGCATCGCTCGGCTGTGGCAGCGACGGCAATGATTTCGCCAGCATATCGACGCTGTGGCGATAGTAGAGCTGGCTCTTGTTATGCTCGCCTAGGCTTGCGTAAAGGCGCGCAAGCTCGGCGCATACTTCGCCGTTGGGGCGCTGGCGCTGGCTGGCTTCGAAGTACTCCAGCGCTTTCTCCCACTGGCCCACACGCAGCGACAGGCGGCCACAGGCGAGCAGCAGTTCGGGGTCGTTGGGGCGCTCTTGCAGCCATTTCTCTGCCTTGGCGAGCTGACGTGCGGCGTCCACGTTGAGCAAACCGTAGCGTTTGACCAAGCGTGCATCCCAGTGATGATCCAGCGAGTGGTTCAGCAGGCGTTCGGCAATCGGCTCTTCGTTGGCGTGCAGCAGTGCTTCGGTGTAGAGCACGATCAGCTCGGTATTGCCGCGCAGGTAGTCAGGCATATCGGCCCACAGCCCGCGAACCCGTTCGATGTTGGTGGGGTTTTGCGCTTCGAAGATGATCAGCTCACGATACGCCTTGAACTCCAGCTGTTCACGCTCTTGTTGCGTAATCAGCTTTTGCGCCGCCAGGCGTGGAATCAAGCGGCGCAGGCCCTCCCAGTCGTTGACACTAAGGTGGACCTGTTTCAGCAGCTTCAGCACCTGGGGATGATTGGTGAGCTGCTTGTCCAAGCGGTTGAGGATGGCCAGCGCCTCTTCCGGCTGCTGACGGTCGATCATCAGCTGCGCCTGCATCAAGCCGATGGCGGTATCCGCGCCGTCGGTAGTCAACTGGGCCTGGTTCAGGTGCTCTTGGGACTTCTCATGATGGCCCTGGTAGTGCGCGGCCAACGCTGCCGAGAGGTAGTTAACGAGCGGCGTGCTAGAGTCGTCCGCGGCGCGAACCAAGGTTTTCTCCGCTTTCTTCCAGCGGCCCTCGGTAAGTGCCACCAAACCACGCACGGTACGTTTCATGGCGCGGCGGTTGCGAGCACGGCTATTCCAGGTACGGAAGCGGCCCACCGGACGAATGATGCCAGTGAGCAGGCGCAGCGCGAAGTGCAGGACGATAAAGGCACCCAGTAGCAGCACTAGCCCAAACCAGAACGAGGTTTGTACCGACGTGTCGCCCACTCGAATCAGCCAGTAACCGGGCACCGACATCATCAGATGCCCAAAGAGCGCGCCAACCGCAAGGCCCGCGACGATCAGCAGGATGAGTTTTCTCATGCATCACCTCCATCCTGACGACGGGACTCGAAACGGTTGTCGATGAAGCTGGCCAGCGCTTGCTGTGAGGCGCTGATATCCGGCAGCTCGGGCTTTACTTCGGCCTGCTTCAGCTCTTGAAGGCGGGCTATGACGCTCTGGGTCTCTTCACGTTCGGTGTCGTAGTAGCCGTTCAGCAGCTCCAGGGCTTTGTCGATGCTCGCTTCGTACAGCTCGGGCTCCTCTTTGAGCAGCGCCAGCTGAGACTGCTCGAGAATCAGGCGCAGGCTCTGGCGCAGGTAGGACTCCTGCTCCGGCGTGATCAGCGCTTCCAGGGCTTCATCATGCTGGCGAATGACCACGAGATCTTTTAGCTCTTCACCGAAGCGGGCGAGCTGGCGCTGGAAGGTGCCGGTAGGCGGCTGCTCAATGCTCGACGTCACGGCGCGCTCTTCGATCTCTTGAGATAGGCGCAGACCCGCTACGCGCTCTTGCTGGGCATTCAGAGCTAAGTAAATGCCTGTGCGGTCCACTTGAGGAACGGCGTCCAGCGCGGCGAGCTCGTTGGCAATTTCACGACGCACGGGCGTTAGCGCCGGGTTATCGGCATCGGCCAGACGGGCATCGGCGGTGCGCAGCAGAGCGGCGGCACCTTCCACATCACCCTCCAGCTGCAGGCGCTGATTCGCCAAACGCAGCAAGTAGGCCGCTTCGGCGTGAAGCCAATCGCGCTCGTCGGTGTCCTGCTCTTGTGAGAGCTGCGTCAGCACCTCGTCCAGCGTGCTGTTGACGTCGCTGCGATAGCTATCCAGCTCGCTGCGCAGTTCGCTCACGGTACTCTCCAGCGCTTGGCTTCGTTCGGCTTCGCCCTCTTCGATCCGTGACTCAAGCTCGCTGACCGCTTGCTGGGAAGCGCTGTTTTGCGCTTGCTGGGCCAATTCGTCCAGGCGCTGCTGCTGACTATCCAGGCGCTGCCAGCCTTGCCAAGTGATCAGGCCCAGGGCGAGTGCCAGGATAATCACCAACGCGATGGCAAGACCGCCGCCTTTGCTGCCGCCACTACCGGCTGTAGAGGCGGGCGGGATTGGCTTACCGGCACTGCCCGACGAAGCGGCTGGCTTGGTGTCGGCGGCGCTGTTCTTGGCGTCCTTAGTGTCCTTCGTGTCCTTGGTGTTGCTAGCGGCGGACGTTTTGGCCGAGTCAGACGTCGGCCCGTTATTGCTCGCCGTGCCGGTTTGCGGTGCCGAAGAGGCACTGTTGGCACTCTTATGGCGGCGGCGCGAACGGCTATTTTTGGCCGCATAAGACGAGGAGGCGCTGCTAGCAGTCGACTCGCTTTTCGACGATGATGCCGCAGTATCGCTCGACGGCGTGTTCGCTTGGGATGTATCGGCAGACGTATTGTTGACGCCTTCCTGCTCGTTTGGTTGTTTGCTCATCTGTCGCTAGCCCTTATTAAGTTCCTTGATCGACATCGGCACCCTATGGGTTGCAGGACCGATCCAACGCGGCCACCAGCGCAGCCGGCGTTGCTCCCGACGCCACCTTGAGGTCACAAAAACCCAGTTTACCGGCCAGTGTAGCTAAACGGTGACTGGAAACGATTAGCGGTTGGTTCAACGCTGCTGGACCACACCATTTTGCCAGATATTCAAGCAGTTCGCCGCTGGTGACGATGAGCGCCCGGTAGTCACCACCGTGAAGGCGCTCGCGCAGGGCGGGGAGCGGCGGTTGATACACACGCCGATAGACTGCTAGACGCGTCACCTGGGCGCCGCGTGCTGTCAGCGTGTCGGCGATGAGCGTGCGACCGCCTTCACCGGTCACCAGCAGCACCCGCTGGTGCGCCAATTGGCGAAGCGACGCCAACGAGAGCAGCGCTTCACTGGTGTCTTCACCCCGATGGGGCGGGGGTATACGAACCTTAACCCCGAGCTGGTCGGACAGTATGCTGGCAGTGGCCCGCCCAACGCTATAGTAATCGATGCCAACGGGCAGCTGTGGCCAGTAGCGATCCAATGCCTCGCTCAAACAGTGTGCGGCAAAGGGGCTGACCACTACTATCTTATGGTACTGATCGATATCCAACCATATTTGGCGTTGGGCCGCCGCTTCGGGCAAAGCCTCCAAGCGCATGACGTCAAGGGACTCTACCCAGTCGTGGCGTTCGCGCAGGGCATCCGCCAGGGCTTGTCCACGCTCTCCTGGGCGGCAAATCAGAACCGGTTGGTTCATACGTGGCGACCGTAGACCTCTGCCAAGATATCGCCAGCGCCTTGATCTAGAAGCTCTTCGGCAATTCGGATGCCGAGCGCTTCCGGCTCGTGAATCGAGCCACGCCCCTCGGCTCGCAGCACTTCTGTGCCTTCTGGGTTGCCGACGAGCCCGCGAAGCCACAGCGTTTCGTTGCCTTTATCCAGAATGGCGTGTCCGGCTATCGGCACTTGGCAGCCGCCTTCCAGGCGCGTGTTCATGGCGCGCTCGGCGCGCACGCGGGTGGCGGTATCCTGATCGTCCAAGGGGGCCAGTAGCGCAATCAATTCGGGGTCGTGCAAGCGACATTCAATGCCTAGTGCGCCCTGGCCGCAGGCGGGCAGGCAGATTTCGGGGGGCAGTGCTTGGGCGATTCGCGCGTCGAGCCCTAGGCGCTGCAGGCCAGAGGTGGCCAGAATGATAGCGTCGAACTCGCCATCGTCGAGCTTACCAAGGCGAGTCTGGACGTTGCCGCGCAGGTTGAGGATTTGCAGGTCCGGACGGGCTTCACGCATTTGTAGGCCACGACGTAGGCTGGCGGTACCGATGCGCGCACCTTCGGGCAGCTCGTCGATGCTGTTATAGTGGTTGGAGACGAACGCATCGGTGGGGTCTGCTCCCTCTAAAATCACCGATAGCCCCAAGCCTTCGGGGAAGTGCATGGGTACGTCTTTCATGGAGTGCACGGCAATATCGGCGCGACCATCCAGCATGGCGTCTTCGAGCTCCTTGACGAATAGCCCTTTGCCACCAATTTTGGAAAGGGGCGTATCGAGGATTTTGTCGCCTTTGGTGGAGAGGGGGACAAGCTCGACGTCCAGTCCACTATGGGCCGCCATCAAGCGGTCGCGGACGTACTCGGCCTGCCACATGGCCAACTGACTTTTACGTGTGGCAATGCGCAATTTAGTGATGGATGACACCTGATTCTCCCTTTGCCGCTGACACGGCGCGTCGAACTGTGATAATTCTCATCATAAAGCACCCAGCCACACAGTAAAAATAACCGGCCATATTTAGGGCCAGCGCTGACCGCGTTTAACGCCTGCTAGGAAACGCCATGCCCTCTGTCGAACCGCAAGGCAAGCTAGACCAATTCTTCCTGTTATCGCAGGATTTGCTCTGCTGCATTGACTTTGCGGGCACGCTGCTGAGCGTCAATCCTACCTTCGAGTCGTTGCTCGGTTACCCAGCACATGCGCTATTGGGTAAGCCTTGTGGTGTCGTCGTCGAGCCACGCGATCATCCCGTGATCGAAGCGGCACTAGCGAGCTTGTGCCGTGGTGAGAAGGTAAATACCTTCGACGTATGCGCGCGGACGGTCGAGGGCCAGCGTATTTGGCTTGAGGTATCGGCCTCCAGCGGCGACCAAGTCATTTATGTCATCGCACGGGACGTTACGCGGCGAAAAGCGGTCGAAAAGCAGTTGAGGCGCAACCAGCGGTTGTTTCGCATTGCCGGTGAAACGGCCCATATCGGGGGCTGGTACATGGACCTGGCCGTAGGGCTACCCATATGGTCCGAAGAAGTGTGCCGTCTGCACGACATGCCGGTGGGGCACCAACCCACCCTCGACGAAGCGCTCGGCTTCTATACGCCTCGTGTGCAGCCGCGTATTCGTTCCGTCTTTACTGCTTGCTGCGAGCAGGGCGTGAGCTTTGACGAAGAGCTCGAAATCGTGACCCGAGAAGGGCGGCGACGTTGGGTGCGCGTGATTGGCCGCGCGGTGCGTGACGAGCTGGGCCAGATCATTCAGGTGCAGGGCTCGACTCAAGACATCACCGAACGTAAAGACACCGAGCGGCAGCTCACCTTGCTGGAGCGCAGCGTCGAGTCCAGCACCAACGGCGTGGTGATCGTGGATGCCCAGCGCCCCGATTTGCCCATGGTCTACGTCAATGCCGCTTTCGAGCGCATCACCGGCTACTCGCGTGACGATGTGCTGGGCCGCAACTGCCGCTTCTTACAGGGCGTCGACACCGATCCCGCCACCCTGGCGCAGCTTCGCAAAGGCATCGAAGCGCAGCGCGATGTGCATGTGGTGATTCGCAACTACCGTCGCAGTGGCGAACCGTTTTGGAACGATCTTTATATTTCGCCAGTGCGCGACGAAGAGGGCGTGGTGACGCACTTCATTGGCGCGCAAAACGACATCACCGCCCAGCGTGAGTACCAGGCTCAACTCAGCCATAACGCCAACCACGACGCGCTGACGGGGCTGCCCAATCGGCTCATGCTCGATCAGCGCTTGGCCCAAGGGTGCCTGCTCGCCAGACGCTATCATCGCTATTTGGCCGTACTGTTCATCGATCTGGATGACTTCAAACCCATCAACGACACTCTTGGCCATGAGGTCGGTGACTTTATCCTGCGCGAAGTGGCCAAGCGCCTAGAAGAAGAGCTGCGGCCTTGGGACACCGTGGCGCGCTTTGGTGGCGACGAATTCATCGTCTTGCTCCCGGACTTGGCGCAAGAGGATGACGTGCTACAGGTCGTCGAGCGGCTGCTGACGCGAGTGTCTGCTCCCTACTGGTATCGCGGCAGCGAGCTGCGCATTACCGCCAGTATCGGTATCGCCACCGACGACGGCACGATTCGAGCGCCGCGCCAGCTGATCCAGCAGGCCGACCTGGCCATGTACAAGGCCAAGCGGCGAGGGCGTAACACCTTCCAGTGGTACACCGACGAGCTCAATCGCAAGGTCACCGAGCGGGTGAGCTTACGCCATGCGCTGCAGCAGGCCATCGAACAGCGGCAGTTCGAACTACATTATCAGCCGCAAATTCATCACAGCGGTCGAGTCGCCGGGGTCGAAGCGCTCATTCGTTGGCACCACCCCGAGCGTGGCAACATCCCGCCGGGGCAGTTCATTTCGCTGGCCGAGGATACCGGTCAAATCATTCCAATCAGCGAGTGGGTGCTAGAGACGGCCTGTCGCGATGCGATGGTGCTCAATGCGCAGAGTGCGACGCCCATGACCATGGCGATCAACGTCTCGCCCATGCAGTTTCAGCGTCCCGGCTTTTTGGACTCGGTGAAGAACGTGTTGGCGCGCAGCGGTTTGCCACCGGCCTTGCTGGAGCTTGAACTGACCGAGGGCGTGCTCATGGATAGCGCCGAGCACACCATTCAAGCGCTCAAAGCACTGCGCCAGCTCGGTGTGCATATCGCCCTCGATGACTTCGGCACCGGCTTTTCCAGTCTGAGCTACCTGAAACGGTTGCCCATCAACAAATTGAAGGTCGACCGCTCGTTCGTACGCGACGTGGCGACCGACTCCCGTGATGCGGCCATCGTCGAGGGGGTCGTCACCATGGCCGACAAGTTGGGACTAGAAGTCCTCATCGAAGGTGTCGAAACGGCCGAGCAGTTTCATCATCTGCGCATGCTGCAGTGCGATCACTTCCAAGGCTACTACTTCGCTCGCCCGATGGCGTTGAGCGTGCTCAAGCACTTCTTGGACTCGCCATTCGCCGCCACGGCCAGCGCCGCTGATCCCATCTCCTGAGCGTGACGGCTGCAAAACGGCATGCCGTTCCAGGCGGTGACTCTGGTACACTTTCTTTTAACGACTCCATTAGATTTGTCAGCAGGATATCTCTCCGATGAGCCAAGCTACGAACCAGTCTTGGGGCGGTCGCTTCAGCGAGCCCACCGATGCCTTTGTTGCGCGTTTCACCGCGTCCGTGACGTTTGATCAGCGCCTAGCGCGCCAGGATATTCAGGGCTCGATCGCCCATGCCACCATGCTGGCGCGGGTAGGCGTGCTGACCGACGACGAGCGCGATGCGATCATCAACGGTTTGACCGAGATCCAGGGCGAGATCGAACGCGGCGAGTTCGACTGGTCGGTGCCGCTGGAAGACGTGCACATGAACATCGAAGCACGCCTGACCGACAAAATCGGCATTACCGGCAAGAAGCTGCACACCGGACGCTCGCGCAACGACCAGGTGGCCACTGACATTCGTCTGTTCATGCGCGATGAGATCGACGTGATCGAAGCGGAGCTGACACGCCTGCGCGACGGCATGATCGAACTGGCCGAGCGCGAAGCCGACACCATCATGCCAGGCTTCACCCACCTGCAAACCGCGCAGCCGGTCACCTTCGGCCATCATCTGCTGGCGTGGCAGGAAATGCTGGCCCGCGACCATGAGCGGCTTTTGGACTGTCGTAAGCGCGTAAACGTGATGCCGCTGGGCGCCGCGGCCCTGGCGGGCACGACTTACCCAATCGACCGCCACGTCACCGCGGACCTGCTCGGCTTCGACCGCCCGGCGGAAAACTCGCTGGATGCGGTGTCGGATCGCGATTTCGCCATCGAATTCACCAGTTTTGCCAGTATCTTGCTGATGCATCTCTCCCGCATGAGCGAAGAGCTGGTGCTGTGGACCAGCGCCCAGTTCGACTTCATCGACCTGCCCGACCGCTTCTGCACCGGTTCCTCCATCATGCCGCAGAAGAAGAATCCCGACGTGCCCGAGCTGGTGCGCGGTAAAACCGGGCGTGTCTATGGCCACCTGATGGCGCTGCTGACGCTAATGAAATCGCAGCCGTTGGCCTACAACAAGGACAACCAGGAAGACAAAGAGCCGCTGTTCGACGCCGTCGACACCGTGCGCGACTGTCTGAAAGCCTTTGCGGACATGGTGCCCGCCATCGAGCCCAAGAAAGAGAGCATGTACGAAGCGGCGCGTCGCGGCTTCTCCACCGCGACCGATCTGGCGGATTATCTGGTACGTAAAGGCGTCGCGTTCCGCGATGCTCACGAGATCGTGGGGCTGTCCGTCGCCTACGGTCTAAAAACCAAGAAAGACCTCTCAGAAATGAGCCTGGAAGAGCTTCAGCAGTTCTCCGATACCATCGAGCAGGACGTGTTCGAGGTGCTGACCCTGGAAGGTTCGGTGGCGGCCCGTAACCACATTGGTGGCACAGCGCCCGACCAAGTACGCGCGGCCGCAAGCCGTGCCCGTGAAGCGCTGGCGGCGCTCAAGGGGACGTCATGAAGCGCTATACGATCACACTCGGCGCGCTGCTGCTGGCCTCGCTGCTACTCGTCGGCTGTGGCCAGAAAGGGCCGCTCTATTTGCCTGACGACACAACCGATTCGGCCGCCGAGCAGGAGGGGTAATGGATCACTTTAACTACCGCGACGGCGTGCTCTACGCCGAAGACGTTCCGCTAACGCAACTGGCGGACAAGCTGGGCACGCCCTGCTACGTCTACTCCAAAGCGACGTTGGAGCGCCACTTTCGCGCTTACACCGAAGCGCTGGGCGGCCATCCGCACCTGATCTGCTACGCGGTGAAAGCCAACTCCAACCTAGCCGTGCTGGGCCTGCTGGCCCGCCTAGGCGCCGGTTTCGATATCGTCTCCGTGGGCGAGCTGGAACGGGTGCTAAAAGCCGGTGGTAACCCCAGCAAAGTCGTGTTTTCCGGGGTCGCCAAGCAGCCCCAGGAAATGGCGCGGGCGCTGGAGGTCGGCATCAAGTGCTTCAACGTCGAGTCGCGCCCCGAGCTCGAGCGCTTGAACGCCGTGGCAGGGGAGCTGGGCCAAGTCGCCTCGGTATCCCTGCGCGTCAATCCCGACGTGGACGCGGGTACCCACCCGTACATCTCCACCGGTTTGAAGGACAACAAGTTCGGCATTCCCGTCGACGACGCGTTGGAGGTGTACCAGTTGGCCGCTAGCCTGCCCAACCTGCGGGTGACGGGACTGGATTGCCACATCGGTTCACAGCTCACCGAAACTGCGCCGTTCCTCGATGCCCTGGAGCGCCTGCTGGTGCTCATGGAGCGCCTGCGCGAGCACGGCATCGAGATCGACCACCTCGATTTAGGCGGTGGCCTGGGCGTGCCCTACCGCGACGAGAAACCACCCCAGCCGTTCGACTACGCCAGCCAGCTGTTGGCGCGCCTCTCCCGCTGGGAAGGCGGTGAAACGTTGACGCTGCTGTTCGAGCCGGGCCGCTCCATCGCCGCCAACGCTGGGCTGATGCTCACCCGCGTCGAGTTTTTGAAACCTGGCGAGACCAAGAACTTTGCCATCGTCGATGCGGCCATGAACGACTTGATTCGCCCGGCGCTGTACCAGGCGTGGCAGGCGATCGTGCCGGTGGACACCCGCCAAGCACGGGACACCGCCACCTACGACGTGGTAGGGCCGGTGTGCGAAACGGGCGACTTCCTGGGCAAGGAGCGCGAGCTGGCGATTGCCGAGGGCGATCTGTTGGCGGTGCGCTCCGCCGGTGCTTACGGCTTCGTCATGGCATCCAATTACAATAGCCGTCCCCGTCCCCCCGAAGTGATGGTGGATGGTGATACGTTTCACGTGGTGCGCGCTCGGGAAGCGCTGGAAAGCCTGTGGGCCGGCGAGGCGCTGCTGCCCGAAGGAGCGCGCTGATGCTGCTGCACTTCACTAAAATGCACGGCTTGGGCAACGACTTCATGGTGGTGGATCTGGTCACCCAGCGGGCGCGCCTGCGCGACGAGCAGATTCGCCAGCTGGCGGACCGGCGCTTCGGCATTGGCTTCGACCAGCTGCTGATCGTCGAGCCGCCCCGCGATCCGGACATGGATTTTCGCTACCGTATCTACAACGCCGACGGTAGCGAAGTGGAGAACTGTGGCAACGGCGCGCGCTGCTTTGCCCGCTTCGTGCGCGACCAGCGCTTGACCCACAAGCATGACATTCACGTCGAAACCGCCGGAGGCCCGCTGGTGCTCCACGTACAGCACGACGGCATGGTACGCGTGGACATGGGCAGGCCGCGCTTCAACCCAACCGCGCTGCCTTTCGAGGCGCCGGGTGACCAGCCGCTGCACGAGGTGGAAGCCGACGGTGAGACGCTGCAGCTTGGTGTGGTGTCCATGGGCAACCCCCATGCGGTTCTCCAGGTCGAGAACGTCGATAGCGCGCCGGTGGAGCGCCTGGGGCCACTGTTGGAGGCGCACCCGCGCTTTCCCAAGCGGGTCAACGTGGGCTTCATGCAGGTGGTCTCGCCCAGCGAAATTCGCCTGCGGGTATTCGAACGAGGCAGCGGTGAAACCCTGGCCTGCGGCACCGGTGCCTGTGCGGCGGTGGCCAGCGGTATTCGTCAGGGGCTTTTGAAGAGTCCGGTGAAAGTGCATTTGCCCGGCGGGCAACTCAGCATCGAGTGGCCGGACCCTGAGGCGTCGCTGGTCATGGTGGGCCCCGCCACGCGGGTGTTTGACGGTCGGGTATCACTCAACTAATGCGAGGAGAACGGCGATGTCTCAAGCTCCTGAACCGCGTAAAACGCTCGATCCGGATCAAGTAGCGTTTTGGCTGGCCCGGCACCCCGATTTTTTCATTGGTCGTGAAGGGCTGCTGCAGCAACTCAAAGTGCCGCATCCGCATATCGACGGCGCCGTATCGCTATTAGAGCGTCTGGTGATCGACCTTCGCCAGCGCGCCGAAACGGCGGAAGGGCGGCTTGAACATTTGCTGGAAACCGCGCGGCACAACGAGTCGCAGTACCGCCGACTGCGGGAGACGCTGCTCAGCTTGGTCGAAGCGGAAGACCGCGATGCCCTCGCTCAAGCGCTGGCGACCCAGTTGAGCGAGCGTTTTCAAACCCCCGCGATGGCGTTGTGGTGCCCCGCCTCGTTGAGCGATGCGGAACCGGCGCCGCCTCAGCCACCGCGCCACGTGCTGGATCAGCACGCCAGCACCCGCTTAGCAGCGCTGCTGGATGGTCGAACCAGCCGCTGCGCCAAGCTAAGCGTCAGCGACTGGAAGTGTCTGCTGCCCCATACCAAAGCGCCCCGCAAGGCGGGCTCCTGTGCCATCACGCGACTCTCGGCCGGAGAGCCGCTAGGCTATTTGCTGCTTGCAAGCCCCGACCCCGACAGCTATCGCGCCAGCATGGATACGCTATTTACCGAGTACCTGGGCGATATCGTCGCGCGCCTGCTGCTGCGATTAGGCCCCCACGGCATGGAGCAGCATGGCTAGCCAAGCGACGCTGACAAACGCCGTTGAAGAGTACCTAGCGCAACTGGCGACTCACGCCAGTCCCGCAACGGTGGCGGCCTACCGCCAGGATCTGGCGGCGTTTTGTCAGTTTGCTGACCAGCGCGGCGTGACTCAGGCCAGCGCGCTGGACACGACGCTGGCAAGAGCTTTCCTCGGTACCGAGCGCAGCCGGGGGCTGGCGCCCCGAACGCTGGCCCGCCGTCGCGCGGCACTGTCGCGTTTCGCCGATGCCTTGGTAGAACGCCATGTGCTGGTGGATAACCCGATTCAACTGTTGCGCACCCCTAAGCAGCCCAGTCACCTGCCCAAACCGTTGGACGTAGACGCGCTGTCGCGCTTTCTGGACACTCCCCACGACGGCTCGCCGCTCTCGCTTCGTGACCAAGCCATGTTGGAGCTTTTCTACTCCAGCGGTCTGCGTTTAGCAGAGCTCGCGGCGCTGGACGTGAATCACTTGGCGGCCAACCATGTGCGGGTGATAGGTAAAGGCAGTAAGCCTCGCCAAGTGCCGGTGGGACGGCGTGCCCAGCAGGCGCTCACCGCGTGGCTCGCCTGCCGGGCCAGTTGGGTAGACAGTGCTGAAACGGCACTGTTCGTCGGGCAGCGCGGGCAGCGGTTGGGTCATCGGGCGATTCAGAAACGCTTGGCGCAACTGTCAGTGATGCGCGGCCTCCCCGAACACCTTCACCCCCACCGCCTGCGCCACTCTTTTGCCAGCCATCTGTTGGAGTCCAGCCAGGACTTGCGCGCTGTGCAGGAGCTGTTGGGCCACGCCAATCTATCGACGACCCAAGTGTACACGCGGCTGGATTGGCAGCATCTTGCCGAGAGCTACGATGCCGCGCATCCCCGCGCCAAACGCCGCCCCAGTGGGAGTGAATCATGATCACGTTAGACGCCATCACCTTTGATTTGGACGACACCTTGTGGGACAACCAGGGCGTGATGTTGAAAACCGAGGAAGGGCACTACCGCTGGTTGCTGGAAGCGCTCACCGCGTGGCGGTCGGCGCGTCAGGAGGCACCGCTGCCACTCACCTACGAGGAGGGGGTAGAAGACTATTTACAGCGTCGCCAGCAGTGGGCCCACCAGGTGCCCGAACGACGTGGCGACTTCACGTGGTTGCGCCTGCGGGCGCTGGAGGCCCAGTTGGAGGAGAGCGGCTTAGCGCGTAGCGCCGCGCTACTATGGGCCGCTGCCGCCATGAACGAGTTCCACCGTCTGCGTGTGCAGGTCACCCCGCACCCTGAAGCGGCCGGGCTGCTCTCGGCGCTCGCCGAGCGCTATCGGCTCGCGGCGATTACTAACGGTAACATTCACCTCAAACGTCAGCCGCTGGCGGCGCACTTTCCAGTGGCGATTGCAGCGGGTGAGCTGCTGGCACCGAAGCCGGATCCCAAGCCGTTTCTCACCGCGTTGGAGCGCCTGAATACCGTGCCGAGACGGGCCATGCACGTGGGTGACTCCTGGCAAGAAGACGTACTTCCCGCTCAGCAGCTCGGTATGCACGCCGCTTGGGTGGCCGAGCGCGGCGACCAAGCGCTGCCCGAGCGGGTACATCGTATTGCCCACGTCAAAGAGTTACCCGAGCTGATCGCATGGCTGGAGCGACAAGCCTAGGCCTGTTACTCGTTGGCGTCTTCAGGGGTGTAGAGCCACTGGTCGAGCTTTTGGGAGAGCATGTCGACGCCGTCACGCTTCAGCGACGAGAAGAGCTGGACCGATACCAAATCTTCCCACTCCCTCAAGCGAGAGCGCACCTTTTGGAGGGCGGCGCTGGCCGGGCCGCGTTTCAGTTTGTCGGCCTTGGTTAGCAGGATGTGCACCGGCATGCCGCGCTGGTCGGCATAATCGAGCATCATTTGGTCGAATTCGGTCAGCGGATGGCGAACGTCCATGAGCAGTACGAGGCCGCGCAGGCTAAAACGGCCGCGCAGATAGTCGGACAAGTGCTGCTGCCACTCGAGCTTGACCGCTTCCGGTACTTTGGCGTAGCCGTAGCCGGGCAAGTCCACCAAGCGACGCGACGTATCGTTCATCACGGTGAAGAAGTTGATGAGCTGGGTGCGGCCGGGTGTTCGCGAGGTGCGCGCTAGCGCGTTTTGCCGGGTAAGCGCATTGATAGCGCTGGATTTACCGGCATTGGAGCGCCCGGCAAAGGCCACTTCTGCCCCCGTATCGTCTGGGCATAGCGCCAAGGTCGGCGCGCTGATCATAAAGCGCGCAGTGGGGTAGTTTAGCCGAGGGACTGGGCTATCATGAGGGGTAGACATGGAGTTCATCCTGAAAAACAAACGTATGACACGGCCTGCCCAAGCACTCTCGAGTGAGCGAGGGCGGTACCGCGACGAATTACCCCAAAAGCAGACCTGGACTTGCATTCCCGCCGCTAGGGTGATTCGTTATAATGCAAGCGGTTTATAACTGCGACCTGGGGCGCTAGTGTACCATCGCGCTCTAGCCAGCAGCGACCAACGCGATATGTTGTTCGTTTTGGCGGAGCTGACCCTGGTAATGTGCTGAACCTGGGCAGCGCCCAGGGTGCGTACCAGTCAATAATCAAACGGCATAGTGGAATAGCAATGAGAACGTTACTGGCAAGCCTGGCAATTACCATGGGTGCCGTTGGCACCACCCACGCCCAAACGGACCTTCAAGCCGACGCTGATGCAGCGGCGGGTCGCGAACTTGCGCAAACCTGTGCTGCCTGTCATGGCCAGCAGGGCATTAGCGCAGTGGGTACCTTCCCCAACCTGGCAGGACAGCAGATGTCCTATCTGGCCAAACAGATCATGGACATTCGTGACGGCAACCGTGTCGTTGCTCAGATGGCCGGTTTGGTCGATGACTACTCAGACCAAGATGCTTGGGACGTCGCTGCCCACTTTGCAGGCCAAGAGGCTAACCTCGGTCAAACCAGCGATGAAGACGCTGAGTTGCTGGCCCGCGGTGAAGAGCTGTACCGCGCAGGCGATATGTCCAAAGGCATTCCCGCCTGTAGCGCCTGTCATACGCCCACGGGTGTCGGCATCGGCAGTGCGGTCTATCCGGCGCTGTCAGGCCAGCATGCGGAGTACACCGTCTCCACGCTGCAAGATTTTGCCTCTGGTGAGCGCGCCAATAGCCCGAACAACATCATGGGCGATATCGCTTCCAAGATGAGCGACCAAGACATGGAAGCTGTCGCCAACTATGTGCTGGGCTTGAACTAATTTTCCCTCCGCCGGTTTCCCTATCCTGTGAAATATCCGCCGGATGGGGAACCTGCCTGGCCCGCCAGGGGTCATAGCCACACTTTTTGTTGGCCTGCTTTTTTTGGAGAGTTCTCGCTATGTTGAAAACGTTGATGGTCGCACTGGCCGGTCTGGGCTTGTCTGCAGCGGTAAGCGCTCAAGAACTGGTCGAAGGCCAACACTACACGCTGCTGGAGTCGCCGGTGGCGACCCAGGTAGATGACGATCAGATCGAAGTGACCGAAGCGTTCTGGTTTGGCTGTCCGCACTGCTACCGGCTGCAAACGACCGTGAACGAGTGGTACGAAACGCTGGACGATGACGTAAGCATCGTGAAAATGCCTGCTACCATGGGCGGTGACTGGAATACCCATGCGACGGCTTTCTATGCTGCCCAGTCGTTAGGAATCGAAGAAGAGTTGCACCAGGACTTCTTCGACGCCATTCACCAAGACGGTCGTTCGTTGACCGAAGCAGACGACATCGCCGACTTCTTCTCTGATTACGGCGTGAGCGAAGAAGAAGCCCAAAAAGCACTGACCGCGTTCAGCGTGCGTAGCGAGGTCAATAAAGCCAACAGTCGTATGCGTGACATGCGTCTCATGGGCGTGCCAGCACTGATCGTGGATGGCCGCTACGTGGTATCGCCCCAGTCGGCTGGCAGCTTGGAAAACATGCCACAAATCGCCGACGCGCTGATCGACAAAGTTCGCAGCGAGCGTGCGCAATAACGGTGCTTGAGCACGGTCACACGGGCGGGCCAACTCGCTCGCCCGGAGCGCTTCCCTCCTCTGCGCTGTTGGAACGCGGCCATCTTCGGCTGCTGACCTTCAACTTGCAGGTAGGTATTCAAACCTCTGCCTACCACCACTATCTCACGCGGAGTTGGCAGCATGTGCTGCCCAACCCCCAGCGTATTAAGCGGTTGGCGCTAGTGGGCAGCGTGTTGGAGCAGTTCGACGTGGTAGGGCTTCAGGAAGTCGATGGCGGCAGCTTTCGCTCCAGCCGGGTCAATCAGGTGGAGTACTTGGCAGCCCAGGCGAAGTTTCCGCACTACTTTCAACAACTCAACCGCAATTTGGGTCAGTTTGCCCAGCACAGCAACGGCCTGCTTTCTCGTTTGACCCCTAGCCACATCGAAGAGCATCGGCTGCCCGGCATGTTGCCCGGCCGCGGCGCGATTCACGTGCGTTACGGCGAAGGCCCAGATGCGCTGCATATCTTCGTCGCCCATTTGGCGCTTAGCCACCGTGGCCGAGTGCGCCAACTCGACTACCTTAGCGATATCATCGAACCGCTGCGACACGTGGTGGTCATGGGTGACTTGAACTGCACGCCCGATCAGCTTCATGCCCACGAGCGGTTTAGCACCTCACTACCGCTGCACCCTGTCAAACCGCTACTCAGCTACCCTTCCTGGCAACCGCGCCGCGCGTTGGATCATATTTTGCTGTCGCAAACGCTGGAAGCCGCCGAGGTGCGCGTACTGGATCATCTCTTTTCCGACCATCTGCCGATCGCGGTGGATCTGCCGCTGCCAGCGGCGTGTCTCTCGTCCATCAGCGCGAACGTTAAACAATAAGCCGTAAGAGCGTCTTTGGGGCGCTGCATTGTCTGCGTATATGCGCTATTGTCTGGGGCGCTGACTCCCCTTAGCCGTTTTACGCGAGACACTTCCATGTCGGACACAACACAACTACCTGCGTTTATCGGTGCGCTGGACCGCGCTTCGGAGTGGTTCGGGCGTACTCTTGCGTGGCTGATCATCATCATGATGTTGATTCAGTTCGCGATTGTTCTGCTTCGCTATATGTTCAGTATCAATAGTATCTTCATGCAAGAGCTGGTGATGTACATGCATGCTAGCGTCTTCATGCTCGCTGCTGCCTATACCTTTCGCCACGATGGCCATGTCCGCGTCGATATTTTCTATCGTGGGATGACCCCTCGACGACAGGCGCTGGTGAATATAGTGGGTATTCTGTTGCTGATGATTCCGGTGATGCTGTTCGTCATCGCGTCCAGCTATGGTTATGTGGCGAACTCTTGGCGCATCATGGAAACCTCCTCGGATTACGGTGGCATACCCGCCGTATTTGCACTGAAGACGCTGATTCCGGTGTTTGCGGTCTTGATGATCCTTCAAGGGCTGATCGAAGTCGTGCGCAATGGCTATGTCTTCACCGGGCGAATGACGCCGCCAACTGCCGATGACAATCACCTCGAGGAGCGTGTTTGATGCTCGAATTTATGCCGCTTATTCTGTTTGCCGCCATCTGTGTCGTATTGATGTTCGGCTTTCCCGTGGCTCTGTCGCTGGCGGGCACTGCGTTGCTGTTTGCAGGCATGGGTCTGGGGCTGGAAGCCATTGGCATCGACGCCAACTTCGATAGCGGCTATCTAGCCGCGCTACCCAATCGTCTTTACGGCATCATGACCAATCAGACGCTCTTGGCGGTACCGCTATTCGTCTTGATGGGCGTGCTGCTGGAGAAGTCCAAAGTCGCCGAAACGCTGCTGGATGCCATGGCGCTGCTCTTCGGCTCCATGCGTGGCGGCCTGGGGATTTCGGTCACGCTGGTGGGCATGCTAATGGCCGCTTCTACCGGCATCGTAGGGGCAACCGTGGTCACCATGGGGTTGATGTCGCTGCCCACCATGCTCAAGCGTGGCTACAGTACGTCGCTGGCCACGGGCACCATTTGCGCTACCGGCACGCTGGGGCAGATCATTCCGCCCTCCATTGCCCTGGTACTGCTAGGCGATGTCTTGTCGTCTGCGTATCAGCAGGCCCAGCTCGACATGGGCATCTTCAGCCCGAAAACGGTGTCCGTGGGCGACCTGTTCATGGGGGCGCTCGTGCCAGGGTTGATTCTCGTCGTCATGTACATGATCTACGTGGGCTTGGTGGCGTTTTTCCGTCCCAGCATGGCGCCAGCGGCAGACCGCGAAGAGCTGATGGCCGAGCTTGGCCACACCTCGGGCTTGGGCATCCTGCTACTCAAAGGCCTGGTGCCGCCAGTGGTGCTGATCGTCGCCGTACTGGGTTCTATCCTGAGTGGTTTTGCAACGCCCACTGAGGCATCGGCGGTGGGTGCCTTTGGTGCCTTAGTGCTGGCATTGGCTTATCGTCAACTGGATTGGGCAACCCTCAAAGACGTGCTGCGTTCGACCACCCATGTCACCACGATGGTGTTCCTGATTCTGATCGGCGCGGCATTGTTTTCGCTGGTTTTCCGCGCCTATGGCGGTGAGCACATGGTCACCGAGCTGTTCGAGAGCATGCCAGGGGGCGTGATTGGAGCCACGATCATCGTCATGCTGGTGATCTTCCTGCTTGGCTTCATTCTCGACTTCATCGAAATCACCTTCGTGGTGGTGCCAATCGTCGGTCCGATCCTGCTGGCGATGGGACTCGACCCGATTTGGTTGGGCATCATGATCGCCATCAACCTGCAGACCTCCTTCCTGACGCCTCCGTTCGGTTTCGCGCTGTTTTATCTGCGCGGCGTGGCGCCACCGTCGGTGCCCACCTCGGCCATCTACCGTGGCGTGGTGCCGTTCATCCTGATGCAGTTAGGAATGCTGCTGTTGCTGACGTTCTTCCCGCAGTTGGCGACCTGGCTGCCGACACAGTTCTAAGACGCACTTAGTTGAAAAATAACGCTGCTATCAACGCAAGAGAGTGGCAACCTTCACTAAAAGCAGCCAAGCTGCAGACACACAATGGCTTGTAACAACCCGCTTGGTGGCACACGCCAAGCGGGGTATTCCCTACCCATAACAGCAATAAAACAAGCAAGAGGGTTAACGCATGAAAGCCAAAGCACTGCCTGTCGCCATTGCCATGACGACCGCTCTTTCTGCCAGTCTGCTGGTCGTATCCAGCTTCGATAACCAGGCCCAGGCACAAGAGAATTTTCGCTGGAAAATGGTCACTTCCTGGCCGAAAAACTTCCCCGGTGTGGGCCAAGGCCCTGAGCGGCTCTCCCAGCTCGTCGAGGAGATGTCCGATGGCCGGTTGACCATCGAAGTCTTCGGAGCAGGTCAGCTCGTGCCAGGCTTCGAGGTGTTCGATGCGGTGGCAGACGGCACCGCCGAGCTGGGCCACTCCGCCTCCTATTACTGGAAAGGCAAAGCGCCAGCGGCCCAGTTCTTTGCTGCCGTACCGTTTGGCATGAACGCTCAGGAAATGAATGCTTGGCTCAGCTACGGCGGTGGTATGGAGCTGTGGAACGAGCTTTATGATGATTTCGGCGTCGATGTGTTGGTCGCAGGGGCCTCCGGTGTTCAGATGGGCGGCTGGTACAACAAAGAGATCAACTCGGTAGACGACCTGGAAGGCTTGAAAATGCGCATGCCGGGTCTGGGGGGCGAAGTGATGAGCCGCATGGGCGTGGCCATCGTTAACATGCCCGGCGGTGAAATCTTCACGTCGCTACAGTCCGGTGCCATCGACGCCACCGAGTGGATCGGCCCCTACAACGATCTCGCCTTTGGTTTGCACCAAGCCGCTGATTACTACTATTACCCAGGCTGGCATGAGCCGACGGTGATGTTCGAAGCCATCGTGAATGAAGAGGCATGGGCGGAACTGCCCGCCGACCTTCAGGCGATTCTGCGCACTGCCATCAGCGACATCAACCAAAGCGTTCTGGATGAGTACACCGCCCGAAACAACGACGCCTTGGAAACCCTGGTCAACGAGCACGATGTCGAACTGCGCCGCATCCCTGACGACGTGCTGGCCCAGGCTCGCGAACACTCAGCCGACGTAGTGGGTGAGCTGGCTGCATCCAGCGAGCTGGCGACCCGCATCTATGACTCTTATCGCGAGTTCCAGGACAAGGTCGAGGATTACCACGCGATTTCCGAGCAGGCGTATTACAACGCCCGCAACCCGGACGGCGATACCACCCAGTAACGCCATGCCTCCACAAGGCCGCCCTCGGGCGGCCTTTTCGTGAGATTAAGGCAGCGTAAGTGCGGCGGCTTGAGTATCCTATGCAGATACTGTTCTGCTTGGTAAGGAGCCCCATGTCCACGCCCGCTATGCTCACGCCTTCACGACCTGCCGACGCTCGCTTGCGTAATGTATTGACCATCGCTGGCTCCGACCCCTCTGGAGGTGCCGGTCTGCAGGGCGATCTCAAGACATTTTCCTCCCTTGGCGTTTATGGCACGAACGTGATCACGGCGGTGATTGCCCAGAACACCTGTGGCGTCGCCTCGGTGTACCCTGTATCGCCCCAAGCGATCCGTGAGCAGCTCGAGCATCTGTTGAACGATGTGACTATCGATGCAGTGAAAATCGGCATGGTGGCAAGTCGTGACGTGGCGGAAGTCATTGCAGACGTACTACGCCAACGGCGTCCGCGCTGGATCGTGCTCGACCCGGTGATGGTAGCGAAGAGCGGCGATATCCTGGTCGATAACGCGGGCATTCGTGCCGTGCGGGAAGTGCTGGTGCCGCTCGCTGACGTGATTACCCCCAACCTACCGGAAGCGGCCGTGCTGCTGGACGCACCTGCGCCCACCAGTTTGGACGAAATGGAAGCGCTGCTGCCTAAGCTGGTGGCCCTTGGCGCGCCCTTTGTGGTGCTAAAGGGCGGCCATTTGCGTGGCGATACCTGCCCCGACTTGCTGGCCACTCCCAGCGGACAGCAGTGGCTACCGGCTTCCCGCATTGCTACTGAGAATCTTCATGGCACGGGCTGCGCGCTCTCTTCTGCCATTGCTGCCTGCCTGGCAAAGCTGCCTGACGCGGCTGAAGAGGATGCGCCAGAGCAGGCCATTACCGAGGCAAAGCAGTGGCTGCATAGCGCACTGGCGGCCAGCCACCGTTTAACCGTTGGCAAAGGGCGTGGTCCGGTACACCACTTCCATGCGTGGTGGTAGGCCGTTAGGCGAGCGCCACGCAGAATAAACGTCGGATCGAGGGGAAAGGCGGCGCAGAGTCTCCTTGCGAGATAGGGCAGCGGGCACCATGCTGAAGGGTGCCCGTTTGTTTGCCTATCAGGCTGAGCCATTCGGCCAAGGAGCTAGCCATGTCTCGCACGCTGCTATTTGCCACTGACCTGTCACAGGAAAATCGCGCGGCCTTTGCCCGTGCGCTGCGACTTGCCCATCAGCAGGGCGCGCAGTTGGACGTGCTCCACGTGCTCGACCCCTACCTTCCCCATCGGATGCTTCACGACCTGGAGCGCGCGGTCAGCGATGACATTAGCGCGACGCTCACCGATCTTCGTGAGGATTACGCGCTCGAACTCCCTTCGCTGATGATTCAAACGGTGGTGGGCGATGCCCATGTGGAGATCGTTCGCGAAGCCCATGAGCGTCATGCATCGCTAATCGTGCTTGGCATGCACCGTAAGCGGGGTGAGAAAGATTTACTCTTTGGCACGACCTTGATGCGTATTCTGCGCAGTACCCCTTGCCCCGTGGTGGTAGCGTCATACCGACCGACGCAGCCGTGGCAGCATATCGTGGTGCCGATCGACTTCTCTCTCACCGCTCGACAAACGCTAAAAGAGGCACTGATCCGCTTTCCCGACGCTCAGCTCACGCTGCTGCACGCGTGGAACCTGCCCGGTGAGCGAGAGCTGGGTAACCAGGCATTTTATGCCCATTGGCGTGATCATGAGGTCGCCCGCCTACGAGAAGCGCTGGACAACGAGGTCGAAAGCCTCATGCGCGAACTAGACGGCATACCCGATATCGAGCTGGTACTGGAACCGGGCCAGCCCTGCGACGTGCTGCACGACTATATCAAGCGCCACTCGCCAGACTTGGTCATGTTGGGTAGCCGCTGCCGACCGCATCAACCCAACCCGCTCACCGACATGTTGCTGAGCGAACCCCACTGCGACGTGATGGTGTGTCGACCTTGGTAGCCGGTAGTGCCGTTTCGAGCATGGCTGTACGGAACCTTTATTGTCCTGGTGGGTATGTATAGCTATACGTGAAGCCAGCCAAGCCAATACGGGAGGAGGACACCGTGCAACCACGCCTTGTGACAGCCCTACTGTCGACCTGTTTGCTCATAGGAACCACCGTGGCGGTCAATAGCGCCCAAGCCGAAAGCGTGACCGAGCGGGGCGAACGCTTCGACCGTGTGGTGGAAGAGAATGGCCAGCGCTATGTGCTGCTGGGAAGCGGCGTATTTCGTTACATGATATGGACCGCTTATGCGGGGGCGTATTATCAGTTGGAAGGGGAGCGCGAGCCTCAGCCGTTAAGCGATGTACCCCGCCGTTTGGAACTTGCCTACTTTCATGAGATTGCTGCCGACGACTTTGCCGAGGCGACAGAGAAAACGCTCGACGATTCGTTGACGCTTTACGAGTTCAATCAGGTGAAAGAGAACATGGCGCAGTTGAATCAACGGTACCGGGATGTGGTACCCGGTGATCGGTACCTGTTGAGCTGGGACGGTGAGCAGTTACGCCTTGCCCTCAACGGTGAGACGCTCTACGAGGATAGCAGCGCCGAGTTTGCCAGCGCGATGTTCGGCATTTGGCTGGGCGAGCGCCCGCTGGGTGAAGAGTTTCGCGACGCGCTACTGGGCGTGGACGGATAGCGGCTGACCACGCACCATCTCGCTTGGGCCAGCCCTCGCCTCAGTTTACACTCGCCCTCTTCGACAGCGCCAATGAACGGACAAAGGGGTAAGCGTGAAAGCACTGATTCAGCGGGTCAAACACGCCAACGTCACGGTGGATGGCAGCACCATCGGTGCGATCGACCACGGGTTGCTGGCACTGATAGGTGTCGAGAAAGGCGACAGCGAGGCGGAGGCCGATAAACTGCTGCACAAGCTGCTGCATTACCGCGTGTTCAGCGACGACGCGGGCAAGATGAATCACAACTTGCAGCAGGCCCAAGGAGGCTTGCTGCTGGTGTCGCAGTTCACGCTTGCGGCCGACACGCACAAGGGGCTGCGCCCCAGTTTTTCCAGCGCCGCGCCGCCCGAGGAGGGGCAGCGGCTGTTTCATTACCTCGTCGATCGAGCGCGCGCTGCTTGGCCCCAGGTGGCGACTGGCCAGTTTGGCGCGGACATGCAGGTTGCGCTGACGAACGATGGCCCGGTCACGTTTCTGCTGGAGAGCTAGCGCTCTAGGCACTCTCACTGGCGAGCAATTCGGCTTCCATGGCTTCCAGTGCCTCTTCGGCGGCGAGCCACGCCTGCTCGGCGTCGTCTAGCTGCGCTTTGATCGTTGCCTGCTTGGCCAGCGCATCGGTCAGCTCCGCTTTGCGGGCGCCGTCAGTGTAGAGCTCAGGGTCGGCGAGTATGGCCTCGACCTCCTCTAGCGAGTGCTGCGCTCTTTCCATGGCCTTTTCCGCCTTGTCGCGCTCTTTTTTCAGAGGGCGCAGCTTTTCGCGCAGCTCGGCCGCTGCTTTGCGGGCGGCTTTACGGTCGCCGCTGGGCTGTTGGCTCTGGCGTTCGCTCTTTTCACTACGGGCGTCGCGGCGGTTCTCTTCCAACCGCGCCTTGAGCCAAGCCCGGTAATCCTCCAAGTCACCGTCGAAGGGCTCGACCCGGTGGTCGGCGACCCGCCAAAACTCATCGACCGTGGCGCGCAGTAGGTGACGGTCGTGGGAGACCAAAATGACCGTGCCCTCGAAGCCTGCCAGCGCTTCCGTGAGCGCCTCGCGCATTTCCAAATCCAGGTGGTTGGTCGGCTCGTCCAGCAGCAGCAGATTGGGTTTTTGCCAAGCGACCAGCGCCAGTGCCAGCCGCGCTTTCTCACCGCCCGAGAAGGTGGCGACTTCCCCGAAGGCGTCGTCGCCCTTGAAACCAAAGCCGCCTAGAAAATTGCGAATCTCTTGATCGCTGGCGGTGGGCGAGAGCCGCTGCACGTGGACGAACGGCGTCGTGGTCACGTCCAGCCCCTCCAGCTGATGCTGAGCAAAGTAGCCAATCGCTAGGTGCTCGCCGGGCACGCGCTTGCCGTCGAGCAGCGCCAGTTCGCCGGTGAGCGACTTGATCAGGGTGGATTTACCCGCGCCGTTGGGTCCCAGCAGGCCGATCCGGCTGCCGGGAAGCAGCGTAATGTTCACCTTGTCGAGCTGTGCGACGTCGCCCGCCTGGCTGCGGTAGCCTAGCGTGGCTTGATCCAGCACCAGCAGCGGGTGAGAGGTCTTATCTGCCGCGGGCAGGGTGAAGTGAAAGGGAGAGTCCACGTGGGCCATGGCGATATCTTCCATGCGCTCCAGCATCTTGACGCGGCTCTGCGCCTGACGCGCCTTAGTGGCCTTGGCCTTGAAGCGAGCGATAAAACGCTCGATCTCTTCGCGGCGCGCCTGCTGTTTGGCCGCTTCGGCCTGCTGCAGGGCGAGCTTCTCCGCCCGTGTGCGCTCGAATCGAGAGTAGTTGCCCCGATAGAGTTCCAGCGTTTGATGATGCATGTGGACGATGTGGTCGCACACGGCATCCAGAAAGTCCCGGTCGTGAGAGATCAGCAGCAGCGTGCCGGGGTAGCGGGTGAGCCACTGCTCTAGCCACAGCAGGGCGTCCAGATCCAGGTGATTGGTCGGCTCATCGAGCAGCAGCAAGTCGGAAGGCATGAACAGCGTACGGGCAAGATTGACCCGCATTCGCCAGCCGCCGGAAAAATCTGAAAGCGGGCGCATCAGGTCCGACTGGACGAAGCCCAGCCCCACCAGTAGCTGGGCCGCGCGGGATTCGGCGGTGTAGCCATCCAGCGTTTCGATCAGCCCGTGTAGCTCCGCTTCGCGATGGGCGTCGCCCGCTTCCCGAGCGGCGAGCAAATCGGCTTGCGCCTTGCGCAATGCGTGATCGCCATCCAGCACGTATTCCACGATGGGGCGGTCCAGCGCCTCCACTTCCTGGGCCATGTGGGCGATCCGCTGGCCACCGCTCATTTCGACGTCACCCTGATCAGGGCCCAGTTCACCTAACAGGAGTTTAAACAGACTCGACTTACCGGCACCGTTGGCTCCAATGATGCCGGCCTTGACCCCGTTATGGAGTGTTAGATCGGCGTTTTCTAGGAGCGTTTGCGTACCCCGTTGCAGGGCGACTTGGCGCAGTGCGATCATGTTTTCTCCCGAAAAAAGTGGGTAAATCAATGCGCGATTCTAACCGATTGCAGCGCTTGCAGCAGAGGCCGCTGTGGGATTTTGCTTTGGCGCTCTATGCCAGGCCCGGCGTCGAGCAGGCCTGCCTCACGTTGCAGGATGAGGCTGGTGTGGATGTGTGTGAGCTGCTGTTCCATTGCTGGCTCTATCAGCAGGGTCTGGCGGCCTCGCCAGGCCCGCTCGCTACCATACGCGCCGAGCGCATGGCTTGGCAGCAGCAGGTGACGGCGACGCTACGAACGCTTCGCCGCCGATTGAAACCCGAAGCCGCCCACAACGAGGCCGTCAAAGCGTTGCGTGCCACGCTGCAGAGTGCCGAGCTGCAGGCAGAGCGTGAAAACCTTCAACGTTGGCAGCAGTGGGCGCTCGGCTCATCAGACGCGGACGCGCGCTTAACAAAAAGCGACATAAGCCAGCATAATGTTGCACAGTGGCTGCAAGATACGCTGTTTTCGACACCGCTTGACAACGATTTGTGTCGCGCGCCACGCGGGCGCGAGAGGACGAGAGCGGCCCTTTTTGCCTTGGCAAGCCAGCTTGACCGCTGTGAATCACCACGCTAGCCTGAAATTAAGCTGTTTTTGAATAACCCGTGTTAGCTTCGCTGGCGATCGTCCGCTAACCCACAGCAATGAACGACGTTACTGCGTGTTAGCGGCTGAACAAACGCTGAATAAAAGTGGAGCGACTCGGGATATACAAACACTAAGATCCTTGCGCTCTCGTACGGCGCGCTTACCACTGCTAGGGGAACTCTGCATGAAGGCAAGCACATTAGTTTCGACTCGTTCCGTCACCACCAAGTTGCTCACCACGGCAAGCGTGGGTGCACTGCTGCTGGGTTTGAGCGCGACCGCTCAGGCAGATAACTGGCGTTACGCACACGAAGAGTACGAAGGCGACGTGCAGGATGTCTTCGCTTACGCATTCAAGGAGTACATCGAAGATAACTCCGACCATACCGTACAGGTTTACCGCTTTGGTGAACTGGGCGAGTCCGACGACATCATGGAGCAGACGCAAAACGGCATCCTCCAGTTCGTCAATCAGTCACCTGGCTTTACCGGTGCGCTGATCCCAGAAGCGCAAATCTTCTTCATTCCGTATCTGCTGCCGACCGACGAAGAGACCGTTCTAACGTTCTTCGACGAGAGTAAAGCCATCAATGAAATGTTCCCGGAGCTTTACGCCGAGCAGGGTCTCGAGCTTCTAAAAATGTACCCCGAGGGTGAAATGGTGGTCACCACCGACGAGCCGATTAGCTCGCCGGAAGACATGAATAACAAGAAAATCCGCACCATGACCAACCCGCTGCTGTCGGAAACCTACGACGCCTTTGGCGCGACGCCGACACCGCTGCCGTGGGGCGAAGTCTACGGTGGCCTGCAGACCGGCATCATCGATGGTCAGGAAAACCCGATCTTCTGGATCGAATCTGGCGGTCTGTACGAAGTGTCTCCGCACCTGACTTTCACTGGCCACGGTTGGTTCACCACCGCGATGATGGCCAACCAGGACTTCTACGAAGGCCTGTCCGATGAAGACAAAGAGCTGGTCCAGAACGCCTCGGACGCGGCCTACGACCACACTATCGAGCACATCAAAGGGCTAGCCGATGAAGCGCTGGCCAAAATCCAGGAAGCGTCTGACGAAGTCACCGTGACACGCTTGAACGAAGAGCAGATCCAAGCGTTCCGCGAGCGCGCACCGCAGGTCGAGGAAGCCTTCCTCGAAATGACGGGCGAGCGCGGTGCCGAGCTGCTGGAGCAGTTCAAAGCGGACCTCGAAGCCGTCGAAAGCGAGTCCTAATCGGTTAGCGCGCTTGCGTTAATCACATGACGTCGCCAAGGGGCAGCCAGCGCTGCCCCTTTTTTGTTGTCCACCCCTCTAGCGAAAAAACACATGCTCGCGGGGGCGAACACAGAAAAATCTACGTCCATCCAGCGTTGAAGCGAAAAGAGTCATTACCCATTACGCATCAAAATGAGCAAGGCCGAACCTGCTCCGTTCGGTGTCAGTGATGGGAAGGTCGCGTCGCCATCGAGCAAGCGACCACGCTGCGTTCAAAGGAGAACGGCCATGTCCGAAGAAGAGTCCGAAAAGAACTACCGCTCGGGTTTGCCCGGCGTACTAGGAGTGATCGACACTGCAATTAGCAAAATCGAGTCAGTCATACTGGCGATGGGGGTTTTGCTAATGGCGCTGAATACGGTCACCAACGTCGTTGCCCGCTTCGTGTTCGGCAATAGCATCATGTTCTCAGGCGAGCTGAACCGTATCCTGATCATCATGATCACCTTTGCGGGTATTGGCTACGCTGCCCGCCACGGTCGCCATATTCGCATGTCGGCGATTTACGATGCGCTGCCGGTGGGCGGTCGCAAAGTGCTAATGATCGGCATCGCGTTTTTCACCTCGCTGGTGATGTTCTTCCTGCTTTACTACTCCGTCGTGTACATCCTCGACCTGTATAGCAAAGGGCGCGTACTGCCGTCGCTGGGCTTACCGGTATGGATCATCTACGTCTGGGTGCCCATGGGCTTTTTGATCACCGGGATTCAGTACCTACTGACCGCGATCAAGAATCTCACCACCCGAGACGTCTACCTCTCTACCGGGGTGGTAGACGGCTATAAAGACACCGAAACAGAAGTGTAAAGCAGGGATTGCACCTTAGGGGAACGCTATGACGACGATAATGGTAGTCACCATGATTGCCCTGCTGCTGCTGGGCTTTCCAATGATGATCCCGCTGATCACTGCGGCAGTGATCGGCTTCTATATGATGTTCAACGGCTTCGGCCAAATGGATACGCTGATTCAGCAGATGATGGCGGGCATACGCCCGGCGTCGCTAATCGCCGTGCCGATGTTCATTCTGGCCGCCGACATCATGACCCGAGGGCAGTCTGCGAATCGCCTCATCGATATGGTGATGTCCTTCATTGGCCATATCAAAGGGGGGTTGGCGGTCAGCACGGCGGCTTCTTGTACGCTGTTCGGCGCCGTGTCGGGGTCGACCCAGGCCACTGTAGTGGCGGTAGGCTCGCCGCTGCGTCCGAAGATGCTCAAAGCGGGCTACTCCGATCCCTTTACGCTGGCGCTGATCATCAATGCCAGTGATATTGCCTTTTTGATTCCCCCCAGCATTGGCATGATCATTTACGGGGTCATTTCCGGCACCTCGATTGGCGAGCTGTTCATCGCCGGTATTGGTCCCGGCCTGCTTATCCTGTTCATGTTCTCCACGTACTGCATCATTTACGCCATCGTAAAAGACGTGCCTACCGAAGAGCGCTCAAGCTGGAAAGAGCGGGCCACGGCCGTTCAGAAAGCGCTCTGGCCGCTCGGCTTCCCAGTGATCATCGTGGGCGGCATTTACGGCGGGATCTTCAGTCCTACCGAAGCGGCGGCCGCCTGTGTCCTGTATGCGGTGCTGTTAGAGTTCGTCGTCTTTCGCTCGCTGAAAATGCGCGATATCTACACCATCGCCAAGTCTACTGGCCTGATCACCGCCGTGGTGTTCATTCTGGTGGCCGTGGGCAATGGCTTCTCTTGGATCATTTCGTTTGCGCAGATTCCCCAAGCGATCCTCGAAGCCGTGGGGGTCAACGAGGCCGGACCCACGGGGGTGTTGATCGCCATCTGTATTTCATTCTTCGTGGCGTGCATGTTCGTCGACCCCATCGTGGTGATTCTGGTATTGACGCCGATCTTTGCCCCGGCGATTGCAGCCACCGGGCTCGATCCCGTACTGGTCGGTATCCTGATTACGCTGCAGGTGGCGATTGGGTCGGCCACGCCACCCTTTGGCTGCGATATCTTTACCGCCATCGCGATCTTCAAACGCCCCTATTGGGAGGTGATCAAGGGCACGCCACCGTTCATCTTCATGCTGATTCTGGCGGCGGCGCTGTTGATCATGTTCCCGCAAATTGCGCTGTTCCTGCGTGATGTTGCCTTCCGTTAAGCAGTCACAAGGAGAACGCGGATGTTCAATCGCATCTTGATCCCTGTCGATGGCTCAAAGGGGGCCATCAAGGCGCTCGAAAAAGCCGTTGGTCTGCATCTGCTCACCGGGGCAGAGCTCTACCTACTGTGTGTGTTCAAACATCACAGCCTGCTGGAGGCGTCGCTTTCCATGGTGCGCCCCAACCGGTTGGATATCCCCGATGACGCGCTCAAGGAGTACGCAACGGAGATTGCCGTGCACGCCAAATCCCACGCCATCGAACTGGGCGCCGATAGCGTTCGCGTGCGAGCTTTTGTCAAAGGCGGACGTCCCTCCCGTACCATCGTGCGCTTTGCTCGTAAGCGGGAGTGCGACCTGATCGTAATTGGCGCACAGGGAACCAATGGGGAAAAGAATTTGCTGCTGGGCAGCGTTTCCCAACGCGTGGCCGGTGCCGCTCATTGCCCCACGCTGGTGGTCTAGTGTGAAGGCGACCGGCTAAACCTCTACGCAATCGTGTGGTCTGAGCAGCACCCGCCGTTTCAGGTAATGCAGCCTGAGGCGGCGGGTGTTAGTCTTTGAAGCACCCCAAAATATTTGGCGCGCTGCGCCGCTGGATAAGGTTTTTTCCATGAAAGCACTACTCTCTTCTACCGCGCTCACTGGCCTGCTGCTAGTCGCACCGTTTGCCGCCGCTGCCCCGGAAACCGACGAGCAGCGCTTGGCGTATAGCCTGGGCGTGACCCTGGGCGAAAGCATGCAGGCAGACATCGAAGATCTCGATCTGGATGCGTTCACCGACGGTATGCGCGATGTCTTTGATGGCAACGAGCTAGCGATGAACGAAGAGGAGATGATGGAAGCGCTGATGGCGTTCCAAGAGCGCTCGATGGAAGCGCGCGAGCAGCAAGCCGCTGAGTTGGCGCAGATGAACCTGGAAGAGGGCCAAGACTTCCTGGCCGAAAACGCCGAGCGTGACGAGGTCGAAGTGACCGAGTCTGGTCTGCAGTACGAAGTCATCGAGTCAGGAGATGGTGCAACGCCTGGCCCGGAAGATACCGTCGAAGTGAACTACGAAGGCATGCTGTTGGACGGCACCGTGTTCGATAGCTCCTTCGAGCGCGGTGAGCCGGTGAGTTTCCAGGTCAACCAAGTGATCGAGGGCTGGCAAGAAGCCCTGCAGCTGATGAGCGTGGGTGACAGCTGGATGCTCTACATCCCGGCGGATCTCGCCTACGGCGAACGCGGCCAGGGCCCGATTGGTCCGAATGAAATGCTCACTTTCCGCGTCGAACTGCTAGGTATCGAATAAGCCATGGGTATGGCCTCTCGTCAGCGCCGCTGGATGGCGGCGCTTATTGTGTTGGGCAGCGGCGCTGCCCAGGCCCAGGAAGCACCTATTGAGCTCCCAGCGCTGGCAGCGGCTAACGATCAAGCAAGCGTCGTGGGCGTCTCCGCGGGGGGCTACATGGCCACTCAGCTTGCGGTGGCCTGGCCCGAGCGCTTTAGCGGACTGGGCGTACTGGCAGCAGGTCCTTGGGGCTGCGCGCAGGGGGCTTTGAGTACGGCTCTCAATCAGTGCATGATGACCCGGCGCGGCCTGCCGTCGCTCGACGAGCTGGAGCAGCGTCGCCAGCGCTACGCAGAGATGGAGCAAGTCGGCAGCCAAGAGGCGCTGCGCTCGCTGCGTGCTTTTGTGTGGCATGGTACGTCGGACGAGACGGTCTCGCCTGCGCTGGGCGACCTGCTCGCGCAGCAGTGGCAGCGCTGGCTGGCGGACCCCGAGCAGCAGCTACGCTTCGTTCAACGGGAAAACACCGGGCACGGCTGGCCGGTGGCGATGCCCAAAGATGCGCCTATCGACCCGCAGTCGCTAGGTGACTGCCATAATGGAGGTGGTAGTCACGTGTTGGCCTGTGGCGACGACGTCGCGGGGGAGATGCTGGCGTGGCTCTACCCCGAGCGTGAGGCGAACGCTAGCGAAGGCGAGCTGCTGGCCTTCGATCAATCTGATTTCGCGGTGAAGGGGGTGGCCGATACAGGCTATCTGTTCGTGCCCGAGACGTGTGAGTTGGGGGGGTGTCCGGTCACCGTAGCGTTGCACGGTTGCCAGATGAACGCAGAGACCATCGGCGATACCTTCGTTCGCTACAGCGGCTTGAACCGTTGGGCGGCGACGCATGGCCAAGTGGTGCTGTATCCACAGGCCGAAAGCAGCATGGCCAATCCGCAAGCGTGCTGGGACTGGTGGGGTTTCGCGGAGAGCACGTGGCAGATCAACCCGCTACACGATACTCGAGACGGCACCCAAGTACAGGCGCTGATGGCCATGCTGGATCGGCTGCAAGCCGATCAGACGGAGGAGGCGACGACGGCCGAATAGCCGCCGTGTCGCTAACGCATCAAGCCGTTTTAGAGCGTTAACTGCCTAGTTCGCGCTCGAGCGCCGATACCAACCCATGGGGCGTTGGTGAGTAGAGCACCCGCTGCAGTATCTTCCCCTCGCGGTTGACCAAAAACAGCGAGGCGCTGTGGTCGATGGTATAGGCCATGGCCGACTCCGGCGCCTCGACCCGTCGCCAAATCACACCATAGCGCCCGGCCACCTCGTTGAGCTGCGCCTGGCTACCCACCAAACCAATGAACTCTTCGCCGAAAAACTGCATGTACTCGCGCATGCGGGGCAGCGTATCGCGTTCTGGATCGACGGTAATCATGACAGGCACCACTCGCTCACGCTGGGCATCGCTCAATTGTGCCAGCGCTTGGCGCTTGACCGCCTGATTCATGGGGCAGACATCGGGGCAGTAGGTATAGCCGAAAGAGACGATGGCAATCTCGTCGTTGCCGAGCTGATCCAGGGAGAAATCGCCTTGCGTCGACGGCATGGCAATGGGCCCGCCTGTTGGTTCGTCGGGATCCTCCCCTGCGCGTAGTTGGTACAGGCCAACGCTTGCCACGACCAGCAGAAGAGCCATGAGGGCGATACCTAGCCAAAGCGGCTTGCGAATTGCCATGCGCTAACTCCTTGTCACATCGAAATCGAACCAGCTGCCTAGCTTACCGTCCGGGGTTTCCAAGATCACTCGCGCCCGCCATGGCATCACGGCTTGCGTGCACACCCCCACTTGTCCCTGGCCGTGGAAGTGCCCCGGCGCGGTGGCGGTGAGGGCGAAGCGGTTGAGACCCATATCCATGTCGCGACCTACGAAATCGACCGTCACATGGCGAGGGCTAACGCCCTCTACCTCGACATCCAGCGGCAGCACTTCAAGTGCCTCGATACGCCCATCGGCATCGATGGTCAGTGTCAGTTCACCTTTATCGCCCAGCGTTGCCGAACAGGGCGCTCTATGCAAGTTGCATTCGCCATTGGGGGTGAACCACACGATATCGCGATCATCGCGCAGCCAGTTAGCAAAGACGTACCACGTGCACGCGGCCAGCGCGATGCCCGTCACTAGAATAAGCACTTTCAGCGCTGGAAAACCCGTCACCTCGACAGGTTTAAGCAAATTCTTCATGGCAGAATAGTCGCTACGCAGGCCATAAGGCGTGTCATTTGTGTCAGGGTATGCAAATCATGGTAACAGCTATCCTGCAGATGTCTCTGTGCTGGGATGTCGCACTTGATAAGGAATGACAATGGAGAGCATTACCGGGGCACTAGGGCCCCTGTTTTTACTGATTTTATTGGGGGCAGGCTTAGGGTATGCCCGCTGGCCTACTATGGATTTTTGGGCGCAGATGGAGCGGCTGATCTATTTCGTGCTGTTCCCCGCCATGCTGGTAGGCACGCTGGCCACGGCCGATGTGAGCCAAGTGCCCGTCGGCCGATTGGCGCTGGCGCTGCTGGGAGCGATGGCGCTGTTTGGCATGCTGTTGTGGCATGGACGTAGCTGGTTAAGGCTCGGCCCGGCGGCGTTTACCTCCGTGTTTCAAGGCGCCGTGCGTTTCAACACCTACGTAGGCGTGGCGGGAGCGGCCGCGCTGCATGGTTCGCTAGGCGCCACCACGGCAGCGGTAGCCGTGGCGCTAATGGTGCCCGTGGTAAACGTCATGTGCGTCGCCAGTTTCGTGGCGGCGGGCACTCTAGGCAGGGCAAGTCTGGGCAAGAGCGCACTGGCATTGGCGAAAAATCCGCTTATTTTGGCGTGTCTGGCCGGTATTGGGCTAAACCTTAGCGGTGTTGGTCTGCCAGGTTGGAGCGAAGCAACCGTCTCGTTGCTGGGCCGCGCAGCGCTGCCGCTGGGCCTAGTGGCAGTGGGGGTGGCACTTCGACCCATGGCGCTGCTGCGCCTCGACCGCGGTGTGATGGCGACCAATACGATCAAGCTGCTGCTCATGCCCGCTTTCGTGCTGTCGTTAGCCTGGCTGCTGGGGCTCGACCCCGTCAGCCGAGACGTCGCACTGCTGTTTGCCGCCCTGCCCACGGCAACCTCGGCGTATATTCTGGCCCGTCAACTTGGCGGCGATGCGGAATTGATGGCCGCCATCATTACCGGACAAACGCTGCTCGCTATGCTGACGTTGCCGTTGTGGCTCCAGCTCATCAGTTGATTTAAAAATAAATAAAAAGTATTCGCATTTGTGTTGACGGGGTAAATGAGAATGATTATATTGTGATGGTCAGCGTTTGATGAGACGCTGGCAACCACGACAGAAACCGCCAGTTTCCTGTCATGGTTTCTCCCTCTCATTGCTAGTCACGGTCTTTTGCCGCTCCTTTGGAGCGGCTTTCTTTTTTTGATGGGTAGGGCTTTTGTACGAGTTCGTCGCGGCGGCAGACGCAGGGCCGCGCGTGGCCTGCTGCCAATCGAACGTCAGGCTTCCCGGCGGTAGATCAAGTCCCACACGCCGTGGCCGAGCTTTTCGCCGCGCGCTTCGAACTTGGTGAGCGGGCGGAAGGCCGGACGCGGCACGTAAGGTGCGGTCTCGGGCGTTGCGGTGTTGACGTAGCCAGGGGCGGCGTCCATCACTTCCGCCATCCACTCGGCGTAGGCTTCCCAGTCGGTGGCCATGTGGAACGTGCCCCCGGGCTTGAGGCGCGTGCGAATCAGCTCCACGAAGGCGGGCTGGACGATGCGCCGTTTGTGATGCTTCTTCTTCGGCCACGGGTCGGGGAAGAAGAGCTGCAAGGTAGTCAACGAGCCTTCGGGTAGGCACTGCTCCAGCACGGCCAGGGCGTCTTCACGGTAAACCCGTAGGTTGGTCAGGCCGCGTTTGTCGGCTTCGTCGAGCAGTTTGCCAACGCCAGGGGCGTGCACTTCGATGCCGATAAAGTCGGTATCCGGGTGGGTTTCGGCCTGCTCGATCAGCGAGTTACCCATGCCAAAGCCAATTTCCACCACGCGAGGGGCTTGGCGGCCGAAGAGGGCGTCTAACTCCTGGCGGCCATCGGCAATGGTCAGCCCCAGGCGCGGCCATACCTCTTCAAGTCCGCGGCTTTGGGCCTGGGTCATGCGTCCGGCGCGAATCACATAGCTTTTAATGCCGCGACGGTGCAGCGGTGCGTCGGCACTTTCGGGGCCAGTGGTGTTGCTCTCGGGCGCGGTATCGTTCGTATCAGTCATGGTGTCTCTGTATCAGCCGTTGATGCGGCCTGCAAAAGGCGAAGAGGGGTCGGCGCTTTGGCGGCGCGGCATGCGGCCCGCCAAAAACGCATCGCGGCCAGCCTCGACGGCGAGCTTCATGGCGTTGGCCATGCGCAGCGGGTCGCGTGCATGGGCGATGGCGCTGTTGAGCAGCACGCCGTCGCAGCCAAGCTCCATGGCCATGGCCGCATCGGACGCCGTGCCAATGCCGGCATCCACCAGCACCGGCACGCGGCTCTGCTCGACGATCAGGCGCACGTTATGTGGGTTTTGAATGCCATGGCCCGAGCCAATCAGTGAGCCCAGCGGCATGATGGCGCAGCAGCCCATGGCTTCCAGCTCGCGTGCAACGATCGGGTCATCACTGGTGTACACCATCACGTCGAAACCGTCGGCCAGCAGCGTTTCTGCCGCTTTGAGTGTCTCGACCACGTTGGGGTAGAGGGTATGATCATCGCCCAACACTTCCAACTTCACCAGGTTGTGGCCATCCAGCAGTTCGCGGGCCAGGCGGCAGGTACGCACGGCATCTTTGGCGTTGTAGCAGCCCGCGGTATTGGGCAGCAGGGTGTACTGCTTGGGCGAGATGACGTCCAGTAGGTTTGGGGCATCGGCATCTTGGCCAAGATTGGTGCGGCGCACGGCAAAGGTGACGATCTCGGCACTGCTCTGGGCAATGGCAGCACCGGTTTCGGTAAAGTCTTTGTATTTGCCGGTGCCTACGAGCAGGCGAGAGCGAAAATCACGTCCGGCAATGGTGAACGGTGTATCGGTCAGTTGCGTCATAGCGATTCCTTGAAAAAGCATCGGCAGCTAGCCGCCGCCAATGGCGTGGACCACTTCGATCTGGTCGCCTGCGGCCAGCGGGGTCGCGGCCAGTTGGCTTTTGGGCACGATCTGTTCGTTGATTTCGACAGCGATCCGCCGCCCGCCGAGGCCCAGCTGCTCGACCAAATCGGCAGCGGTCAGGCCCGCAGTCATGGCGTAGGGTTCGCCGTTGAGCGTAAGCTGTATCGACTCATGGGGGGTAGACATAAACAATAAGCACCCTGGTGGATGAGGCAAAACGGCCTCTATTGTAGCGGTTTCACCCCGTGCAAGGTATGCAACGGGGTGAATATCTCGATGATTAACAGTGCGGCACGTGGCCGCTAACATGCGTGAAAAGGAGCAGGGCGTGCAGCGAACCGACAAACTGTGGTGGTGTGTGGTGGCGCTATCGGGGGCCGTCATAGTGATGCTGGGGGCCTATGCCGCCCACGGTCTGGCGGCCCGCACCAGCGCCGCCATGGTGGATATCGTGGAAACCGGGGTGCGCTACCAAGCGTGGCACACGCTGGCCATGCTGGCGGTGCTTGCGTGGCGCAGCCACCGCCCGCTCCCCGGTCAGCAGGTCGTCCTCGCCTTATGGGCATTAGGTGTACTGGCCTTTGCTGGTTCGCTCTACCTGATGGCGCTGGTCGGGTTAAACGTGGGGATCGTGACACCCATCGGCGGGCTTCTACTGATGGCCGGTTGGTTGGCCCTGGGGGTCACGGCGCTCCTTAGCCGCACTTAATCGACGTTAGCCCAGCAGCATGCGCAGCGGCATCCACACGCCCATACCGATCATCACTAGGTTCTCGGTGAGTGACACAAAGCCAAGCGGAACGTTGCTGTTGCCACCCACACAGGCGCACTTGAGTTCGCGCTTGTCGATGTACACCGCTTTGAACACTGATACCGCGCCTACGGTGCCGACGAACAGCGCCAGCGGCGCGGCCACCCATATCAGCGTGCCTGCCAGCATCAATAGCCCGGCGGCGGTCTCGGCGTAAGGGTAAACGTAGCTATAGGGCACGTAGCGCTGGGCGAGCAGGTCGTAGTTGAGGAACATGGTGCTAAAACTCTCGATATCCTGCAGCTTTTGCAGGCCCAGCAGCACCATCGCAGTCGCCACGGCAAACTCCGGCATGCGCGCCGTCAACAGCGTGCCCTGTATCGCCCAGCTCATCGCCACGCCTATCAATAGGGCGACGGCAAAAATGGCCAGGACCGGGCGGTAGGTAGTCTCTTTGGCGCTGGGAACGCTCATCCCCAGGTGGTCGCGCAGCTCTTCGTAGCCGCCGATCCGCTCCCCGTCGATATAGACCTGCGGCGTCGTATCGACGTGCTCCTGCTCCTTGAACGCGTCGATCTCCTCGCGGGACGTGAGCGTGTGATCGTCCACCGTGTAGCCTTTGCGTTTGAGTAAATCAACGGTTTTCAAACCAAACGGACACAGATGCTCGGCGGTTTTCATCCGATATACCTGAGCGTTGGGGTGGGTCGTTGCTGCCATGATCAGCCTCCTTGTCGTCTTGCGGTCAACGTCCAACTTCAAGCATAGAACCCGGTGCCGCCCATAGGTCAAATGGGAGAGGATGGCGGTTGCCTGGGTCTTGACTTGCAGGTAGCCCCTAGGTTGTAAGCTATACAAACAGAGTGTCATAGGAGAGCCATATGAAACGACATACCACGGCGCTGCTAGTATCCGGTGCTTTGATGTTCGGTGCAGCCACGGCCCATGCCGCGCTGCCCGATGAGGCGACGCTGTATAAGAACCCGCAATGCGGCTGTTGCGATGAGTATGCGCGTCACCTGGAAGCGTTGGGTATAGACGTCACCATTATCGATGACGTCGAGCTGGGTGAGATCAAGCAGCAGGCAGGCGTGCCTTACGGCATGGGCGCCTGTCACACCATCGAGATAGGTAACTACTGGATCGAAGGGCACGTGCCCTTGGAAGCGGTCGAAGCGCTGTTCGAACAGCAGCCCGAGGTGGATGGTATTGGTTTGGCCGGTATGCCGATAGGCACTCCGGGCATGCCTGGGCCGCAGAGTGAGCCTTACCACGTCTACACGTTTAGCGACCACAACGCCCAGCCGTTCATGACGCTGTAAACGAAGAGGCACCGTTGTGTTGGGTAAACGCCTGCGCGGGAGTGGGCTTGCCAAAGTAGTAGCCCTGATACACATGGCAGCCCAGGCGAGCCAGGACGGTGGCTTGGTCGACGGTTTCTACGCCTTCGGCCACGACATCCAGACCTAGGCTCTCGGCCAGCGCGATGATAGTGGCGGCAATCGGCGTTGCCTGCATATCCAGGGTCAAATCCCTGACGAAGGCAATGTCGATTTTGAGCGTGTTCAGCGGCAGCGATTTCAGATACGCCAGCGACGAATAGCCTGTTCCAAAGTCGTCCAGCGCGAAGCGAATTCCCAACTGCCGCAGGCGCAGCATTTTATCGATGGTGCCTTCTGGGTCGCTCATCAGCAGCGACTCAGTTAGCTCTAGTGTCAAGCGTTCAGGTGGTGCGCCGGTCGACGTTAGAGTGCTCATGACCTGCTCGACAAAAGTGGGTTGCTGGAATTGACGCACGCTAACGTTGAGCGAGAGCTTCAAGCGGCTCAGACGTGGATCGTGCTGCCATTCGCCAAGCAGTCGGCAGCCCGCTTCGAGCACCCAAGCCCCTAAAGGAAGTATCAGCCCGGTTTGTTCGGCGATGGGAATGAAACGGCCGGGTGATATCATCCCCCGCTCCGGGTGTTGCCAGCGCAGGAGGGCTTCGGCGCCAATGACCTCATGCTCCCCATTCACCTGCGCCTGTAGATGAAGGCTGAGGGCGCCGCGCTCGATCGCTAGGCGCAATTCGCGCTCCAGGGTGATGTCCTCCTCCAGTTTTTGCTCCAGTGCGGAGCAGAAACGCTTGGGTTCGCCGTCTCGCTGGCGCTTGGCTTCCAGTAGTGCGAGCCCGGCGCGTTTGAACAACTGCCCAACGCTCTCGATCTCACGAGGGCAAAAGATCAGCGTGCCTGTGTTGATTTTGCATGGGTGGGTGTGACCGTGCAGTTGATAGTCAGCCGTCAACAATGCCAGTACTCGCTCGATGTATTGATGGGCGAGCCGTTCTGCAGCGGTGTGCTCGGTGGCTGCGAGGGATGCGAAAAGCGCAAACTCATTGCCGTCCAGCCGGGCTGCATAAATGTGATCGTCGGCTTGCTGTAAACGGCGGCCTAGCTGCCGCAAAAGCTCGTCGCCAATATCTTGTCCCATGCTGTCGTTCAACACCTTGAATCGGTTGAGATCCAGCAGTGCGAACACGGAGTAGCCCCCTTTCGTTAAGGGGCTTTTCAAATGAGTGGAGAGATGCTCTTGAAGGGCCAGCCGGTTCGGCAAACCGGTCAATATGTCGTGGTAGGCCAAGTAGCGGATACGCTGCTGCGCGTTCTGCTCGTCGGTGCGGTCACTGAACAGGGCCACGTAATCTCTGTCTTTGCTGTTGGCATAGTTCACTCGGCTGATGCTGATCCACGCAGGATATTCGTCGCCATTGGAGCGCAGTGCCGTCACCATGCCGCTCCACTCACCTTGTGACACCAGTGCGCGCTGTATGGTGGGCGTCAGTGCTTGGCTCTCTTTGGCGTAAGGCACCTGAGTGATATCCGCATCGATGAGCTGGGCTTGGGTCATCCCGGTTAATTGCTCAAAGGCGTTATTACACAGCCGGATGCGGGCGCCATCGTCAAACAGCACCACGCCATCTTGCAGTGCGGCGATCACCTCCAGCAGCCGCTGCTGGGTCATATAGCCGTGGCGCTCGCTGTCTTGTAGGCGGCGCTGAATTTTGATCGCCATCAACGTAAGCAATGCCGCAAAGACGGCAGTGCCGCTGATGACATAAATGAGCCAGTGCGAGGTCTCTATTGGGGCTTGGCCGATGGCGCCATCCGGCACGAACCAGGCGGCCTGCATGGCCACGTAGTGCATGCCGCTCACCGCAACCGAGATGCATAGGGCAGATACGAAAGCATACCGCTGATAGTGAGTTTTGCCGTTATCCAGGCGGCATAGGCGGTACGCGTAAGCGCTCAAGACGCCTAGCCCAATGGCTACCACCAGCGAGGCGAGGAATAGGTCCAGGGCGTAGAACAGCGTTGCCGGCATGCGCATAGCGGCCATGCCGCTATAGTGCATGACGCCGATGCCTAGCCCTAGGCTCGTGCCCGCTCTGATCAGCGTGTCGTGTGGGAGTCTCTCTCGGCAGAGCAGCGTCATGGCCACCAGACTGCCGACGATGGCTGGCAGAACGGAGAGGAGCGTCAATAAAGGGCTATGGCTGACGTGGAAGTCCAAGCGATAAGCGTGCATGCCGACGAAATGCATGCTCCAAACGCCAGTGCCCATGACGCTAGCGCCAGCGATAAGCCACGTGCGTCGCCACAAAGTTGATGACGTACTGCCCACCAGGCGAATGATTTCCAGGCTAGCAAACGAGGCGGCCAAGGCGACTAACCACGATAAAACGACCAGCGGGATATCGTGTTTTCCCTGCAGAGCACTCAGCGCCTGCGGTTCCAATAACAGGTTGGGCAGTATCATGGGTAAGTCGCCGTGTGGCAGTGGCATACGTACAGTACTTTATAATGTTTATTAATGTCTTGCTCTTAAAATCGGGGGAGGTTTGAACGCTCTGCGGTCGGAAGGCTATCGATACTGTGAGAAAGATGCGTTGATCTACAGGACGCCCCTGGGGCTGGCGAGTGCGTCTGGCGTATCAACATCGAATACCACCCCGGCATCGTCCACGTCATGGGTACGGTAGTGTGAAGCATGTTGCCGAATCAAAGACGCTGCCCCTGACTCGCCGTCGATGCCTGCCAGGGCTGGCCAAAAATCCCGCCCAAACAGTACCGGATGTCCAGGTTGGCCGCGGAAGCATGGCCGCCAGATGGTGTCTCGGGTGATGCACTGCTGCAGCGTCAGTAGCGTTTCGGGCTGAAAGCGAGGCATATCGCCTAGCAGCACCGCGACGGCCTGAGCGTCTTTTAGGCGACAATCACGACTCAACGCCGCCACCGCTTCGGCAAGGCTCGCACCCAAACCCAGTGGCGCCCGATGCAGTCGAATCAGCGGCGTACTCGGCGCCAAGCCGAGCTGAAGCACGTCGTCTTCCTCTCGAATCGCAACCCTGACCTGGATAAACGCCTGCTCAATGCGTGCCACCGTCGTGGCCAACAGCGTTCTGCCATCGGCAAGACACGCTTGGCGCTTATCGGCGTCGCCATAGCGCCGTGAGTAACCTGCTGCCATCACGAGCGCGACGACGTGATGAGCGCTCGCCGCGCACTGCCCGTTTTGCCGAGTATGTTCAATCACCTGCCGATCCCGCCGTTGTATCCATGTCGTCTCCTGTCCTGAGTCGTCTTGCTAGCCTAGCGCGGGTCGCTGCGTTACGTTAGGTCGCCGCCGCTGATTTATGACTATGCTGAAGGGCGAGACCGTCGATAAGCAACCGCAATGATCAGGGAAGGCACCGAGTTATGAACGCTCAACCTAGCGCTGAACAGCGCCGCGATCAGGCACCGCAAGAAGTGCCGCGCTCAACCGTGACGCTGGTGGTGAATGGCACCCAGCACACCTTAACGCTCGATAACCGCACCACGCTGCTGGATACCCTGCGGGAACATCTAGCGCTCACCGGCTCCAAAAAAGGCTGCGACCACGGCCAGTGTGGTGCCTGCACCGTGTCGGTGAATGGCGAACGCATCAACGCGTGTCTTACTTTGGCAGTGATGCACGAAGGTGACGAGATCACCACCATCGAAGGCGTGGGCACGGTAGAGCAGCTAGACCCCATGCAGCAGGCGTTCGTGGATAACGATGCCTTTCAATGCGGCTACTGCACGCCGGGGCAGATCTGTTCGGCCAACGCCGTATTGCAGGAGATCGCCGCCAATATTCCCAGCCATGTCACGGCGGATCTCACCGCGCCTATCGAGATCACCGATGCCGAGATTCGCGAGCGGATGTCGGGCAACCTCTGCCGCTGCGGCGCTTACGCCAACATCCTCAAGGCCATTACCCAGGTTGCCAAGGAGCGCGCATGAGAGCCTTTTCCTACGAGCGGGCGGCTAGCCCCGCCGAAGCAGCGGCCCGCGCGGCCGAGGTGCCGGGCGCGAAATTTATTGCTGGCGGCACCAACCTGCTGGATTTGATGAAGCACGAGATTGAAACCCCGCTGCACTTAATTGACGTGCGCGGCACCGGTTTAAACGCCATTACGGCTACGGAAGAGGGCGGCCTGCGGGTAGGGGCGATGGTCAGCAACAGCACCCTGGCGGCCGACCCACGCGTGCGCGAAGCCTATGGCGTGTTGAGCCGGGCGCTGGTGGCGGGGGCGTCTGGCCAGCTGCGCAACAAAGCCACCACCGGCGGCAACCTGCTGCAGCGCACGCGCTGCCCCTACTTTTACGACACCGCCATGCCCTGCAATAAGCGCTCACCGGGCGCTGGCTGCGCGGCGCTGGGAAAAGGCGCGAACACCCGGCATCTGGGCGTGATTGGTACGTCCGATGCGTGCATTGCCACACACCCCTCCGATATGGCCGTGGCCCTACAAGCGCTGGATGCTCGCGTGGAAACCGTCACCCCCGAGGGCGAGACTCGCAGCCTGACGCTGGATGCGTTCTATCCGCTGCCTGGCGACACTCCCGAGGTGGAAAGCACGCTGGCTAAAGGCGAGATGATTACCGGGGTGGTGCTGCCCGCGCCGATGGAAGGGCGCCATGCCTATTTCAAGGTGCGCGACCGCTCTTCGTACGCCTTTGCGCTGGTCTCGGTGGCACTGATTCACGCGCCGGACGGCACGGGGCGAGTGGCGCTAGGCGGTGTGGCCCCCCGGCCCTGGCGTTGCGATGCGGCAGACGCCGCGCTGCCCCAGGGCGTAGCAGCGGTGATGGCCAAACTGCTGGACGGTGCTCGCCCCACCGACGAGAACGCCTACAAGCTGACCCTGGCAGAGCGAACGCTCGCCGCGCTGCTGGCCGAGGAGTAACCGATGGATTTCAATCAATCGACCGACGATAACCTGTTCGATCACGCCCGTATCGTTGGTAAGCCCCATGCACGCATCGATGGCGCGCTTAAAGTGACCGGCCAAGCGCCCTATGCCTACGAGCGCCATGACGTAGCGGCCCACCAGCTGGTGGGCTATCCGCTGTGCGCCACGATTGCCAAAGGGCGCATTACCCATATGGATGCCACGGCCGCCCGCGCCGCACCTGGGGTGGCAGCGGTGGTGACCACGTTGGAGGTCGAACCGCTGGCGAAGGCCAAAAGTAACAAGGCGCGTCTATTTGGTGGCGATACGGTGGCTCACTATCATCAAGCGATTGCGGTGGTGGTGGCCGACACCCTAGAGCAGGCGAGAAGCGCCGCCGCACTGATCGAGGTGCGCTACCAAGACGAGCAAGGCGTGTTTGATTTAGACGCCGCCTGGGATCAGCAAACACCCGACGAGCCAATTTCTGACGTGGGCGATGTGGATGAGGCCTTTAAAAACGCTGCGGTAACGCTGGATGAAGTCTATCGCACCGCCTCCCAAAGCCACGCAATGATGGAGCCCCACGCCTCCATCGTGGATTGGTCGGATGGCGGGCAAATGACGGTCTGGACCTCCAATCAGATGATTGCCTGGACCCGCGAAGCGCTGGCCACCACCTTGGCAATCGACCCCGAGACCATTCGCCTAGAGAGCCCCTACGTGGGCGGTGGCTTCGGCGGCAAGCTCTGGCTGCGAGCAGATACCGTACTGGCCGCGCTGGGTTCGCGGGCGGTTGGTCGGCCGGTCAAGCTGGCGCTACCGCGCCCGCTGGTGTTCAACAACGCCACCCACCGCTCTGGCACTGTCCAGCGCCTGCGTATCGCTGCCGATACCGACGGCCGGATCACCGCCTTCGACCACTCGGCGTTCTCCCATACGCTGCCCGGCGGCAGTGGCGAGAATCCGGTCAACCAAACCCGCGCCTTTTACGCCGGTGCAAACCGCCGCGTGGCCCACACGGCCATCGAGATGGACTTGCCTGAGTCGGCGGATATGCGCGCCCCCGGCGAAGCCTCTGGCCTTGCCGCGCTGGAAATCGCCATGGACGAAATGGCCGAGAAGCTGGGCATGGACCCGGTAGAATTTCGCATCCTCAACGATACTCAGGTCGACCCGGAAGACCCCAGTAAACCGTTTAGCGACCGCCACTACGTGGAGTGCCTGCAAAAAGGGGCCGAGGCGTTTGGCTGGGAGGCGCGCAACCGCACCCCAGGCGGCCAGCGGGAAGGGCAGTCGCTGATCGGCCACGGCGTGGCAGGGGCTTATCGCGGCGCGCCCACTATGGATTCCGGCGCTCGGGTGCGTTTGCAGGCTGGGCGTTTGGTGGTGGAAACCGATATGACCGATATCGGCACCGGCTCGTACACGATTATTGCCCAAACCGCCGCAGAAGCCATGGGGTTGACGCTAGATGACGTGGAGGTGCGGCTGGGCAACAGCGACTACCCGGTCTCGTCGGGTTCCGGTGGGCAGTTCGGTGCAGCCAGCGCGACCGCCGGTGTGTACGCGGCCTGCCTGAAGCTACAAGAGGAGATTGCCCAGCGCCTTGGTATGAACTCGCCGCGGTTTGAACAGGGCATGGTGATCGCAGGCACCACCGAGGTGGCGCTTGCGGAGGTGGCCGACGGCGAAGAGCTGGTCGCAGAAGACACCATCCACTTTGGCGACTTCAAAGACACGCTGCAAATCGGCACCTTCGCGGCGCACTTTGTTGAAGTGGCCGTACACGCCCATACCGGCGAAATCCGCGTGCGCCGTATGCTGGCGGTGTGTGACGCAGGGCGCATTCTCAACCCGGTCACGGCGCGCAGCCAGGTGATTGGGGGGATGACCATGGGCGTGGGCAGTGCCTTGATGGAGGGACTCACCCCCGATGTGGAGCGCGGCTTTTTCGTCAACCACGACCTCGCCAGTTACGAGGTGGCGGTGCATGCGGACATTCCCGAGCAGGAGGTGATTTTTTTGGACACCACCGACGCCGCCTCGACGCCGCTCAAAGCCAAGGGCGTGGGGGAGCTGGGCATCTGTGGCGTGGCGGCGGCCGTGGCGAATGCGATCTATAACGCCACCGGCATCCGCGTACGAGACTACCCGATGACGCTGGGTCGACTGATTGACCAGCTCCCCAAAGTGAGTTGAGCGCGTTAAGGCGTGAACGACCGCGCTGTTTGGCAGCCTAGGGTTTATCCGGCAGCGCATAGCTAGCGGTGACATGCACCACGGGGCGCGTGTCATCACTGGCGGAAAAGATTTGCACTTCGCCCACCGCCAAGCGTCGGCCCAGCTTGATTAGCTTGGCGTGGGCGATGATGTCGTGGTCACCGGAGGCTGCGCGTAAAAAGTGACAGTTTAAATCGCTGGTTACGGCCATCGCTTCGGGGCCTATTTGGGCCAGTATCGCCACGTACAGCGCTACATCCGCAAAGCCCATCATGGTGGGGCCGGAAACGCGAGGGCCAGGGCGCAGATGCTCATGGCCAATGCTTAGGCGCATGGTGGCGCACATCTCTCCAACGCTCACTATCTTACCCATACGCTGGGGAAAGACCTCATCCAGGAAGTGCTCAATCTGCTCGGCGGTCATCACGGTCATTGTTGTTATTCCTCGCTATTTTTCTTATAGGCACGGGCCTGATGCTGTAGGCAGGTCGTAGAAAGGGGGGCTACCAGCAGCGCCACTTTGCTTTGACGTCAACGTAAGCCAGCATAAATAAAAAAGCCCCAAGGCGCGAGCCTTGGGGCTGTGGGCTATTAAGCGATAGGGCTTACTTAGCCTTGTGTACCTGACGCCATGCGTGCAGGAGCGGCTCGGTGTAGCCAGACGGCTGTACGCGGCCCTTGAACACCAGGTCAGAGGCAGCTTTGAACGCGGTAGAGCCTTCAAAGTCGGCGCTCATGGCGGTGTAAGTGGGGTCGCCAGCGTTCTGCTCATCAACCACTTTCGCCATGCGCTTGAGGGTTTCCTCAACGCGGGGCGCATCGACGATGCCATGGTGCAGCCAGTTGGCAATGTGCTGGCTGGAGATACGCAGCGTGGCGCGGTCTTCCATCAGGCCAACGTTGTGAATATCCGGCACCTTGGAGCAGCCGACACCGTGTTCCACCCAGCGCACCACGTAACCCAGAATGCCCTGGCAGTTGTTATCCAGCTCTTGCTGAATCTCTTCCTCTGACCAGTTGGCGTTTTCGGCCACAGGTACGCTCAGCAGGTCGTCTAAGAAGTCAGGCTCGCCTTGGGCTTCCAGCTCGCGCTGAACGTCAGCAACGTTCACCTGATGGTAGTGCAGGGCGTGCAGGGCAGCGGCTGTGGGGGAAGGTACCCACGCAGTGTTGGCACCTGCTTTCGGGTGGCCAATCTTCTGCTCCAGCATGCTGTGCATCAGGTCCGGCATGGCCCACATGCCTTTACCAATCTGGGCGCGGCCACGCAGGCCACAGGCCAAACCAACCTGCACGTTGTTCTTCTCGTAGGCGGTGATCCAGGCGGCGCTCTTCATATCGCCTTTGCGAACCATCGGGCCTGCTTCCATGGCGGTGTGCATCTCATCACCGGTGCGATCCAGGAAGCCGGTGTTGATGAAGACCACGCGCGAGGTCGCTTCGGCAATACACGCTTTGAGGTTCACCGTGGTGCGACGCTCTTCGTCCATGATGCCCATTTTCAGGGTGTCACGGCTCATGCCCAGGATGTCTTCGACGCGGCCAAACAGTTCGTTGGCGAAGGCGACTTCTTTCGGGCCGTGCATCTTCGGCTTGACGATATACACCGAGCCTGCGCGGGAGTTGCGCGGCTGGTCGGCGTCTTTCTTCAGGTCGTGCAGGGCCAGCAGCGAGGTGACCACCGCGTCCAGAATGCCTTCCGGCAGTTCGTTGCCGTTTTCGTCCAGCACCGCAGGCGTGGTCATCAGGTGGCCCACGTTGCGCACGAACATCAGCGAACGGCCCGGCAGTGTGACGGTGTTACCGTCAGTGGTTTGCCAAGTGCGGTCGGCGTGCAGCTTACGGGTGAAGGTTTTGCCGCCTTTTTCGATGGTCTCTTCCAGGTCGCCCTTCATCAGGCCGAGCCAGTTGCTGTACACACCGACTTTATCTTCAGAATCCACCGCCGCGACGGAGTCTTCGCAGTCCATGATGGCGGTCAGCGCGGCTTCAACCACGACGTCTTTGACGTGCGCCGGATCGGTCTTACCGATGGGGTGGTTGGCATCGACCTGGATCTCCAGGTGCAGACCGTTGTTGGCCAGCAGAATCGAATCGGGCGCAGAGGCGTCGCCGTTAAAGCCAATCAGTTTGCCAGCGTCTTTTAGGCCGGTTTCACGGCCGCCTTCCAGACTGACGACCAAGTGGCCGTCGCGGATGGCGTACTTCACGGCATCCCGGTGAGAGCCAGTGGCCAGCGGGGCGGCACGGTCCAGGACGCCACGGGCGTAAGCGATGACTTTTTCGCCGCGTTTTGGGTTGAAGCTGGTGCCTTTTTCCGCGCCGTCCTCTTCGGAGATGGCGTCGGTGCCATAAAGCGCGTCGTACAGGCTGCCCCAGCGGGCATTGGCCGCGTTCAGAGCGTAACGCGCATTGCTCACCGGTACCACCAACTGCGGGCCTGCTTGTGTGGCGACTTCGCGATCGACGTTGGCCGTGGTGGCTTTGACGCTGTTTGGTGCGTCCACCAAGTAGCCAGCCTCCTTGAGGAAGCTACGGTAGGCGGGCATGTCGCTGACCGGGCCGGGGTTTTCACGGTGCCAAGCGTCCAGCTTCTCTTGCAGCGTGTCGCGCTCTTCGAGCAGTTGGCGGTTTTTTGGGGTCAAATCGTGGAACAGGGCATCGACACCGGCCCAGAAGGCGCTTTCGTCGACGCCGGTGCCCGGCAGAGCCTGCTCGTTGATGAAACGATCTAGGTCGGCTGCCACCTGTAAACGGTGACGCGTGATACGCTCGCTCATGGGGTTCTCCTGTGAAGGTGCCCGTGGTGGGTTGAAGTGCCACGGTCAGGGTGAATGGTGATTTATGGAAAATACTTCCACACCTGCGTTGGCATGTAAACAGCGTAGACCCTAAAGCGGTAAAATGCTCGACCAAATGATAAGAGCGGGCGGCACCGCCGCTGTTATTTTGTGCTGTTACTCAGCCCATGGAAGTGTGGTGTTCACGGAGAGACGTCAATGCATAATTTCCAGCACTTGGAAGACCTGTTCCGGCAGGCGCAAGGGGAGTCGTCGCTCTCCCGCTTGACGCCAGGCGACGCGCTAACGGACGCTGTGCATGACTACTTTCGCCACTACGGTCTGGAGGCGCTGCTCAACGACACTAGCGAAGTGCATGCCGGATTTGTCGATACCGGACGGTTCGCGCTGTGGTGCCAAGTGTGGAGCCCACCCAAGCCCACCGGCACCGCGTTCGTGATTCATGGCTATTTCGATCACCTGGGCCTGTACCGCCACCTGCTCAGTTGCCTGCTGGCCAAAGGCTGGCGCGTGGTGCTGTGGGATTTACCCGGCCACGGCCTTTCCAGCGGCCCCCGGGCGGAAATCGAAGACTTCGATGATTACCAGCACTGCCTAGCGCACCTGCAAAAGACGCTGCAAACGCTCAACATGGCACCCACACCGTGGCTGGGCGTGGGGCAAAGCACCGGCGCGGCGATTTTAGCCACCGATGCGCTCACCCGCCGAGAAGCCGCCCATTGGGCCGGTATCGTGCTGCTGGCACCGCTGGTGCGCCCTTGGCGCTGGAGCCAAGCCAGCTGGCTGCATTTGATCGCCAGCCCCTTTGTCAAAGAGCTGCCGCGCAAGTACCGCCCCAACTCCACCGATGAAGCGTTCACCGCCTTTCTACGCGACCAGGATCCGCTACAGCCCGAGCGCTTGAGCGTGGCCTGGATCACGGCCATGCGCCGCTGGATGCCGCGCCTCTTGGCGCTCGAACCCAATCCGTTGCCTACCCTGATTCTGCAGGGCGAACAGGACCTCACCGTGGATTGGGAGTGGAACCTGACCATTTTGGCGGAGAAATTCCCCAATGCAGAGGTTCATCGTCATCCGGAAGCGCGGCACCATTTGGTGAACGAAGCAGAGCCGATTCGTCAACAGCTGTTTGAAGCGCTCGACCATTTCGTCGAGAACGTGCATTGACCCCAACGAAGGAGAGGCCATGACCGCCATTCAACCACCCAAAGTACTGGTTTTTGCGGGTAGCGCCCGTGAAGGCTCGCTGAATAAACAGCTCGCCAAACTGGCTGCCCAGCGCATCGAAGCGCTGGGCGGTCAGGCCACGTTCATCGATTTGAAAGAGTACCCCTGCCCGCTGTTCGATGAAGACATCGAAGCCCAGGGCATGCCGGAGAACGTACTGAAGCTGCGCGAGATTCTGGCAGAGCACCAAGCGCTTTTGATCGCCTCGCCAGAGTACAACGGCTTTATCACGCCGCTTTTGAAGAACACTCTGGACTGGCTGTCTCGCCCCTATGGCGATACCCCAGGGCTTGGGCTTTATGCCGGTAAATGGGCGGCGCTGGTGGCCGCTTCCCCCGGTGGCTTGGGCGGCATTCGCGCGCTGCCGCTGGGCCAGCAGCTATTGGCAAACTTAAGCCTCACCGTGCTGCCTCAGCCGCTCTCGCTCCCCAAGGCGGGCAGCGCGTTTGACGACAGCGGTGCGCTCAGCGATGATGCCACGAGCCAGAAGCTGGATGCGCTGTGCCAGCGCCTGGTGGATTCCCTCGCGGCAACGCACTGATCACAGGGGGCTTATGCTCCCTTCAGCAGACGATCCAGCTGCCGGTAGCCGATGGCTTCGATGAAGTGGGGCTGAGAGGGCTTGGGTTCGCCCTGCAGGTCGGCCAGCGTCAGCGCCACGCGCAGTACCCGGTGGTAGGCGCGGGCGGAGAGCTTGAGCTTTTCCAGTACGCCAGCGAGCCAGGCGCGCTCTTCATCGTTGAGGGCGCAGGCGGCTTCCAGCGCTTTACCGCTGAGCTGGCTGTTGAGCGCACCTCTTGCCATCTGCCGCTCCCGGGCGGCCATCACCCGTTCGCGCACCGCGCTGGAGGGCTCGCCCTGGGTTTGTGCGGTGAGCTGCTCCGGTGGCAGCGCGGGTACTTCCACCTGCAGGTCGATGCGGTCCAGCAGCGGGCCAGAAAGCCGCGCCTGGTAGCGCTGAATCTGGCTGGCGCTGCACTGGCAGCGGCTTCGCGGGTCGCCCAGGTGGCCACAGGGGCAAGGGTTCATCGCGGCAACGAGCTGAAATTGGGCGGGGTAGCGACGTTCGTGGCTGGCGCGGGAGAGGTGGATTTCGCCCGTTTCCAGCGGTTGGCGTAATACTTCCAAGACGTTACGAGAAAACTCCGGCAGCTCGTCCAAAAACAGCACGCCGTGATGCGCAAGCGATATTTCACCCGGTTTGGGTTTCGAGCCACCGCCGACCAGCGCGGCGGCGCTCGCGCTGTGGTGGGGTTGGCGAAAGGGCCGTTGGCCCCAGTCGGCTTCCAGCGGCAAGCCGCATACCGAGCGCACGGCTGCCACTTGAAGCGCATCATCTTCTGACAGCGGCGGCAGAATGCCGGGCAAGCGGCTGGCGAGCATGGTTTTGCCGGTGCCGGGTGGGCCTGCCAGCAATAAGTTGTGGCCCCCTGCCGCGGCTACTTCCAGCGCCCGGCGCGCCTGATGCTGGCCGCGCACGTCGGCTAAGTCCGCCACCGGGGCGGTGGATTTGACGGAGGCGGAGAGCTGATGGGGCGGGAGCTTTTCCTGGCCCAACAGGTGGGCGACGACTTGCCAGAGAGAGTCGGCGGGCAGCACCGGTAAGTCGCCTGCCAGGGCGGCCTCATCGGCGCAGGCGCGGGGGACGATCAACGCTTTATTGGCGCGGCGGGTCGCCAGGGCAAACGGCAGCACGCCGGGCACTGCACGCAGCTTGCCATCCAGGGCCAGTTCGCCCGCGCACTCCATGCCTTCTAACGCATCTACCGGGATTTGGCCAGAGGCGGCGAGGATGCCCAGCGCAATCGGCAAATCAAAACGGCCCCCCTCTTTGGGTAGATCCGCCGGGGCGAGGTTGAGGGTAATGCGCTTGGTATTGGGGAAGTCAAAGCCCGCGTTGATCAAGGCGCTGCGCACCCGTTCGCGGCTTTCCTTCACGGCGGTTTCCGGCAGGCCCACCAGTGTCAGGCCCGGCAAGCCATTTGCCAGATGTACTTCGACATGCACCGCCGGTGCTTCCAACCCCACGCCTGCCCGCGTGGCCACAATCGCTAGTGTCATGGCGCTCCCTCGCAACGTCTCTCAATCGGCTCACTCAGTTTAATGAGCCTGCTTGTTGGCTAAGCCTACTTTATTTCAAGCGTTGAGCGCTACTGAGGCAGTAAGGGCCGGTTGGGACTACCCAGCAAAATGGGCGTTCAGCGCAGTGGTCAGTTCGCGGGCAAAGCGCTGGGCGGAGGGGAGAGCGCCAAAGCTCCACACCGGGGGCAGGCGCAGCAGGTTGCCGTTTTGAACACTCGGCAGGTGTTGCCAGAGGCCGCTCCCCTCCAACTGCTCTTCCACGCCTGCGGGGAGTGGGTCGACGACCACCAGCGTGGCATCGGGGTAGCGTGCCAGCGCTTCGATACCGGCCAGTGAAAATCCCCAGGCGTTGGTGGGCTGATCCCAGGCGTTGGGCAATTCGAGCTGTTCTAGCACGGCGTTGTAGAGGCTGTTCTCGCCAAACACGCGCACATGGCGGGCATCCATGAACTGCACCATCAGCAGTGGGGGCGAGTCGCTGCGCTGGCGACGCAGGTCGGCCATCAGCTGCTGGGTGTTCTCGATCAGCGCATCGGCCTCGGCGTTGCGGTCGGTCAGCTCGCCCAGTTGGCGAGTGAGGCTCTGCATCTCTTGCCACGTATCCGCACCCGGTGAGTAGAGGGCGAAGGTGCCCACTGGGGCGATTTTCTCCAGCCGGGGAATGAGCCCGGTAAACATGGGCGAGAGCAGCGTTTGCTCGGGGGGCGATTGGGCCAGCAGCTCGAAGTTGGGCTGGGTGCGCAGGCCAATATCCATCACGCCCTCGGGAATGCGCGGCTCGCCCACCCAGTCGTGGTAGGCCGGTTGCTGCGCAATGCCGCTCACGGGGGCATCAATGGCTAGCAGCGTTTCAGCAATGGTCCAGTCGATGGTGGCCCACTGGGCGTGGCTGGCGGTAGACAGCAGCAGGCTTGCCGCGAGAAGGCCGTGGCGAGCCAGGATAAGCAGTCGGGGAAAACGGCGCATGGCATTAGTACCTAGCAATAAGCGCCTTATTTAAACGAGTCTATTTATCAATTGCAAATAGAAACACCCAGGCAAGCGCAGGTTGCGTAGGCCTGGGTGTGGGCTTGGTGGGCGATGCTCAGAAGCGGTAGTGAACGCTGGCAGTGATACCGCGTTCGGCACCGAAGTAGCAGTACTCCAGTGAGTTACACGATGCCACGTACGCTTTGTCCAACGCATTGTGCACATTCAGGCGGGTTTCGACGCCGTTCAAGCCTACTTGGCGCCAGTCGTAGCCCAGCGTGGCGTCAACCAATGTGTAATCCGGCACCGTGGCGGTGTTGGCGCGGTCGGCGGCAATGTCTGCGTAGTGGCGCACGCCTATGCCAACATCCACACCACTCAGCCAGCCTTCCTGCACGGCATAGTGACCCCACAGCTGCACTTGGTGGCGGGGTGAGTAAATAGCGTGATTGCCCTGGTTGCCGTCGTCGCTTTTGGCGTAAGTAATGTCGGTAAAGCTGTAGCCCGCCTGAAGCGAGAGCGCCTCGGTGAGCTGTGTTTGGGCTTCCAGTTCGATACCTTGCGACTCGATCTCGCCTACAGCGCGGTAGGGGTCGGTGGGCTGCTCTTTGGTCGCCACGTTCTCCTGGCTGATGTGGAACAGCGCTGCGCTGTACTGCTGCTGTTCGTTGGGCTGGTATTTCACGCCGGTTTCCCACTGCGCGCCTTCCATGGGAGAAAGCAGGTCGCCGTTGGCATCCACAAAGCTGGTGGGGGTAAAGGCCGTCGAGTAGCTGGCATAAGGTGCGATGCCGTTATCGAACAGGTACACCACCCCGGCGCGGCCGCTAAACTGGGTGTCGCTGAGCGCGCTGGTAGCGCCGCTGTCGCGGTTGGTGTTGTCGATATTGACCCAGTCAAAACGCCCGCCCAGCGTCACGCGCCACTGGTCAATGGCGATCTGATCCTGCAGATAGACCCCGGTTTGCTCCAGCTCGTGGTTCTCCTGAACGGGCGCGTAGAACACCAGCGGCTCGCTACCGTAGACTGGGTTGAAGGCATCCAGCGAGGGGAACGCGCCGGAAGGCCAAGCAACCTCGTTCTCGCGTTGCTGGTAATCCGCGCCGAGCAGCAGGGTGTGCTCCATGAAGCCGTTGGTCAGTCGCGCTTCTAACTGATTATCCACCGTCAGGGCCTGAAGCGACTCCTCGCTGCCGGAGTAGTAGCGGGCCAGTTCGTTGGAGGTCGGCGATGCCCAGCCAAAGCCGTACACCTGATTCAGCGTCACGTCTGAATTGAGATAGCGCAGCAGTTGGCGGGCGGACACGAGGTCGTTAAAGCGATGTTCGAGGGTATAGCCAAGCATGCGCTGGGTGCGCTGATAGGCGTCGTAGTCGGCTTCGCCATCGAAGAAGTTATTGCTTATTTGGCGGCCATTGCGAGCGATCACCGCGCCTTCATAGGGTACGCCGGAGTGGTAGCCGCCTTCTGGTTCATCTTGCAGGTAGGCTTCTACGGTGAGGCTGGTAGCGTCGGTCATGTCCCAGGTCAGCCGTGGCGCAATGGCGTAGCGCTCCTCCTCGGCTGGGCCAAACTGGGTATCGGCGGCGCTGGCAATGCCGGTGAGCCGAAACGCGACGCGCTGCTCTGCCCCCAGCGGGCCCGTGAGATCGAACGCGGCACTGCGCTGGTTATTGTTGCCGACACTGAAGCGCAGCTCGCCGCCCGGCTCGAACTCGGGGCGTTTACTGTTAAGAGCCACCACGCCGCCCGGTGAGGCACGGCCATACAGCACGGACGCCGGGCCGCGCACCACCTCGATGCTGTCTAGAAACCAGGGGTCGATGCGCATGCTGCTATGGGAGTTGGCGTCCCCCATCACCTTCAAACCATCTAAAAAGGTGTTGCTCAAGCTGCCATCGGAGAAGCCGCGCAGCACCAGGTAATCAAAACGGTTGGAAGCCCCTATTTGATTGCTGTACACGCCGGGCGTGTAGTCGGTAGCGCGTTGCACCGTGGTGACACCGCGCTGTGTCATCTGCGTATCGGTGATGGTTGAGACGCTCTGCGGCGTTTCAATAAAAGGCGTGGCGACTTTGGTGGCTGCTTGTTGAGCCGTCACGGTAACCGTGGCCAAGGGCGTGCTGGTTTGTGCCGCCACGGGTGACATCAGCACCATCAGCAGCGCGCTAGTGAGTGGAGCCAATAAGAACGGACGATGGAGGGAGGCCATAAGTGATCCTGAGAGGAAGTGGAATCAGTTTTATTGAGCAATGAGAATTATTACTTTTTATGGCATCGTAAAGGTATGCGTTATGCCAAGCCTGCTATGCGCGCTGTCATAAGTGATCGCATCAAGGGAACGATGACTTATGGCTTGTCCCGTTGAAGCTCGTGAGGGGAAACACCGAAGTGGCGCTTAAAGGCGCTCGAAAAATTGCTGGCATGGCGGTAACCGCAGCGGTGGGCCGTGTGTTGAACGCTGTGGCCTTGGCGCAACGATGCGTGCGCCTGCTCCAGGCGCGCTTGGCGAATGTAGTCGAACAGTGTGCAGCCGTAGTAGGCACGAAATTTCTGCCGCAGGCTGCTGGCGCTCATGGCGGCCTCTTTGGCTAGAGCCGCGAGGCTATAGGGCTCGGCGGGATGCTGAGTGATGCGCGCGTGCAGCGCTGCTAGGCGGCGTCTGTCTCGGGTGGAGAGGCCGTGATGCTTGGGGAGTGCGGGCGTCGTTTCCGGTAGTCCCAGGCCAATCAGTTGTATCGCGAGACCTTGCCACACGAGGGGCTGGCGCCAGGTGGTGGGTGGTTGCTCACTTATGGTGCAAAGGTGCTGGTGTAAGGCACTCGGCAGCCGCCAACGGTGCAAGGCCGGTTGGCTGCCGGGAGCGGGGAGCCCTAACGGTGCGGTCGTACGCACCGCAATATTCACGGTACTCAGGCGCGGCTGAGCCGGTTGGTGCACCGTTAGCGGGTGGTGGGCATCAAAGTGAGCGCACACTCCCTCCCCGGCACCTAGCTGCAGGTGCTGCTGGCCTATTTGTAGTTGAATCGTGCCTTCCAAAATAATGCTAAAGAACCAGGGGACGCTTTGGTAAGACGTGGAGGTATAGCCGCGCTCTACTTGCAGATTAGACAGCGTTAGGTGCAGCCCTTGGGGTAAGCCAACATCGTGCACATGGCCCAGCGCGACCGGCTGGTGTTGTAAAGGGGTGCCGTCCACGCGGTAGTGAATGCCAAATCGTTGGCCAAGCTGGACCAGCGAGCGGTGGGTGATTTCGGGCGTGATGAGGCGTTCCTGCGGGGGCATCTGAGCCGTCGCTATCGTGAATGAGGCAGCCAATCAACGCACGATAGCACTATCGCGACGGGAGTCAATGATAGTGATTCTTGTTCGCTAATTTGGGGCAGCTCAGCCTGCCCCATTCTGAGCACAACGGCGGCTTACTCAGTATCGCCAGTGGACGGTTTATCGGACGTTGGTTTCGTCGTCCCGGAGGGGTGCACAGGGGCGGGCGGCACTTCGGCTTCTACGGGCGTGGACGCGGTGTTGCTAGAGGCTTCTACGGCCGCTTCCAGGCTGGCCACTTGGCGCTCTAAGGCTTCAACCCGCGAGCGCGTGCGCTGCAGCACATCCATCAAAATATCGAAATCTTCCCGCGATACCAGCTCCAGGCGGTCAAAGGCGCCGCGTACCACCTGCTGGACACCTTTTTGAATATCTTCCGGGGCTTGCGACGCATTCTGCAGACGGTCGCCGATCTGCTGGGCTAAGCGGCTAATGCGATCTTGGGGCGCCATGGCTCTCTCCTTGAAAGGGCATGCATGAATATGAACTGCTTGTCAGTAAGGATACGCAACCCGACGCCGATTCGCATGCGCCGCGTGTGAATTAAGCGTGGTGAGCGGGAAGAATCAATGCATCGAAATGGAGCGGCTAGCTTTTATTAATGTTCATTAATGGTGCAAAGCCAGGGTGAGCCTCATTGGGTAGCACGTCTAAGCTACCGTGAATTGCTTATATAATTATTTTAAGTAATTGAAAGTTAATAATAAAAAAGCGGGTGGCACGGTATGCGCATTAGTAGGGCAAGCACTAAATTCGGGCGGCCATGCCGCTTTTCACCGAGTGGGACTGATCCAGCAGGGGAGATCCGGGATGAAACTCATCACCGCTATCATCAAGCCATTCAAGCTTGACGACGTTCGTGAAGCACTCGCCGACAACGGCGTTCAAGGGATTACGGTAACCGAAGTGAAAGGCTTTGGCCGCCAGAAAGGTCATACCGAACTCTACCGCGGCGCGGAATACGTGGTCGATTTTCTGCCAAAGGTGAAAGTGGAAGTCGCCGTGGACGATGCACGCCTGGAAAGCGTGCTGGACGCCATCTGTAACGCAGCGAATAGCGGCAAAATCGGCGACGGCAAAGTGTTCGTCACGCCGTTGGAAGATGTGATCCGTATTCGTACCGGTGAGCGCGGTGCAGATGCCGTGTAAGGGTAATGCTGGGCGGCTGATGATGTCGCCGCGCTGCCACGTACATCTTCCAAGTACCTCTTCTTAAGTACCAACGGGGAACACCTCATGAATGAGTTAGCTGATTTGAGCTATGCGCTCGATACGTTCTACTTCTTGATCTGCGGCGTGCTGGTCATGTGGATGGCCGCTGGCTTCGCGATGCTGGAAGCGGGCTTGGTTCGCTCCAAGAATACCGCCGAAATTCTGACCAAAAACATCGCGCTGTTTGCGATTGCTTGCACCATGTACCTGCTGGTGGGTTATTACATCATGTACTCCAGCAGCGCAGGCGGCTTCTTGCCGAACTTGGGCTTCTTGATCGGTACCGAGAACAGCGTCGATGCGGTGCTGGCCGGTGGCGACGATGCGCCTTACTACTCCATGCGTTCTGACTTCTTCTTCCAGGTGGTGTTCGTTGCCACCGCCATGTCGATTGTCTCGGGTGCGGTTGCTGAGCGTATGAAGCTGTGGGCCTTCCTGGCTTTCGCCGTGGTGATGACGGCGTTCATCTACCCGGTGTCGGGCTACTGGACCTGGGGCGGCGGCTGGCTGTCCGAAGTGGGTTACTCTGACTATGCCGGTTCTGGCATCGTCCACATGGCGGGTGCGGCCGCCGCGCTGGCAGGTGTACTCGTCCTGGGCCCGCGTAAAGGCAAGTACGGTAAAGACGGCTCTATCCATGCAATTCCCGGTGCCAACATGCCGCTGGCCACGTTGGGTACTTTCATCCTATGGATGGGCTGGTTCGGCTTCAACGGTGGTTCCGAGCTGAAAATGTCCGATATCGGCTCTGCCAACAACGTTGCGCAAGTATTCGTCAACACGAACGCTGCGGCAGCAGGCGGTGTGATTGCCGCTCTGGTGCTGGCCAAGCTATGGTTCCGTAAAGCGGATCTCACCATGGCGCTGAACGGTGCGCTGGCTGGCCTGGTCGCCATCACTGCGGATCCGCTCTCTCCCTCGGCGCTGGGCGCCGCCATCATCGGCGCAGTAGGTGGCCTGATCGTCGTCGCTGCGATCGTCACGCTGGACAAGCTGAAGCTGGACGATCCGGTGGGTGCGATCTCCGTGCACGGTGTGGTCGGTATCTGGGGCGTGCTGGCTGTGCCGCTCACCAATGGCGATGCCTCTTTCGGTGCGCAGTTAATCGGTATCGTGGGCATCTTTGGCTGGGTCTTCATCGCAAGCCTTGTGGTATGGCTGGTGCTGAAAGCGGTCATGGGCATTCGCGTGAGCGAAGAAGAAGAGTATGAAGGCGTCGATATCGCTGAATGCGGTCTGGAAGCCTACCCCGAGTTTAGCGTCAAGAAATAAGCTTGCGCTAATCATGTGAGCTGGCGTGCTCCTTGTGGCCTCCCCGAGTGGGAGGCCTTTTTGTCGTTGATGGATATGCGGTACGTCGAAGGTTATGAGCTAGTGACGTTCGGATTTTTTATTCTCCGCCCTTGGCGGTGTATGCTTAATCGACTGGGTAACGGGCTTGGCTACGTGAGCGCCCCGCTAACCTCGATGGTTATGACAATCGGTTAATAACGCTGTCTGCATGACAGCGGGCCACCAAGCTAGAGGATGTCGCAATGAAATTGATCTCAGCCATTATCAAGCCCTTCAAGCTTGATGACGTACGCGAATCGCTCTCGGATATCGGCGTGCAAGGCATTACGGTCACGGAAGTGAAAGGCTTTGGCCGCCAGAAGGGCCACACGGAGCTCTACCGTGGCGCAGAGTACGTGGTGGATTTCCTGCCCAAGGTGAAGCTGGAAGTCGCCGTCGACGACGATATGGCCGAGCAGGTGATCGACGCGATTACCCAGGTCGCCAATACCGGCAAAATCGGTGACGGTAAAATCTTCGTGATGCCGCTCGAGCAGGTCATCCGTATCCGGACCGGCGAAACCGGTAAAGACGCTGTCTAACCACGGTGAATGGTAAGGCGTGAACAGTGAGTCGCGCTGAATCGACAAAGCCCCTGTGGATAATATCCACAGGGGCTTTGTGCATAAGGCGACGATGACACGGGCTACGATTTCCTATTCACCCTTCACCCTTCGAACGGGGCTCACTTCTCAACGAAGGCGCGTTCGATGACGTAGTCGCCCGGCTCGCCCATACGCGGGGAGATGTTCAGGCCCAGCTCGTCGAGCAGGGCGCTGGTGTCGTCCAGCATCGCCGGGCTGCCGCAAATCATCGCGCGGTCTTGGCGCGGGTCGATGGGGGGTAGGCCGGTGTCTTCGAACAGCTTGCCGGTGCGAATATGGTCGGTCAGGCGACCCATGGTGTGAAACTCTTCGCGAGTCACCGTGGGGTAGTACACCAGCTTCTCGGCGATCTCTTCGCCCAGGTATTCGTGGGCGGGCAGCTCTTTGGTGATGAAGTCGGCGTAGGCCAGCTCGGAGACTTCGCGCACGCCGTGTACCAGCACGACTTTCTCGAAGCGCTCGTAGACTTCCGGGTCCTGAATCAGGCTCATGAACGGCGCCAAGCCGGTGCCGGTCGAGAGCATGTAGAGGTTACGGCCTGGCAGCAGGTCGTCGCACACCAGCGTGCCGGTCGGCTTGCGGCTGACCATGATCTGGTCGCCTACCTGCAGGTGCTGCAGGCGCGAGGTGAGCGGGCCATCCGGCACCTTGATGCTGAAGAACTCCAGGTGATCTTCGTAGTTGGGGCTGGCGATGGAGTACGCGCGCATCAGCGGTTTGCCGTCCACTTCCAAGCCGATCATGACGAACTGGCCGTTCTTGAAGCGCAGGCTGCGCTCGCGAGTGGTGCGGAAGCTGAACAGGGTATCGTTCCAGTGGTGAACGCTTAGCACTTCTTCCAGGGCAAACTTGCTCATGCTCACTCCTCCAGAGGCGGCGCAGCCTAAGCCTTGCTCGCCATATTCCAAAAAAGAATAAAAATTATCTCTATAGGTTGCTGCTAATTCTAAATAAAGGGTGGTATATCTGTTAAGCAAATTATCTTGATAACGCTTATCTTTAAAATCGATATAGCCCTTCGCCGCTCACTCGACAGAGAGGTTTTGGTCATGCATTACACCCTGCGGCAGCTAGAGGTCTTCGTGGCCGTTGCCCAGCACGAGAGCGTTTCCCACGCGGCGCGTGCGCTGGCCATGTCGCAATCGGCCACCAGTACGGCGCTGGCCGAGCTGGAGCGCCAGTTCGACTGCCAGCTGCTCGACCGCATTGGGAAACGGCTGAAACTCAACGCGCTCGGCTTTCAGCTACTGCCCAAGGCGGTGGCGCTGCTGGACCGCGCCGAGGAGGTCGAAGAGTTGCTGCGGGGCCAACAGGGCGTGGGAGCTTTGGACGTGGGGGCCACACTCACCATCGGCAACTATCTCGCCACGCTGCTGATCAGTGATTTCATGCAGCGCTATCCCGGCAGTCGAGTTCGGCTGGCGGTGCGCAACACGCGGCATATCATCGAAGGCGTGCGCCAGCACTCGTTAGATTTAGGGCTGATCGAGGGGCAGTGCGATGACGACATGATCATCAGCCAGCCCTGGGTCGAGGATGAGCTGTGCGTGTTCTGCTCGCCGCGTCACCCGCTGGCGGGACGCGAGCACTTGGAGCTGGATCAACTGCTGCGCGAAGACTGGATCATGCGTGAGGAGGGCTCGGGGACACGCATGACGCTGGAACATGCCGCCCGCCACCGCCGCAGCCGGTTCAATACCCTGCTGGAACTGGAACATACCGAGGGCATCAAGCGCGCGGTGGAGTCGGGGCTGGGCATTGGCTGCGTTTCGCGGCTGGCGCTGCGCGATGCCTTCCGGCGCGGTAGCCTGGTGCCGCTGCCCACGCCGGAGCTGGATTTAAAACGCCAGTTCACGTTCATCTGGCATCGTCACAAGTACCTGACCACCGGCGTGCGCGAGTTTTTACGTCTCTGTCGCGAAATGACCGCCGGGGCCAAGCGCAGCGACGATATCCCGCTGCCGCCGATTCCCTAGCGGCTAAACCTTGGCCTCGTCAGGGCTTGGCAGCGTCTGGGCCGGTTGCTGTGATGCTTCCAGCGTAAAGCCTCCCACCAGCGCGGCCAGCCTGTCCGCCTGGTCTTTGAGCTGCTCCGCTGCGGTGGTGGACTCTTGCACTAGAGCGGCGTTTTGCTGGGTCATTTGGTCCAGATCGCTCACCGCGATGCTGACTTGATTGATGCCGTCGTTTTGCTCACCGGCGGCGGTGCTGATATCGCCGAGCATGTGGGTGACGCGCGTCACGCTATCGGCCAACTCGTGCATGGCGGCCTCGGCATCGCGCACCAGTTGCGTGCCGCTTTCGACCTTGTCGGCAGACGCGTCGATACGCTGTCGGATGTCCTTGGCGGCGTCGCTGCTGCGCGAGGCCAACTTGCGCACTTCATCGGCCACTACGGCAAAGCCGCGCCCGTGCTCGCCAGCCCGCGCTGCTTCCACGGAGGCGTTGAGGGCCAGCAGGTTGGTTTGAAAGGCAATCCCGTCGATCACGCTGACGATGCTTTGAATCTCTGCCGAGGTCGCACGGATGTCATCCATGGTCGAGACTACCTCAACAAACGCTTTGTCGGTACGGGAAGCTAGCTGCGAGGCGGTGTTGGACAGCCCGCTGGCCCCTTGGGAAGCGTGGGTGGTGTGGCTGACGGTACTGCTGATCTCTTCCATCGCTGCCGACGTTTCTTGCAGGCTAGCAGCGGCTTGCTCGGTGCGCCGTGAGAGGTCATGGCCGCCCTGGGTGATCTCGCTGGCCGCGTGGTTCACGGCCTCACTACTGCGCCGCACGTCCAGAAGGATGGCCTGAATTTTTTCGGCAAAGGCGTTGAACTGCTCGGCCACGGCGGCGCTTTCATCGCGGCCATGCACGGGCAGGCGCTGAGTGAGATCGCCATTTCCAGAGGCGATCTCTTCCATTCTGTTCGCTAAGCGCTTGAGCGGTCGGGCAATGCGGCCACCAATCCACCACAGTGCGGCGATGCCGATGGCTGCCACTAGCAGCCCCACCAGCGTCATGCCCAGGGTGTTTTGCTGGCGCTGGTCGCTCAAAACGTTCTGTAGCGCGTTGAGTTCGGCGAGCACGACGGACTCGGGCAACTGTAGTACCAGCACCCATGGCTGTTCGGTATCGCCAATGGTCAGCGGCTGGTAGCGCTGAAACATGCCGTTGGCCATGCTGCTGTAGAGGCTGCCTTGTGTCGTGGCTTCGGCAATGCCGTCAAGCGCCGTGTCGCTCAGTGCGTTGCTGGCAGGCAGGCCCAGGGCCTCTTCACCGTGGGTGTCCGCCACCAAGCCGCCGCGCCCGGCAACCAGCGCCATCCGGCCTGCGCCGTCATACAGCGCGGCGTTAGCGTCGCTCAGCAGCGTTTGGATGAAGTTCAGCGAGAGGTCGACCCCAGCCACGCCGCGAAATTCGCCATTCACCAAAATCGGTGCGTTAAACGAGGTGACCAGCTGTGTCTCGCCGTCGTAATCGTAGGCGGCTGGGTCGATCACACAGGGGGCGAGCGTTTCGCGCGGGCAAAGGTAGTACTCTCCCTCTCGCACGCCGCTGGCTAGGCGGGTGTCGCTCTCCATGGTGTCACCCAGTGGCAAGACGTCGAGCGAGCCATCCCCGGTGCGGTACCACCAGGGCATGAAGCGGCCGCTGCCATCGTGGCCGTAGCGCTCGTCGCCAGCAAAGCGGGCATCGTCACCAAAGGCGTTGGGCTCCCAGCCGATGAAGGCATCCAATAGCGCCGGGTTGTCAGCCACCGTTTGCCGCACCAAATTGGAGAGCTGACGGCGGCTCAGATAGAGCGCGCGCTGGCCTTCGGCATCTTCCACGCCCATGAGGGCGTTGGTGGTGGCGAGCTGGCTGGCCAACGTCATGGCCTTGTCCAGCTCGCGTTGAATCCGCTCCCCTTCTGCTTGGGCAATGGCATCGAGTCGCGCGTCCAGTGCGCTTTGCATGAGCGTTTGGGTGTGCTCTTCGACGGTTTGTTGGGTGCGGGCGGCCGCGATGAGGTTATAAACCACCAGCGCGGCAACAACGGCGAGCAGGCAAGGGCCTGCCAACGCCAAAACGAGAGAGCGAAGGGAGCGAAAGTGCATAGAAGCGCGGTCCTGTTTCAGCAAACGGCGAAAGAGCCTATCGGGTGCCATCTTCGAATCAGTAGAACAAAGATTCATGGCTAACGCGTGACATGGCCGCCTCCGCAGACGTGAGGGCGGAAGCGGCCATGGAGTGACTGACGGTTAGAAACTCTCTGTAGTGCGCGGTAAGCGATCCTGCGGCGCTTGTAGCGTGGGTGATGCCGCTTTAGAAAGTTTGAAACTGCTGATCGTGCCGGTCAGGTGATCCGCTTGCTCTTTCAACTGCTCGGCGGCGGTGGTCGACTCTTCGACCATGGCGGCGTTCTCTTGGGTCATCCGGTCCAGTTCGGCGACCGCAATATTGACCTGTTTGATGCCGTCGCTCTGCTCGCTGGTGGCCGCGTTGATCTCTTCCAGGACGTCGGTGACGCGGGTGATATGTGCGACGATATCCTGCATGGTGCTGCCAGCATTACGCACCAAGGAGGTGCCGTTATTCACCTTGGCTTGGGAGTCCTCGATCAATTGCTGGATATCGCTGGCTGCATCGCTACTACGGCCCGCCAATTTGCGCACTTCATCCGCCACGACGGCAAAACCGCGACCGTGTTCGCCTGCGCGGGCGGCTTCGACCGAGGCGTTGAGGGCCAGCAGGTTGGTCTGGAAGGCGATGCTGTTCATCAGCGTGACGATCTCGCCAATCTTATGGGAGGCGTTGGAGATGTCTTCCATGGTGGTGACTACGTTCGACACGACCTGCCCACCCTCTTTGGCGACTTCGGTGGCCGCGTGGGAAAGCTTGTTGGCTTCCTGGGCCGAGGCCGCCGTATGCGCCACGGTGCTGGTGATCTCTTCGACTGACGCCGAGGTCTGCTGCAGGCTCGAAGCGGCGTTATCGGTGCGGCGGGAAAGATCTTGTCCACCCATGGCAATCTCGTTGGCGGCGTGGTGCACCGATTCGCTGCTGGTACGCACGTCGATCAAGACTGCTTCCATCTTGCCCACGAAGCGATTGAAAGCACTGGCGATTTGGGCGACTTCGTCGGTGCCTTCTTCCGGCAAGCGCTGAGTCAGGTCCCCTTCACCCGAGGCGATGTTATCCATCGCATTGCGGACGCCTAGTAGACGACGCAGCAGCAGTGACAGCAGCATGCCAAACACGACGGCCGTGATGGCCGCAACGATCAGCAGCGTCACGATGGACGTTGTCGCAATGGCGCGTAGACCTGCCGTGGCTTCTGCGTCATCCAGCGCCACGACCAACTGCCAACCGCTGTTGCCACCTACACTGCTGCCCATCAGGAGTTTGTCGTTGCCTTGTAGGGTGAGCGGTTGCGGGGTGTCCGCTTGCACGATGCGTGTCAGGTCGGAAGGGGTGAGCGCATCGCTAAGCGCGCTTGCAGGCTCCAGCGTCAGTGACGCGTCGGGGTGGGCGACCAGAGTGCCGTCGCTCGTCGTTAGAAAGCCGAAACTGGATGGGGTCGGCGCGATACTAGCGACGATATCGATGACGTCGGCAATCGTGATGTCGGCGCCTACCACGGCGGTGAGGTCACCATTCTGATAGAAAGGCCGAGCGAAGGTCACGATCAAACCGCCTGTTTGCGCATCGACATAAGGGGCAGTAATGATGGTGTCCTGTGCGCTCACGGCACCTTGGTACCAAGGGCGCTGGCGCGGGTCATAATCGCTGGGAGGTTGCCAGCCGTCTGAGAAAATCCCTTCTGAGGTAGACGGGTACGCGATGTAGGCGGTCATAAAGTCGCCAGAGTCGGCTAGCTGCCGCAGCGCTTGTAGCGGTGCCTCGCTACCAACGGCATGCTCCATGCTGGCCAGCATCGTAAAGCGAGCGTTGAACCATTCGTTAATGGCCTGTGTGTTTCCATTCACAACAGCGCTGAGATTGCGGTTTACCTGTTCACTATTATGATGCTTAACGGTGGTGTAGCTGGCAATACCATTGGCCGTCAAAGCCAACACGATAGCCATGAGGGCCGCCAGAAGGATGCGTGTACGTAGGGAGGAAAACATGGTCGCTCTCGGGATCATCAGGATTCATGATGGGTATCGGCGAGAGCGACGCTGTCTTTAGCAAAAAGCAGGAAAATAGTAAGTAAGTGCTAACTGCGTTGACTAACGCAAATCGCTGACCGCCTGTTGGATGTCGGCCAACGAGGCCTTGCTAAAATCTTTCGATAGCGTATGCGTGACCAGCTTTTGCGTGGGATTATCGAGTTTTTCTTTGAGCAGACCCAAGAACTTGGGAGGCGCGACCATGATCAGCTTCTCCATGCGGTTGTCTACCCGGGCAGCATAGAGTCGCTGGGCGACTTCTTTGGCAAATAGCTCGTTTTCATGTTGAGAGGCTGCGCCCTCTTCGCCAGAGGAGCGTGATGACGTCGACGTCGACTCGTGGACGTCGGCACCGCGACGGTCCGTGATCAAGTCGCCTTCATGCAGTCTGCCTGCGGCGTGTACCAAGCTCTCCTGCTCGGCGAGATGGAGCGCATCACGGGTGAAGATACGTGCGCGTGCGGCATCGGCTACCACGATATAGGTGGTCATTGTCATACGTCCTCCATGTCGTTGATTACCCTTTAACCATGGCAAGCGTTTAGGGTTTGGTCAAACGCCTGCCCATTTGCCCCAAGGCCCGTTAAAGTACCTTACTGCGCAGCAGGCTGGTCACCGCTTCGCCGAGCAGTACCAGCACGATAATGGCGATGAGAATGGTCGCCACGGTTGGCCAGGCAAAGGTATCGATCGCGCCTTGCAGAATGACCCCAATGCCCCCTGCGCCTACCAAGCCCAATACCGTGGATTCACGAATGTTGATATCCCAGCGCAGCACCACGATGGCAAAAAAGGCAGGCATCACCTGGGGCACGATGGCGTAGGCCACGACTTTCGCTTTCGATGCTCCCGTCGCCTCCATGGCTTCCACGGGGCGGCGGTCGATCTCTTCGATGGCTTCGCCCATGAGTTTGCCGATAAAACCAATGGAACGAAAGACGATGGCCAGAATGCCCGCCAGCACGCCGGGCCCAAAAATGGCCACGAACAGCAGGGCCCAGATGATCGTATTCACCGAGCGGCTAGAGACCAAAATGAAACGGCCTAACCACAGGCAAGCGCGGTTAGGTGTGGTGTTTTGGGCCGCCATGTAGGCAACAGGTAAGGCTAGAAAAATCGTCAGGAACGTCGCCAGCGTGGCGATATGCACGGTTTCCATGAGCGCATTGAGAATACCGCTGAGTCCGACCGCGCTTGGCGGCCACATGCGCGCCCCGAGGTTCGATATTTGGTTGGGAGCATCCCACACCCAGGGCCAAAAAATATCGATATCACGCACGGCCCAAAACACCAGCATCAGCGTGGCGAGCAGGGCGGCGTAACGGATCAGCCGCTCTTTGCGGTCGTAACGCTGCCAAATACGGTCAGCGAGTAGCTGTTCGCGATCTACCATATTTTTTTCCTCACCCAGCCGCTGATCCCTTCGCTGAGCAGAATCACCGCGATAATGACCAGTAAGATGGCAAACGCAAAGTCGTAATCGTAGCGCCCAAAGGCATTCATCAAGGTGCCACCAATGCCGCCTGCACCGACGATGCCCACGACGGCAGAAGCACGCAGATTACTATCGAGCTGGTACATGGACAGACCGACTTGGCGTGGCAGAATTTGTGGGAACACCGCATAAAACAGCGTAACGAGATAGCCAGCCCCGGTCGAACGCATGGCCTCTACTTGGCCCCAGTCGATCTCCTCTATCTCTTCAGCGAGCAGCTTACCGACAAAGCCAATGGAGTAGAGTGTCAGCGTGAGTATTCCCGCCAGCGGGCCAAATCCCACGGCGGCAACGAACAGGATGGCGACAATCACGGGGTGAAAGCTACGCGAAATAATGATGATGCTGCGCCCTAACAGGTAAACAGGCAGCGGCGCGATATTACGGGCAGCCATCACCGCAAATGGAATCGAGAGCAACACCCCTAATAGCGTGGCGAGAATGGCAATTTGAAAGCTCTCTTTAAACCCGGTGAGCAGTAGCTCATAGCGCTCTAGGTTCGGCGGAAAACCGCCGCTAAAAATGCGCGCCGCGCGGGGGAGACCCTCCGAAATACGTTCCCAGTTAAAGGGCAGCGAGCCAAACGCCCACACCAGATACCCTACTGTCATCACGAGTAATCCGTAGCGCAGCAGTGGGTTGGCGATAAACGGTGGCTTTTTCCAGGCTCTAGGCGTGGGCGGGTTAGACGGCGTCATGGCGTGCCCCCTCCACGGCGGTGCCCGGCGTCTCGGTGATGGCATCGTCCGGCGCTTCGATGCCGCCATAAATGGCGTCCAACGCGTCTTTATTGAAATCCCCAGGCTGGCCGTCAAAAATCATCTTGCCGTGACGCAGGCCCACGATGCGCTCGGTATAGGTTTTGGCTTGGGCGACGTTATGGATGTTGATCAATACCGGCAGCGACAGCTCGTTCGCCAGGCTCTGTAGCAGCATCATGATTTGCTCGGAGGTGCGCGGGTCCAGCGAGGCGGTGGGTTCATCTGCCAGCAACACGTCCGGCTCTTGCATCAAAGCACGTACAACGCCCACCCGCTGGCGCTCGCCACCAGACAGCTCGTCTGCGCGCTTGTTAGCGTAGTGGGCAATGCCTACGCGTTCCATGAGCACAAACGCACGCTCGATATCGGCGGGTGGGTAGCGGCGTGAAATGGCTTGGTAAAAGCTGACGTAGCCTAGCCGCCCTGCCAGCACGTTCTCCATCACGGTTAACCGATCAAGTAAGTTGAATCCTTGAAACACCATGCCAATTTTACGGCGTGCCCGGCGCAGTTCGGCCCCTTTCAGGTTCACAAGTTCGGTGCCATTGAGTTTGATTGAGCCAGAGGTGGGCTCTACCAAGCGATTGATACAGCGCAACATGGTGCTTTTACCGGCGCCGGAGGCACCTACGATAGACACCACGCTGTTGCCCTCCACCTTCAAATCGAGGCCTTTCAGCACGGCCTCGCTGTGGCCATATCGTTTGACCAAATTCGTGATTTCCAGCATGTGTCCGCATCCATCGAAAGACGAAGAACCGCGCCGCGACAAGCGGCGCAGCACGCGTTACTCCAGGTTGTCAGGCGTGTAGGTCACGCCATTGGCGGCCTGAATGGTGCGAATCACCTGCCAGTTGTCTTTGTAGGTGATGGGGATGAACTTCTCGACGCCTTCGAATTCGTCACCTAGCTCGGTGCCCACGAAATCGAAAGTAAAAAACGCTTCTTCGATTTTCTCTACTACGTCAGGATGTAGGTTATAAGCGTAGTTATACGAGGTAGTGGGGAAGCGATCGGATTCGTAGATCAGTCGAACATCGTCGGTATCGTAAAGGCCACGCGCGGCCATGCGCTCGACGACTTCAGAGGCGACCGGAGCAGCATCGTAATCTCTGGCTACCACGCCCAGCATGGATTGATCGTGGCTACCGGAGTAAACCACCTCGTAATCCTTTTCCGGCGTGATGCCCAGCTCGGGCAGGAGCGCTCTCGGCGCTAAGTTGCCCGAGTTCGAAGTGGGCGAGGTATGCGCCACGCGCTTCCCTTTCAAGTCTTCCAGCGTCTCGATGTCCGAGTCGACGTGGGTAAATAGCTGCAGGGTGTAACCGAACTGGCCGTCATCAGAGCCCATCAGCGCAAAGGGCACGGCACCGGCTAGGTTGACCGCAAACGGCGTTGGGCCAGTAGAGAACCCCGCGATATGAAGACGACCGCTGCGCATGGCTTCTACCTGGGCGGCATTCGACTGCACCGCAAAGAAGCGCACATCGCGCCCGGTGACGTCCGATAAGTGGTCGATAAAGGGCTGCCAGATATCGGAATAAATGGCGGGATCTTCCACTGGGGTATAGGCAAAAATCAGCGTGTCGGGGTTGGCCCATTCCGACTCATCGGCCGGGCGGTCGGCGACCATGTCACCATTTTCATCGCAGTAAAGGGTGTCCAAGTCGCCCCGCTCGCATTCGGCGTAGGCAGGGCTGGAGAGTAACGCAAGGGGAAGTAGCGAGATAGCCGTGAGCATGGCAAGCGGACGCTTGCGCAGATGTAGCGTTTTCATAGTCAGCCTCTTACGTGCATTATTGTTGTCGCGTATGCCCACTGCTGCGTCGCAAGTGTGTGCTTCGATCAGCGTCTGTTTCGCAAATGGACATTTAAAAGCGCAGATGTTTATTTTTCGAAAACGAGCATCTTCAATCTAGGGTTTGTTACAAAGATATGTCAAACACTTTCCTGACCCCCTCCTACCATTGGCGAAACCGCTATCTGCTGATGCGCCATGGCCATAGCCAGGCCAACGCTCAGGGGAAAATCATCAGCTCTCCGGAGCAGGGCCTGGCGAACTACGGGTTATCAGAGCAGGGTGAACAGCAACTCGCCGAAGCGCTGGCGCAGTGGTCCTGGCCGGTGCCGACACAGATCGTGCATTCGGACTTTTTACGTACGACACACACCGCCGCCCGAGTGGCCGCCGCGTTTGGGGTGGGAATGCAGCAAGAGGCGGGCTTGAGGGAGCGCCACTTTGGCGAATTGGAGGGGCAGGCGGATAGCCACTACCCAGACGTGTGGGCCTTCGATGCCAAGAGCGCCGAGCATACCCAGTGGCAGGTAGAGCCGGTTAGCCGAGTAGCAGCACGGATGTGTGCCGTGCTGGAAGCCTTGGAGCAGCGCTTTACTAACGAAACGGTGCTGATCGTCAGCCACGGCGATCCGCTACAAATTCTGCTCACGGCGCTGGCGGGCAAGCCGCTGACACAGCATCGGGAGCAGCCTGCGCTGCTACCCGCCAGCATTACCCTCGTCGGCGGTTAAGCACCCTCTTTGGGAGGAATCCAGGCGATCATATCCACCTCCACATCCGCGCCGCCCGCAAGCCCAGTCACGCCAATGCAGGTGCGGGTGGGCAGCGGCTTGTCGAAATAGCTGGCGTAGACCCGGTTCACTTCATCGAAGTGCCCCATATTGGTGATGAACACCCGCGACTGCACCACGTACTCGAAGCGGCTGCCCACCTCTTCCAGTACGATGGCCAGGTTCTGCATCACCCGGTGCGTTTGTTCGGTAAAGGTGCCTAGCAGCATCTCATTGGTTTCCGGCACCGTGGGCATCTGGCCGGTGATGAACACCAAATCCCCCACGCGGCAGGCGTGTGAAAACGGCGCAATGGGTTGCGGTGCACGATCGATAAATAGCTTTTCCATGATGACTCGCTCGTTGTGGTGTTGTGGCGTAGAAAACCCATAAAAATGGGCCTCATAGGAGGCCCAGGTTCAGCACTGTGGGGCGCTGTAAGCTGACTTAATGCCCCAGAATCTGGCTCAAGAAGAGCTGGGTACGCTCGGACTGCGGGTTGTTGAAGAACGGCTCCGGCGCGTTCTCTTCGATGATTTGTCCTTGGTCCATGAAGATCACGCGGTCGGCCACGGTCTTGGCGAAGCCCATTTCATGGGTCACGCAGAGCATGGTCATACCCTCTTCGGCCAGTTCGATCATCACGTCCAGTACTTCCTTGATCATCTCCGGGTCGAGGGCCGAGGTGGGCTCATCGAACAGCATCACGTCCGGATGCATGCACAGCGAGCGGGCAATCGCTACCCGCTGCTGCTGGCCGCCGGAGAGCTGGCCGGGATACTTCTTGGCCTGCTCGGCAATACGCACCCGCTCCAGATACTGCATGGCCATGGCTTCGGCCTCTTTGCGGGGCTTCTTCTGTACCCACATTGGCGCGATACAGCAGTTTTCCAGCACCGTGAGGTGAGGGAACAGGTTGAAATGCTGGAATACCATGCCGACGCTGCGGCGAATCTGCTCGATGCGTTTGACGTCTTGGGTCAGCGGTACGCCACCCACCACGATCTCGCCTTTTTGGTGCTCTTCTAGGTGATTGATGCAGCGGATCATGGTGGATTTGCCCGAGCCAGAAGGCCCGCAAATGACGATCCGCTCGCCGCGTTTCACTTCCAGGTAGATATCCCGCAGCACGTGGAAATCGCCGTACCACTTGTTCACGCCGCGCATTTCGACCATTAGGTCAGAGGGGCTGGTGCCAGGGGTGTTGGTCGCTGCTTGAGTCATGTCACTATCCTGCTAAAAAATCGTTGATAAAAGCGGCGTTAGCGCTTGTGGCCGGTATGCAGCTTGCGTTCTAGGTACTGGCTGTAGCGCGACATGCTGAAACAGAAGATCCAGAACATGAAGGCGGCAAACACGTAACCTTCCAACGAGAAGCCGAGCCAGCGTGAGTCGGCTAGAGCCGCTTGCACGATCCCCAAGAGGTCGAAGAGGCCGATGATCATGACCAGGGTGGTATCTTTGAACAGCGAAATGAACGTATTCACGATGCCTGGAATCATCATCTTCAACGCCTGGGGAAGGATGATCAGCCCCATGCGTTTCCAGTAGGTCATGCCGAGAGCCGCTGCCGCCTCTTCCTGGCCTTTAGGGATGGCCTGTAAGCCCCCGCGAATGACCTCCGCCATGTAGGCGCTTTGGAACAGCGTCAAGCCGATCAAAGCGCGCACCAGGCGGTCGACGCTCATATCCGAAGGAAGGAACAGCGGCAACATCACCGAGGCCATGAACAGCACGGTGATCAGCGGTACGCCGCGCCAGAATTCGATAAATACCACGCAAAAGCTTTTGACGATCGGCATGTTCGAGCGACGTCCCAACGCCAGTACGATGCCGATCGGTAGCGCGCCTACCATGCCCACAGTGGCCAGCAGCAGCGTTAGCATCAGGCCGCCCCAGCGGTGCGTAGGCACCTGGGGAAGGTCGAAGTAGCCGCCGTAAAGCAGTACGAACGAGATAATGGGGAATGCCACCAGCGCAAAGATGGCCACCCAGCGCTTGAAAGGCAGCTTGGGAATCGCCAGCCAGCCAATCAGCGTAAAGAACATGGCGAACACGATATTGGCGCGCCAGATCTCTGAACTGGGATATAGGCCATAAATAAACTGCGTCAAACGTGCGTTGATGAAGACCCAGCAAGCGCCTTCCCGTGAGCAGTCGTCGCGTGTGGTGCCTACCCAATCGGCGTTGATGAACGCCCACTGCACGGTAGGCACGACGAGCAGATAGAGGATATAGAGGCCGATTAACGTGAAGATCGTATTGATCGGCCCGTTGAATAGGTTCGTTCGCAGCCAAGCAATCGCGCCAACGGAGTTGCTGGGCGCTGGCCGCTGTTCGATCATCGTTTGATTATGAATCATGTGTGGCTCCTCGCCTCAGCCTAGCGTTCAACCAGCGCCACGCGGGCGTTGAACCAGTTCATGAACATCGACACCAGCAGGCTGATCGTCAGATACACCGCCATGGTCATCGCGATGACCTCGATGGCCTGGCCCGTCTGATTCAGCGTGGTGCCTGCAAACACCGACACGAGGTCCGGATAGCCAATGGCCGTGGCCAGCGACGAGTTTTTGATCAAATTCAGGTATTGGCTGGTGAGCGGGGGGATGATGACCCGCAATGCCTGAGGAATGATGACGAGGCGCAGCACCAGGTTGCGCGGCAGACTCAGTGCCTGCGCCGCTTCGGTTTGGCCATGTGAAATGGCCTGAATACCGGAGCGCACGATCTCGGCAATGAACGACGCCGTGTAGATCGAGAGTGCGAACCACAGCGCCAGAAACTCAGGAATCACCGTGATGCCGCCGCGGAAGTTGAAGCCACGCAGCTCGGGCATTTCCCAAGTAATGGGTACGCCAGTGGCCAACATGACCAACAGGGGCAGCCCAAAGATCAGTACAAAGGAGATCCAGTAAGCGGGAATTCGCTGCCCCGTGGCTTCCTGACGGCGTTTTGCCCATATCACCAGCGCAATACTGGCCGCGATGGCGATCACGAAGGTGACAGGAATCAGCCCGAAGCCCGATTCGAACAGCGGCTCAGGTAGATAAAGCCCGCGTACGTTAAGAAACACGGCCTCGCCGAACGCGAGGCTTTCTCGAGCGCTGGGGAGCGCCCGCAGCACGGCAAAGTACCAAAAGAAAATCTGCAGCAGCAGCGGAATGTTACGAAAGGTTTCGATATACGCGGCGGCTAGCTTGGCGATCAGCCAGTTGGGCGATAGACGAGCGATACCGACGATAAAGCCAATGATGGTGGCGGCAATAACGCCCAACCCACCCACCAGCAGCGTATTCAGCAGGCCAACGAAGAAGGTGCGGCCATAGGTGCTTTGGGAAGAGTAGTCGATCAGACTCTGAACGATCCCAAAACCGGCGGTATTACTCAGGAAGCCAAAACCTGTGGTGATACCCCGTGAGGAGAGGTTGTCTTGCACGTTGCCGACGATATAGAACAGAAAAGCGATGACAGCGGCAATCAGCAGACATTGAAAGATGAGCGCACGTTTGGCGCGGTCTCGCCAGAACGGTGGCTTTTGGCCAACGGGGCGAGCGTTAGGTCTTACGGACATGGGTGGCGTCTCCGCGATACGGAAGGTCAATCAAATGGCCCGCCATGACCAAAAAGGGTGGCGGGCCGGGGTCAAGCGAGACGCTTAGCGAATCGGCGGTGCGTACTGGAAGCCGCCTTGGTTCCACAGGGCGTTGACACCGCGTTCGATTTCCAGCGGTGAACCCATACCTACGTTGCGCTCGAAGCTTTCACCGTAGTTACCCACTTGGCTCAGGATGTTATAGGCCCAGTCGGCGTCAAGACCCATGCCTTCACCATAGTTGCCGTCCTGGCCGAGTAGACGCGCTACGTCCGGGTTATCGGAGCTGAGCATCTCTTCTGCGTTCTCGCTGGTCACGCCGTACTCTTCACCGTTGATCATGGCGAACAGCGACCACTTCACGATGTTGAACCACAGATCGTCCCCCTGACGTACGACCGGGCCCAGCGGCTCTTTGGAAATGACGTCGGGCAGAATCATCGCGCCCGACGGGTCGTCGAGCTGAATGCGCAGGGCCGCCAGCTGAGAAGTGTCAGACGTCAGAACGTCACAGCGGCCAGCCTGGAAGCCACCTACGGTTTGCTCGGAGGTATCGAAAACGATGGGGTCGAACTCCATTCCGTTGGCACGGAAGTAATCAGCCAGGTTCAGCTCGGTAGTGGTGCCTGATTGAATACAAATCGCCGCGCCATCCAGCTCGGCCGCGCTGGTGATACCCAGGTCGCGAGAGACCATGAAGCCCTGGCCGTCGTAGAAGTTAACGCCGGTGAAGTTCAGACCCAGGGTAGTGTCGCGGGTCGTGGTCCAGGTGGTGTTACGAGACAGAACGTCCACTTCGCCGGACTGCAGCGCGGTGAAACGCTCGACGGCGTTCAAAGAGATGTAGTTGACGGCATCGGCGTCGCCCAGTACCGCAGCGGCCACGGCACGGCATACGTCAACGTCGAGGCCCTGCCAGTTACCGTTATCGTCCGGGGCGGAAAAACCTGGCAGGCCGTCGCTGACGCCACACTGTACGGCACCACGTTCGCGGGTATCTTCCAGCGTATCGGCTTGGGCGGTCGCCACGCCCGCAAGAGAGATGGCGCCTGCGGAGGCCAGAAGTACCAGGTGTTTCTTATTGATCATGTTGTGTTCCCCTTCCTCGATTTAGTGTCGTTATGCATGGTGATGCATCACTAAAAGCTAGCAAGGAAGGTGCCAAAAAAGATATGTCGTCAAATTCAGCGCTTTTCAACGTAAAATCAGCGAATTTAACGAAGGTCTTGGTGCAAAAAAGTGCGCCAGCGGCTACGCACTGCGCCTTTTTGGTGCGCAGCCGCTGGCGAGTGACCGAGCGCACTAGCGAATGGGCGGCGCGTACTGAATGCCCCCATCTTTCCACAGGGCATTCAGGCCACGGGCAATGTTGAAGTCGGAGTGGGTGCCCACGTTGCGTTCATAAATATCCGCATAGTTACCGACCTGTTTGACGATTTGGTAAGCCCAATCTGATTGTAGGCCCATGGCCTCACCAAAATCACCGTCTTGCCCAAGCAGGCGCATCACATCGGGATTTTCTGAGCTTAGCTGCTCATCCACGTTGGCTTGGCTGACGCCCAGCTCTTCGGCATTCAGCATGGCAAACAGTGACCACTTCACGATGTTGAACCACTGATCATCGCCTTGGCGTACGGCGGGGCCTAGCGGCTCTTTAGAGATGATTTCCGGTAGGACGACGGCCATGTTGGGATCGGCCAGTTGAATGCGCTGGGCGTAGAGCTGCGAGGCATCCGAACTCAAGACGTCGCAGCGGCCTGCTTCGAAGCCCGCAATCGACTGCTCGGGTGAATCGAACACCACCGCATCGTAGGTCATGTCGTTGATACGGAAGTAGTCGGAAAGATTGAGTTCGCTGGTAGTGCCCGACTGCGTACACACCGCCGCGCCATCCAGCTCTTGCGCGCTCTGCACGCCCAAGTCGCTGGCCACCATGAAGGCTTGGCCGTCGTAGTAGCTCACACCGGTAAAGTGCATGCCCAGTGTGGTGTCGCGGCTAGACGTCCAGGTGGTGGTGCGAGAAAGGACATCTACTTCACCTGATTGCAACGCGGCAAAGCGCTCCACCGAATCCAACGGCACGAAGTTGACCTTGCTGGCATCACCCAGCGCGGCGGCCGCCACGGCACGGCACACATCGGTATCCAGACCGCGATACTCGTCGTTATCGTCTAAGGACGAAAAGCCGGGCTGAGCCGCGTTGACGCCGCAGCGCACGCTGTCGCGCTCTTGCACCGTTTGTAGCGTATCGGCCATGGCCGTGGGTACCCATAGGGCGGGCGCTAACAGGGTGACTCCCCATCCAAACCAACGCGTGGTGTTCATTTGTTATTCCTTAACGTGGCGCGCACGATGATTGGCGCATAAAAAAGCCGGGCAGAGCCCGGCCAGATACCTAGCGTAGCTGCCCGCTTATGCGAAGGCTTTACGCATAAAGGGCGGCAGCGCCAGGGCACCCCGGTGGGCATCTACTGTGTAGTACTGTAGCGGCATTTCATGATCGGCGGCAGCCTCTTCGCGGAAGCTTTCAACGCTGGTCGCTTTACCGGCCAACGTCACGCTCCACCAACCCGAGGGATACACCGGTTGGGGGAAGGGTAGCGTGGCGACGCTATCGAAGCCTGCTTCGCGCATGTCGTTGCGCAGTTCGCGGATGATCGAACCGCTATGATAAAGCGGCGATTCGCTCTGCTGTACCATCACCCCGCCGCTTTTCAGAATACGGTGGCAGCGTTTCAAGAAGTCGGTCTTGAACAGGCCTTCGGCAGGGCCGACCGGATCGGTGGAGTCGATGATCAGCACGTCGATGCTCTCGTCGGCAGCGTCGTCGACCCACTTCACGCCGTCGGCAAACAGCAGCTCGGCGCGGGGGTCGCCGTTGGCTTCCACCAGCGACGGGAAAAAGCGCTCAGCCGCCTTGGTCACTTCTTCATCAATATCGATCTGGGTGACCTTCTCGACGCCCGGATGGCGCAACACTTCTTTCAAGGTGCCGCAGTCGCCGCCGCCAATGATCACCACCCGCTTGGGGTCTTGATGGGTGAACAGCGCCGGGTGGGCAATCATTTCGTGATACAGGAAATTATCGCGATCGGTCAGCATCACGCAGCCATCCAGCACCATCAGGTGGCCGTAGGTCTCCGTGGCGTAGACTTCCAGGTGTTGGTAGGGGCTCTGTACATCCAGCAGTTTTTCGGTGACTTTCAGCGAGAAAGCGCTGCCATGGCTATCGAAGACTTCGGTAAACCACTGGTCGTCGCGTAGGTCGCTCATTACTTGGCTCCTGGGCATTGATCGTTCGTTTGGGTCGGAATGCCCTGATGGTACTGCGGGCTTAGGTCGTGCAGCGCCTCCATGAAGGCGGTGACGTGATCGGGGTTGGTGAACTGGCTGATGCCGTGGCCCAAGTTGAATACATGACCCGGACCGTGGCCGTAACTTTCCAGCACGCGTGCCACTTCGGCGCGAATGGCCGAGGGGCGGGCAAACAGCACGTTGGGGTCCAGGTTGCCCTGCAGGGCGACTTTATGGCCCACGCGTGCACGAGCATCGGATAGCTCGGTCGACCAGTCGATGCCTAGGGCATCGGCACCGGCACAGGCGATATGCTCCAACCACTGTCCGCCGTTTTTGGTGAACAGGATCACCGGCACGTGGCGGCCGTCATGCTCGCGGATCAACCCGGAGACGATCTGCTCCATATAGCGCAGCGAGAACTCTAGATACGCCGGCGTGGAGAGCGCGCCACCCCAGGTGTCGAAAATCTGTACGGCCTGAGCGCCCGCACGAATCTGCGCATTCAGATAGTCGGTGACCGCCTGCGCCAGGGTATCCAGTAGCTGGTGCATGGTGTCCGGCGTGTCGTACAGCATGGTTTTCAGATGACGGAAATCCTTGCTGGAGCCGCCCTCGACCATATACGTCGCCAGCGTCCAAGGGCTGCCGGAGAAGCCGATCAGCGGCATGCGGCCATTCAGCTCGCGGCGGATAGTGGACACCGCGCGCATCACGTAGTCCAAATCGCGCTCGGCGTTCGGCACGGTCAGTGCCGCTACTTCTTCCGGCGTGCGCACGGTCTTCTTGAATTTGGGGCCTTCGCCGGTTTCGAAGTAGAGGCCCAGCCCCATGGCGTCGGGGATGGTCAAAATGTCCGAGAACAGAATCGCGGCGTCGAGCGGGTAGCGCTCCAGCGGCTGAAGGGTGACTTCGCAAGCCAGGTCATGATTGCGGCACAGGTCCATGAAACTACCCGCGTCGGCGCGGCTGGCGCGGTACTCCGGCAGGTAGCGTCCTGCTTGACGCATCATCCACACCGGAGTGCGGTCAACGGGCTGGCGAGCCAGCGCGCGAAGAAAACGGTCGTTTTGCAAAGGTGTGGTGGTCATAAACACTTGCTCTTGAGAAATTTGCCCGCATTGTAAGGGAGTCATTCTACCTGAAGATAGGAATTGTACGTGAAGATCGCCGGGGATGGCGGCGCAAACCGTGGCCAACATCGTCGTACCCTGCGAAGACCGTGAGGCCCGCGCGGCTTCCTGATAAACTGTCCGCCCACTTCGCCAACACTGGTGTGGTTAACTGGTTTGGTTAATCAGCGAGGAAACCTGTGACCATTCGCTTCATTGCTGCCTCTCGGCTGCCCACTCCCTGGGCCACATTCACTATGCATGGCTTCGAAGACGACGCCACGGGTAAGGACCACATCGCCTTGACGTTGGGCGATGTGAGCGGCGGCGAGCCGGTACTAGGGCGCGTACACTCCGAGTGCTTGACGGGCGATGCGCTGTTTTCCATGCGCTGCGACTGCGGCTACCAGCTGCAAGAAGCGCTGAAGCGCATCGCCGAAGAGGGGCGCGGCGTGCTGCTCTACTTGCGTCAGGAGGGGCGGGGTATTGGGCTGCTCAATAAAATCCGTGCCTATCATCTGCAAGACCAGGGGGCCGATACCGTAGAGGCCAATGAGCAACTCGGTTTCGGTGCCGACATGCGCCGCTACGACCTCTGCGTCCCGATGCTCGACCACTTGGGCATCACCGCGCTTAAGCTGATGACCAACAACCCTCGTAAGGTGGATGCGTTGAGTCGCGATGGGGTAAACGTCGTCGAGCGGCTGTCGATCACCACTGGCTTGAATCCCCACAACGAGCAGTATCTTTCCACCAAGGCGGGAAAGCTTGGCCATATGATGGCGCTGGACGACTTTACCCAAGCCAGCGATGTGGATATCGAGCGCAAAGGCTAAGTAGCTAACCTTTATTGATCGCGTTTTTAATCTAAGTTGCCCGTTAAAAGCGCGTTTTTCTTCGAACGTGCAATAACCTGCTTTTCTTAACTTTGGTTGTTGGGTGTCTGAGCTATGGTGATACGTAGCAGGACGCTATATGCACCTTAGTCAGGAGAAGCCGTCATGAAAGCATTGTGCTGGCACGGTAAGAACGATGTTCGTTACGACACCGTGCCCGACCCCGCAATCGAACATCCCCGCGACGCCATTATCAATGTGAGTAGCTGCGCCATCTGCGGCTCTGATTTGCACCTTTACGACCATTATATGCCCGGTATGTCCTGTGGCGATGTCCTCGGCCACGAGTTCATGGGCGAGGTGATGGAGGTGGGCAGCGAGACGAAAAACCTCAAGGTAGGCGACCGGGTGGTGGTGCCTTTCACCATTTTTTGTGGCGAATGCGAGCAGTGTCAGCGCGGTAACTACTCGGTTTGCGAACGCTCCAATCGTAACAAGTCTCTGGCAGATAAAGTCTTTGGCCATGGCGGTGCTGGACTATTTGGCTACTCTCAACTCACTGGCGGCTATGCAGGCGGCCAAGCCGAGTTTGTGCGGGTGCCCTTCGCCGATACCACCCACATTAAAGTGCCCGATACGCTCACCGATGAGCAGGTGCTGTTTCTAGGCGATATCTTTCCCACCGGCTGGCAGGCCGCCGTGCAGTGTGACATTCAGCCCACCGATACCGTCGTGATCTGGGGCGCAGGCCCGGTTGGTCAGTTCTGCGTTCGCAGTGCGGTACTGTTGGGCGCCAAGCAGGTCGTGGTCATTGATAACGTGCCCGAGCGACTCTCGATGGCTGCTGCCGGCGGTGCGATTCCGCTCAATTTTGCCCACGAGAGCGTACTCGGCCGATTGCAGGAGCTGACTCACGGTAAAGGGCCTGAAAAGTGCATCGACGCGGTGGGGCTAGAAGCCCACGCCACGCGCTCGCTGGACTCGGTCTACGACCGGGTAAAGCAGGCCATGTGGTTAGAAACCGACCGCGCTCACGTGTTACGTGAAATGATCTACGTCTGCCGTCCGGCCGGTATTCTATCCATTCCCGGGGTGTATGGCGGGTTGGTCGATAAAATTCCTATGGGGGCACTGATGAACAAAGGCCTCACCGTGCGCACCGGGCAAACCCACGTCAACCGCTGGACGGACGATCTGTTACGGCGTATCGACGAGGGACAAATCGATCCTTCGTTTGTGATTACCCACGCGGTGGATTTGGCCCAGGGGCCTGAAATGTATCAAACCTTTCGAGATAAACAGGATGGCTGCGTCAAAGTCATACTGAAACCGTGATGCTACCCAGGGAGGAGTGCATGAACACACCGATGAAACGCCATTCCCGCTCATCAACACGCTCGATGTCACCAGCGGACAAGCTGGCCAGAGGTTTGGGGTGGTTAAGCCTAGGGATGGGGTTGTATCAGTTAGTGGCGCCGCGTCGGCTAGGCCGAGCGCTGGGAATGCCGCAGCGGCACAATAAAATACGCGCGTGCGGTGCCCGCGGAGTCGTCAGCGGCATCGGCGCGCTGTCTGATAATCCGACCCGCGCGATATGGAGCCGCGTGGTGGGGGATGTGCTCGACTTTTCAGCGCTTACGTTTGCCTTGAAGCGTCACCCGTCGCATAAAGAGAACCTTTATTTGGCACTCACCGCCGTAGGCGTGCTGACGATAGTGGATTATGGCTGCGCCAAAGCGCTGAGCCAACGCCATGCCTATCAAGGCGGTATCACCCCAGATTATAGCCAGCGAAGTGGTTTTCCGGGGGGCTTGAAGAGTGCCTGGGGTGCCGCCCGCGCCGAAGAGGGTCAGGCGCAGTTGCCACCCCGGCTTCCTGCGCCTCATGCGTGATTATTGGTTCGCTTGCGCCGCTGCTTGCTCTTTTTCGGCGGCGCGGGCAAGCGCTGGGCGATTGGCGTGGCGGGCGCGATAGGCCACCAGCGGCTCCGGCAAGCGATGTTTCATGCTTGTGGCCCAAGTGAGCGTGTGCGTTAAGAACAGATCCGCCAACGTGAAGGTATCGCCCACCAGATTTTCCTGGCCACGATAGCGGCGCTCGAGCGCGAGCAGGGCTCGCTGGAATTCCCAAGCGGCGGTGGGTAGCACTGAAGGGACGCGCTTGTCTTGAGGCAGGGCGAATTTGTGCTTGGCTTGCAGCCACAGTGGCTGCTCGATCTCGGTAACGATGAAACTAAGCCACTGGTCGACCTGTGCGCGTTCGGTCTCGTGCTGTGGCAGCAGTTGCCCCTCGCCATATCGCTCGGCGAGGTAGCGGCAGATGGGGGCTGACTCGAATAGCGTTAGCTCCCCGTCTTCCAGTACCGGTACTTTGCCATCCGGATGGCGGGCGAGATGCTCGGTGCTTTGCCCTTCGCCTTTATCCAGCGCAACGTGGTGGCACTGGTATGGCAGACCCAGCTCTTCAAGCGTCCAGGCGGCTCGTAAAGAGCGGGAGTTGGGAAAGCTGTATAGCGAGATCATTCGTCGGCTCCAGGCAGTACCGTGAAGCTTTCAATGTAGCGACTCCCTTGCCGTCTGTCACGGACCGACTATTGGCCGCGGGCTGCGCGGATACGTTCGTAAGCGTTGCCGATTTCGCTAGTGCGTGCCTGGGCGACGTCGCGCATGCTCTCCGGCAGCCCTTTGCCGGCCAGTTTGTCCGGATGGTTTTGGCTCATCAGGCGACGATACGCTTTCTTGATCTCGGCGTCGCTGGCATCTTCCGATACCCCAAGCACGCGGTAGGCATCTTTCAACGCCTCCTCGCTGGCGCCTTGAGAATTGGCCGCCGCACCGTGCAGCATGGCTTCGATTTGCTGCACCTCGGCATCGCTACAGCCAACGCCGCGAGCCACACGCAGTATCATCTCGTGCTCGGCAGGGTGCAGCACGCCATCGGCGGCAATGGCGCTCAATTGAACCTGCAAAAAGACTTGACGAAGTACCGGCTGGCGCTGGGTCAGGCGGTTGACCTTGGCCAGCTCCGCTTCCAGATCGAAATCATCGGCGCGGCCACGCTCGAAGGCCGCGCGCGCTTTGGCGCGGTGTTCACCCTGCAAACGCATCTGATCGAAGAGCTTTTCGGTCACGCCGAGCTCGCCTTCGGTAACCTTGCCGTCCGCTTGGCACAGGCAGCCCATCACCGAAAAGATCGACTCCAAAAAGCCTTCTTGAAGCTGCATGCGAGCTGCGTGCAAGCGACGACTAATGCGCCGTCCCAGCCACCAACCTAGGCCCCCACCCACCAGGAGGCCAATGGGGCCCCCGATGGCGAGGCCAATCAAACCAAACACAATGATTAGAAATAACATAGAGATCTCGATAGTTTATATTCACGTGGGGTGCGCATGAACGTTACGGCAGCCGGGCACGAATGGCGCGCTCGATACCTTCCGCGTCCAGGCCACAGTCGCGCAGTAGCTCGGCGGGCGTGCCGTGCTCTACGAAGGCATCTGGCAGGCCTAGGTTAAGGACTTCCACTTGAACGCCTTCGGCGTTGAGCAGCTCGTTGACTGCGCTGCCTGCACCGCCCGCAACGACGTTCTCTTCCAAGGTGACCAGCAGCTCATGTTCGTCCGCCGCGTGAAGCACCGCGTCGCGGTCCAGCGGCTTTACGGAACGCATGTTGATATGGGTGGCATTGAGCTTCTCAGCCACGTCGGCGGCGGCACTGTTCACGCTGCCAAAGGCCAGCAGCGCGATGCGCACGCCGTCGCTGGTGCTCTCGCGACGCACCTGGGCCTCGCCAATCGCCAGCGGCTCTAGGTGCTCTGGAATGACGGCCCCAGGACCGGTGCCGCGGGGGTAGCGCACGGCGGCTGGTCCAGGATGGTAGTAGGCGGCGCTGAGCATGGCGCGGCATTCGGCTTCATCGGCAGGCGCCAGAATCACCATGCCCGGCACGCAGCGCAGAAACGAAAGATCCATGCTGCCGTGGTGGGTGGGGCCGTCTTCGCCCACGAGACCTGCACGGTCGATAGCGAACGTCACGTCCAGATGTTGCACCGCCACGTCATGAATCAGCTGGTCGTAACCGCGCTGCAGAAAGGTGGAATAGATCGCCACCACCGGTTTCATACCTTCACAGGCCATCCCTGCGGCGAGAGTCACCGCGTGCTGCTCGGCGATCGCCACGTCAAAGTAACGCTGGGGATACGTTTGCGAGAAGCGTATCAAGTCCGAGCCCTCACCCATGGCAGGTGTAATGCCCATCAGGCGTGGGTCGGCGGCGGCCATATCGCACAGCCAGTCGCCGAACACGTTGCAGTACTTTTTCTTGGGGGCGTTCTTCGGCGCGCTGGGGCTGGCCGGTTTGCTCACCAGCGGGGCGCTCACGGTTGCGCTGGTTTTTTCCAGCTTCGTGATCGCATGGTAGCCAATCTGGTCCGCTTCGGCGGGCAGGAAGCCTTTCCCTTTGACCGTTTTGATATGCAGAAACTGCGGCCCTTTCTGGTCGCGCAGGTTACGCAGCGTTTGGGTCAGCGCTTCCAAGTCGTGACCGTCGATGGGGCCGACATAGTGAAAGCCCATCTCTTCGAATAGCGTGGCGGGACTGACCATGCCTTTCATGTGCTCTTCGGTACGTTTGGCAAGCTCCAGCGCGCCGGGCAGGTGCGAGAGCACCTTTTTGCCCTCTTCGCGCATTTTGAGGTAGGGCTTGCTGGAGAGCACCCGAGCAAGGTAGGTGGCAATGCCGCCGACGTTTTCGGAAATCGACATTTCGTTGTCATTGAGCACGACCAACAGATTGGCATTGACGTGGCCTGCGTGAGCCAGCGCTTCGAACGCCATTCCCGCGGTCAGCGCGCCGTCGCCAATGATGGCGCATACCTTGCGCGGGTCTCGCTGCGCTTGGGCGGCCAGAGCCATGCCTAGCGCGGCAGAAATCGAGGTGCTGGAGTGGCCCACGCCAAAGGTGTCGTACTCGGACTCGGCTCGACGTGGAAATGCCGCCAAGCCGCCGTGCTGGCGAATGCTGAGCATGGCATCGCGCCGCCCAGTGAGGATTTTATGCGGGTAGGCCTGATGGCCCACGTCCCATACCAAGCGGTCTTTCGGTGTGTGAAAGGCGTGATGCAGCGCGACGCTGAGCTCGACAACGCCTAGCCCGGCACCAAAGTGGCCGCCGGTAACGCCGACACTGTAGAGCAAGTAGGCACGCAGCTCGTCGGCGAGCTGGGCGAGCTGCTTGGCGTTCATGGCCCGCAGCGCGGCGGGGTGGTCAAAGGAGTCGAGCAGTGGCGTCGCCGGGCGCTCGCGGGGTATCTCGTCGAACAGCTTCATAGGCATCGTTAGTGGTCGCGCTCGATCATATAGTGGGCAAGGTCGGCCAGGGGTGCGGCCTGCTCGCCTAGCGGGGCGAGGGCGGCAATGGCCTCGTCAATAAGCGTGTTCGCTTTACGCTGCGCCCCTTCCAGACCCAGCAAGCTGGGATAAGTAGGTTTGGCGCGGGCAGCGTCAGCGCCGGACATTTTGCCCAGCGTGGCGGTGTCACCCGTCACATCCAGGATGTCGTCATGAATCTGGAAGGCTAGCCCAATGGCGCGGGCGTAGCGAATCAGCGCCGCCAGGCGCGGATCGTGGTCATCCACGGCGACGAGCCCCCCTAGCCGGACGGCAGCGACGATCAGCGCGCCGGTTTTATGGGCATGCATGTGGGCCATGGCCTCGGCATCCGGGTGGCCGCCCACGGCGGCCAGATCCAGCGCTTGCCCCGCCACCATACCGTCACGGCCCGAGGCGACTGCCAGGGTAGTGACTAGTTGGCTCAGGCGAGGAGATGGGCGACTCGCGAGCACTTCGAATGCCAGCGCTTGCAGGGCATCGCCCGCCAAAATGGCGGTGGCCTCATCAAAGGCTTTGTGCACCGTGGGCTGACCGCGCCGCAAGTCGTCATCGTCCATGGCAGGCAGGTCGTCGTGAATCAGCGAGTAGGCGTGAATCAGTTCGATGGCGGCCGCTGGCGCGTCAAGGTCGTCGTCGCTCGCCCCGAGGGCTTGGCCCGCTAAATAGACCAGCAGTGGACGTAGGCGCTTACCACCGACCAGCAGGCCGTGGCGCATGGCGGCTTCCAGGCGCGCATCGACGGCGGGGCGAGCGTCGAACAGAGCGGCAAGCGTCGCGTCGACACGGCGGCTGCTGGCGTGGCGCAGCGTGGTAAGCCGGGAAGCTTGAGCCGTTACCATGGCGGCGTCTCCTCGCTGTCATCGCCTGCTTCCGAGGTGCTGGCAAAGGGAGCGACGTCGAGTTTGCCGTCGGCATCTTCGCTCAGCGCCCGGACCTTCAGCTCGGCGCTGTCGAGCCGCTGCTGGGCGTCGCGGGTGAGTCGTACGCCTTGCTCGAAGGCGGTCAGCGCATCTTCCAATGAGAGTTCGCCGGACTCCAGGCGTTCCACAATGGTCTCGAGTTGGGCCACCGTTGCGGCAAAATCGTGTGGGGGTGTCGTGTCGCTCATCGGGCAGTGCCTACCGTTTTCCGGGCGCCCTAGTGTCCGCCAGGGCGACGAGTGTGGCTGCGTGCTGTCAAATAAACGCACAGTATACACCGAGGCGAGGGGGCGGCGTCTGCCCTCACCATGGGTTGATTGATCGACTTGCGCTGCGTTCATCTTGAAAGCGCACACTTTTCATCACACCAGGCCGCCGAGAGCGCCAGCGGCTGTGCTACCATATGCGCCTCCCGTGAACCGATACACGGCGCATGCCGCCGACCATAGAGGTTGATTCAGCCATGGCCAAAACGTCCCTGGAAAAGAGCAAGATCAAGATCCTGCTACTCGAGGGCGTCCACCAAAGCGCGGTGGACAATTTTCACAACGCCGGTTACGAGAACATCGAGCTTCTGCCGACCTCGCTGGATGAAGAGGCGCTGATCGAGAAGATTCGCGATGTTCACTTCATCGGTATCCGCTCCCGCACGCAGTTGACTGAGCGCGTGTTCGAGGCGGCCGAGAAGCTGGTGAGTGTGGGCTGTTTCTGTATCGGTACCAACCAGGTCGACCTGGATGCGGCGCTCAAGCGCGGTATCGCGGTCTTCAACGCGCCGTACTCCAACACACGCTCGGTGGCTGAGCTGGTGCTGGCCGAAGCGATCATGCTGCTGCGCGGTATCCCCGAAAAGAATGCCCGTGCTCACCAGGGGGGCTGGTTGAAATCGGCGAAAAACTCCCACGAGGCGCGTGGCAAAACCCTCGGTATCGTGGGGTATGGCAGCATTGGCGCGCAGCTCTCCGTATTGGCCGAATCCTTGGGCTTCAACGTCATTTACTACGACGTGATTACCAAGTTGGGTATGGGGAACGCTAATCAGGTAGGCAGCCTGGAAGAGCTACTCGGCCGCGCTGACGTGGTCAGCTTGCACGTGCCGGACTTGGCCTCGACCCGCTGGATGATCGGTGCCAAAGAGATCGCGGCCATGAAGGACGGAGCGATTCTGATCAACGCCGCCCGCGGCAGCGTAGTTGAGATCGAGCCGCTTGCCGAGGCGATCAAAGCGGGAAAACTCAATGGCGCGGCCATCGATGTCTTCCCAGTCGAGCCGAAGGGCAACGACGAAGAGTTCCAAAGCCCGCTGCGTGGCCTGCACAACGTGATTCTGACGCCACACATCGGTGGTTCGACGTTGGAGGCTCAGGAGAATATCGGTATCGAAGTCTCCGAGAAGCTCATCACTTACTCGGACAACGGTACCACGGTCACCTCGGTCAACTTCCCCGAAGTGGCGTTGCCCGCCCATCCGGACAAGCACCGTCTGCTGCACATTCACGACAACGTGCCCGGCGTGCTTTCTCAGATCAACCGCGTGTTGTCGGAAAACGGCATCAATATTTCGGGCCAGTATCTGCAGACCAACGATAAGGTCGGCTACGTGGTCATCGATGTCGATAAAGCCTACGGCCCGCAGGCGCTGGAAGCGCTGAAGGAAGTGGAACACACGCTGAAGATTCGTGTGCTCTACTCGGCGCAAAATAGCTAAGCAAGCAAAATAGCTAAGTAAATAGTGAGTTAGCGCTTGTCACCAAAACGGCCCCGCAGGGGCCGTTTTGCGTTTCATCAATGACCTAACAAGACGTTATCAGGCTAGATCGAACAGCAGCACTTCGCTGGCGTCGCTGCTGGTGAGCTCGACGTGCTCATCCGGCGTAAACGCAGCGGCATCGCCGGTGGTGAGCCGTTCGCCGTTCACCTCGATGGTCCCTTTCACCACATGTAGCCATGCGTAGCGTGAGGGCGGTGTCGTGAGGTGGTCCCCGGCGCTTAGCAGGCTGGCGTAAAGGTTGACGTCTTGGTTCACGCTCACCGAGCCATCACGGCCATCGGGGGAGAGGACCAAACGCCACTGGCCCTGCCGCTCGGCGCTGGGGAAGTGCTTCTGTTCGTAGCTGGGCCGAATGCCACGCTGGGCGGTTTCGATCCAGATTTGCAAAAAGTGAAGGCCGTTTTCCTGGGAGTGGTTGAACTCGCTGTGCAGGACGCCGGTACCCGCCGACATGCGCTGCACGTCGCCAGGGCGCATGACTTCGCCATTGCCCATGTTGTCTTTGTGCTCCATCTCGCCTTCGAGCACGTAGGAAATGATCTCCATATCCCGGTGGGGGTGGGCACCAAAGCCGTGGCCGGGTGCGACGCGATCTTCGTTGATCACCCGCAGCGCACGGAAGCCCATATGGTTGGGATCCATATAGTTGGCGAAGGAGAAGGTGTGGTAGGAGCGCAGCCAGCCGTGGTCCGCGTAGCCCCGCTCGTTGGAACGACGAATCTTCATGAAAGCACCTCAATGACGGAGTCGAGTTGCCGTCTACTATACGACCGAGTGTGTGCGTCGTGGGATGAAGCTTTCTCAATGATGGCGTCGAAATAATCGACGATTGACACGTCTTTGATCTGGGTCAGCCTCGCCGAGATGCGCCGAAGGCGCACTTTTTGCTATCATACGCGCGTTCATTTAACCCGGTCCGCCCTTTGCGAGGGCGACTACCAGGAGCACGCCATGACGACCCCGACCCCAACGCCGCCCATCGTGGTGGCGGCGCTGTACAAATTTGTTACTCTGAACGATTTCGAAGCGCTGCGCGAGCCGCTGCGTCAAACGATGGTCGATAACGACGTAAAAGGCACGCTGCTGCTCGCCAAAGAGGGCATCAACGGTACCGTGGCTGGGAGCCGCGAGGGCATCGACGCCCTGCTGGCCTGGCTGACCGCCGACCCGCGCCTGGCCGATATCGACCACAAAGAGTCGTTTTGTGACGAGCCGCCGTTCTATCGCACCAAAGTAAAGCTCAAAAAAGAGATCGTGACGCTGGGCGTGCCGGGTATCGACCCGAACGACACCGTGGGCACCTATGTCGAGCCAGAGCACTGGAACGCTATTATTTCCGACCCGGACGTACTGGTCATCGATACGCGCAACGACTACGAAGTGTCGATTGGCAGCTTCGAGGGGGCGATCGACCCAAAAACCACCACCTTCCGCGAGTTCCCGGAGTATGTCCGCGAGCACTACAATCCGGAACAGCATAAAAAAGTCGCCATGTTCTGCACCGGCGGTATCCGCTGCGAAAAAGCCTCCAGCTTTATGCTGAAAGAGGGCTTCGAAGAGGTCTACCACCTGAAAGGCGGCGTGTTGAACTATCTGGAAAAAGTACCGGAAGAGCAGTCGCTGTGGCGGGGCGAGTGCTTCGTGTTCGATAACCGAGTCACCGTGCGTCACGATCTTAGCGAAGGCGAGCACGAGCAGTGCCACGCCTGCCGGATGCCGATCTCCCAGGAGGATATGCAGTCGTCGGCCTACGAGCCAGGCATCAGCTGTCCCCACTGCATCGACTCGCTGCCCGAGAAAACCCGCGCCGCCGCCCGCGAGCGTCAGCGTCAGATCGAGCTGGCCAAAGCGCGCGGCGAACCTCACCCGCTGGGTTACAACCCTCGCCAGGACGCCCGCGAGAAGGCGTAACCCAGAGGTGGCCTGCCGCCGACCGGGAGGCCACTTTGGTCGTAGCGCGCCCTCGGCGGCCCCAGCAAGCGCTAGACTGGGTAGCCACATCTGCCCAGGAGCCTGCCATGTCGCCCACTCATGCATCCCCATCCAACGACTGCCTAATGCGCACCGCGCAGGAGGGCGTCGTCACCCTCACGCTCAACCAGCCCGAGCGCTTCAATGCGCTCTCAGAGGCGATGCTGGACGCGCTGCAAACGGCGCTGGATGACATTGCCCAAGACGATCGGGTGCGCTGTGTGGTGCTAGCGGCCAACGGCAAGGCGTTTTGTGCAGGCCACGATCTGAAGCAGATGCGCGCGAACCCCGACGAAGCATACTACCAAGCGCTCTTCGCGCGCTGTGGCCAGGTGATGCAAAGCATTGTTCATTGTCCTGTCCCTGTGATTGCCAAAGTACAGGGCATCGCGACCGCCGCCGGCTGCCAGCTCGTCGCCAGCTGCGACTTGGCCGTGGCCGCCAGCAGCGCCCGCTTTGCCGTCTCCGGCATTAGCGTGGGCCTGTTTTGCTCGACGCCCGCCGTAGCGCTCTCGCGTAATGTTCCCCGTAAACGCGCCATGGAGATGCTATTGACCGGTGACTTCATTAGCGCCGACACCGCCGCCGAGTGGGGGCTGATCAATCGTGTTGCCGAAGAGGGCGAGCTAGACAGTGCCGTGGCGTCGCTAACGGCCAGCATTGGTGGTAAAAGCGCGGTGGCGGTGCGTACCGGCAAAGCGATGTTTGCCCGCCAGCTCGCTATGCCGCTGGAAGAGGCCTATGCCTTTGCGGGCGACACCATGGCGTGCAACATGCTGGCCGAGGATGTGGCAGAAGGCATCGATGCGTTTATCGAAAAGCGCGCGCCTCGCTGGCAGCATCGCTAGTACACGCTGCTAGCCATTGGTGGAATTTGTTTCCGTAAACGCGACAGCGCCCCCTGCGGCGCGTTATCCTGCTGGCTTTTTACGTATTGAGCGCCGTCAGGAGAGTAGTCAGGTGAGTGAAGCCAAGCGCAGATCAGTCGGACGTCCGGCGGGAGCCACGAAAGCGAGCGGAGGGCATAGCCAATCGTTGGTGCGTGGCCTCACGCTGCTCGAATACCTATCCGCTAGCCCGCTGGGCCTTGCACTCTCGGAGCTGGCGGAGATGGCCGACTTGGCCCCTTCGACCACCCATCGCCTGCTGCAAGCGCTACAAGGCCAGGGCTTCGTGACCCAGGAGAGTGACCAGGGCCTGTGGCGTATCGATGTCAAAACCTTCCGTATTGGTAACAGTTTTCTAGAGGCCCGCGACGTGGTGGCTAAAAGTCGCCCCTTTTTACGCCGCCTCACCGCGGAGACCGGTGAGACGGCCAATCTAGGTATTCGCGACGGGGCCACGGCGGTCTTTCTTGCTCAAAACGAGTCTCCGCAGATGATGCGCATGATTACGCGCTTGGGCTCCCGCGCCCCACTGCACGCCTCCGGCGTGGGCAAGGCGCTGCTAGCGTGGACGAGCGAAGAGGAGCGTAGTGCACTGCTGGAAGGCGGCTATGAGCTGGCACGCGTCACGGAGAACACCCTCTACCGAACGGACTCGCTGCAGACAGAAATGGCCGACATTCGTGCCCAGGGCTTTGCCTGTGATCGAGAAGAGCACGCCATTGGCCTGCACTGTGTGGCGGCCTGCATCTTCGATGAGCACGCCACGCCGCTGGCCGCCATCTCTGTCTCGGGCCCCATGGCGCGTATCCCCGAAGAGCGCCTGCTCGTGCTCGGTGCGCTAGTGCGCCAGGTCGCGTCAGAGATCACGCAACAGCTGGGGGGGCAGTTGCCCCGCTGAGCGAGAGAGGACGCGTAACGTGTTCAGCCTGTTTTGGGTGGCGCTGGCGAGCGCCACGCTGCTACCCGGTGGCTCGGAAGTGTGGCTGGCGCGGCTATGGTGTGTGGGCGAGCCTGCGCTGGCGTTGTGGGCTGTGGCTACCGTGGGTAACACGCTGGGCAGTTTGATCAATGTGGCCCTGGGCCGCTACGCTCGTCAGTTTCAAGATCGCCGCTGGTTTCCGGCGTCGCCTGAGGGGCTGGCCCGCGCCGAGCGCTGGTATCACCGCTTTGGTGAGGCGAGCCTGCTGCTGTCTTGGTTACCCGTGATTGGCGATCCGCTCACCGTGCTGGCAGGGGTGATGCGCCTTGCTTGGTGGCGGGCGATGTTGTGGATCGTATTGGCCAAAGGGGCGCGTTACGCTCTGTTGATCACCATGGCTCAGCAGTGGTTAGCCCCTTACTGCCACTGAAGGTTACCTTGTCTTATATGGCGCGCAAAAAACAGTCGCGTTAACGTCTCTTTCTTCGAGTCATGTTACGCTAGTCACTTTGGATCGAGCGTTATACAAAGCTTGCATTTCCATTGGATGCACTATCCTGTGTTTAACATTCTTAGGTTGAATTTTAACGAGGGCAGGATGGCAAATACTCACCCAAAAGGAGGTTATGGTGTGACGTCACTACGTTTACTCCCCTGGCTCAGCGTCTGGATGCTGGCGCTGTTCGCCATGCTGGCCGGGCCAGCCATGGCGCAAACCACGTTAAGCGCCGAGAGCGATGCGTCCGTCGCTGAAGAGCAGCCCTCTTATGCGGCGCTGGCCGACCTGCTGGAAGACGAGCAGGCCCGCCAGGAGCTCATTGAACTGCTGCGTAATCAAGCGTCTGAGTTGCCTGCTGGCGTTGCGGCCGAGCTGTCGCCGGAAGCCGCTGCCGCGGGGGGCAACGTAGCGCCCGAGGACGTCTCACTACCCCGCCAGTTGGCAGAGTTGACCAGCCGTGTAGTAGGTGATGTGGGCGGTCAGATCGAGCAGGCTGCGGCGATCGTCGGCAATATGTTCACCGGCCAAGGCACGGGCAGCAGCTTCGATATGGCGGCCTTCATGAGCGCAGCCATCAACCTGGGCATCGTGATCGTGGCGACCTTCGCCATTTTTATGGTGTTCCGCCGGTTGGCAAAATCATTGTTCACCAAAATCAGCGGCTGGTCACAGCAGGGCACGGGACTGACGCCGGTGCTACGTTTAGTGCTGTGTGTCGCGGTCGCCGCGGTCGTCGATATTCTTTTGATCGCCCTGGCGTACGTTGGCGGTAACTTGGTGGCCACCTTTGCCGTGGGAGAGACCGGTGAACTCTCTACCCGCGCGTCGCTCTTTTTAAATGCCTTCTTGATCATCGAACTGCTCAAAGCCGGTGTACGAATGCTCTTCTCCTCGCGTTACGAGGGTCTTCGCTTATTACCGATTTCAGCTCAAGAAGCCTCGTATTGGAACCGCTGGCTGGCGCGCCTGATTGGCATGGTGGGGTACGGCCTGATGGTCGTCGTGCCGCTGGTCAACTTCTATGTGGCCGCCACCCTGGGACAAGCGGTCGGCACGCTGATCATGCTGCTGGCGTTTATCTATGCGGTGGGCGTGGTGCTCAAAAACCGCGTGCGCCTGCGCGATAATCTAAATCAAATGAGCGCGCGCTCGACGCTGACGGCGAGCCGTGTGTCGCTGCAGCTGTTTGCCCGGACGTGGCACCTGTTTGCATTGATCTACTTCCTGATGGTGTTCGTGCTGACCCTGACCCGTCCAGGCGATGCGCTGCCCTTCGTACTTTACGCGACACTAAAAACCTTGGGGGCCGTGGTCGTAGGCCTGCTGCTCTCTGCGTTTCTGACGCAAACCATTGGCCGTCGTATCCAGCTCTCCGACGATCTGCGCCGCAAACTGCCGCTTTTGGAAGTGCGTTTGAATAGCTACGTGCCCAACGCGCTGCGCGTGCTGCGCACGGTGATCGTCGTCGCGGTAATCATGGTCGTGCTGGACGCCTGGGGAGCCTTTAACCTCGCCGCTTGGTATGCTTCCGAGCGTGGCGCCAACCTAGTGGGTAACCTGATCAGCGTGGCCGTCATTCTGATCGTGGCTCTCGGTGTCTGGCTGGGGCTGGCGAGCCTGATCGAGCACAAGCTCAACCCGGAAACCGGACATGGTGAGCCGTCGGCTCGCGCCAAAACGCTGCTGAGTTTATTCCGTAACGCGCTGGCAATTGCCATGGTGACCATCACCGGCATGATCGTGCTGTCGGAAATCGGCATCAACATCGGGCCGCTGATTGCCGGTGCCGGTGTGCTGGGTCTGGCGATTGGTTTTGGTGCGCAGAAGCTGGTGCAGGATGTGATCACCGGGGTGTTCATTCAGGTAGAGAACGCCATGAACACCGGCGACGTGGTCACCGTGGGCGGCGTGACCGGCACGGCCGAGCGTTTGAGTATCCGCTCGGTGGGCATTCGTGACCTGTCCGGTACCTACCATATCGTACCGTTCTCCAGCGTCGATACCGTCTCCAACTACATGCGTGAGTACGGCAACCATGTGGGCGAGTACGGCATTGGTTACAACGAAAGTATCGACGAGGCGATCGAGCAGCTACAGCTAGCCTTCGAAGATCTTAAAGCCAGCGAAGAGCATGGTCATAAACTGTTGGCGGACATGACCGTGGCGGGTGTCACCGCGCTGGCCGACAGCTCGGTCAATATCCGTGTCGTGATCAAGACCACGCCAGGCGATCAGTGGGCCGTGGGCCGCGCTTACAATCGTTTGGTCAAGCTGCGCTTCGACGCCGCGGGCATCGAGATTCCGTTCCCGCATACCACGCTCTACTTTGGCGAAACCAAAGGGGGCAAGACGCCGCCCGCCAACGTGCGTATTTTGGAGGCGAAAGCCGAGAAAAAACGGACCGAAACGGCGCCCTTGTCAGAGCGCAGCGAAGACGCACTACAGCATAACCCGGAGCATCACAAGCCGGATCATGACGATGTCGATGAGACCTAAGCATTGATATCGTGACCTACGAGAGGCCGCCTCCGGGCGGCCTCTTTGCGTTGGGTCAGCGGTCGCCGGGTTGGTTTTTGGAGTGATGGTTTTTGGGATGATAGTTCTCGGAGTGGCGACCTTCGAGGTTGATCGACTCGCCGCCGTCCACGAACAGGATTTGTCCGGCGACGAAGGCGTTGTCCAGTAGATAGTGCAAGGCTTGTACAAGGTGGGCTGGATCGCCCTGGTGATCCACCGGAATCCCGTCGATGCGCCACTGGATATAGTCGCTGGTGCGTTGAGAGGCGGGTAACACCACTCCCGGCGCAATACCGTTGATGCGCAGGCGTGGAGCAAACTCCAGCGCGGCCATCCGCGTCATCTCGGCCAAACTCTTTTTGGAGAGCAAGTAGGCCGCATACGGGTACTGGTGATAGGCCACCTTGTTATCGATGATGTTGATCACCTGGCCCTGCGCTACCGCATCGGCAAAATGGCGTGTGAGAAGCAGCGGGGTGAACATATTGACCCGAAATTGGGTCTCCAGCATTGCCAGCTCGGTCTTTGCGATGGGCGCGGGCTCGTAGGCCGAGGCGCTATTGAGCAGCACGTTCAAGCCGGGGAAGCGTGTTACCGCCTGTTGTATCAGGCTCTCCAGCGAGTCGCTCAGAAAGTTACAGGGTAGTATCTCGCACTCCCTCCCTTTGCCGCGAATCACCGTGGCGACCTCTTCAGCCTCCCCGCGTGAGCTGTTCACGTGCAGAGCAATATCGAAACCTTTGTCGGCCAAGGCTTCTGCAAAGTGGCGACCAAGCCGTGTGGCGCCGCCGGTGACGAGTGCCGCAGGTGTCGGCATGACGAATCCCTCGCTGTCGATAGGAAGTGAATGGTGGTGGAGCAATAACGAAGACTCTCTGCGTGAGCGCAGCGTTTGTCAATAACTTGTACAGAGCTTGAACAAAATGACCCACGTTCTACTCTGTGAAAACGCAGCCTGCTTGCGTCTATCGGCCTTTGGATGAGTGCATGGCCGTGTGAAAGCGTTTTGACCTCGTTACACCATCATCGGCTTATCTATGGAATGTCGCTATGTCATCAACGTCGTCGCATGCAACAACCGGCAGCATGCACCATGAGTGCGTGATCTCAGTGGGGTCCAATATCGAACCCGAACACCACTTTTCTCAAGCGCTGGAGATTTTGAGCAGCGAGTGCGAGCTGGTGGCCCGCTCGTCCGCCGTCCGTACGTCGCCGGTGGGCTTTCAACATCAGCCCGATTTTCTCAATGCCGCGCTGGTGGTGCGCACTGCGCTGGATCGGGACGCCTTCAAAGCCTATCTGAAAGAGGTCGAGGATCGCTTGGGACGGGTGCGCGGGCCGATCAAATCCGGTCCTCGAACCATGGATCTAGACATCGTGGCGTGGGACGGTGAAATCGTCGACGACGGTTACTTCAAGCATCAGTACGTGCGTGGCCCGGTCGATGCGGTATTGAGCGCCAGCGGGCGCTCCATAAGCGCAGGCCCCGTCTCGTAGCCCTGCCATCGCCAGCATGTGAGGTGTCGTCGATGCTGCAGGCCTCATGTTTTTTGGCCATTGGCCGATAACGATGCTAACGGCGCCTTCGCGCTTACCGTCGAGGTCACTTATGTGATCAGCCTTGCGACCAATATCACGTCGCTACTGGTAATGAACCATTTGCGTACGAGCCAACAAGCGATGCAGACCTCCATGGAGCGTCTGTCGTCTGGGCTGCGTATCAATAGCGCCAAAGACGACCCTGCGGGTCAGGCCATCGCTAATCGCATGGGCGCGCAGATCCGCGGCATGAACCAGGCGATCCGTAATACCAATGACGGAATTTCCATGGTGCAAACTGCCGAAGGTTCGCTGAACCTGATCAACGACAGCCTGCAGCGTATTCGCGAGTTGAGCGTTCAGGCGCTCAATGGCACCAATTCGTCAGACGATCTTGCCTCTATTCAGTTGGAAATCGACCAGCGCCTGGAGGAGATCGATCGCGTCGCTGGGCAGAGTAATTTTAACGGCATCAGGCTGGTCGAGAGCGATAAAACCCTCAACATTCAGGTGGGCGCCAACGCCGGAGATGTGATTGGCGTGCGCTTTTCGGGAATGGGGCGCCAGGCCTTGGGCATGGACGGTTTCAGCGTATTGGACGATGGCTCGGCCACGCCCAACCCGATGGATGTCGTGGATGAGGCCATGAAGCAGGTCGATCGTCAGCGTAGTTATTTTGGCGCGGTACAGAACCGTTTCGAGAGCGTCATCGACGGCCTCAATACCAACATCATCACCACCTCCGCCGCCCAGTCGCGTATCCAAGACGCCGACTACGCGCAAGAAGTCTCCAATCTGATTCGTGCCCAACTGCTACAACAGGTGGGTATCGCCATGCTGACCCGGGTCAACCAGCAGCCACAGCTGATTCTGCGGCTGCTGGAGGGGCTATAACGACGAGCCGCCGATCAGCGTTCGTCGATGATGCCCTGTTCCCGTGCCATGGCATAAGCCGCCTGCGGCCCGTTCCATAACGAAGGCAGCAGTATCAGCGACACCGGGATCGCGGTGATCACGATGAACTGCTGCAGCGCGCTGATTTGCCCTGCGCCCATGTACAGCAGCACGGCCGCCATCAGCGCCATGGCAATGCCCCAGAAAGCGCGCATGTAGGGACTGGGGGCATCGTGTCCCGCACCGACGACGGCAATGGCATAGCTCATCGAATCGCCGGTAGTGGCCACGAAAATCGTCGTTAGCAGCAGAATCGCCAGCGCCATCCAGGTGCCGCCGGGCAGCGCCTGGGCCACCGTGAGCGTCGCCACGTCGAATTGGAAGTTGTTGAGCGCTTCGCTGAGGTCGATCACACCGGTGAGCTGGTAATAGATGCCCGAACCGCCCAGCAGCGTAAACCACACGGTGGTGGCAATCGGGGCGAGCACCGCCACGGCCACGATCATCTCGCGAATGCTGCGGCCCCGTGAAATGCGCGCCACGAAGATCGCCATCAGCGGCGCATAGCCAATGAACCAGGCAAAGAAGAACACCGTCCACCACTGCATCCACCACGCCGGGGCGGTTTCAGCGGTCATCGTCGCCATGGTGAAAAACTCGCTGATATAGGCCCCCATACTGGACAGATAGGTATTGACCAAAAACAGCGTGGGGCCGAATACGATGATGACGGCGCCGATGGCCAGCGCCAGCAGCACGTTGAAACGGCTCAACAGCTGAATGCCCTTGTGGACGCCGCTCATGGAAGAGAGCACATAGATAACGCCCAATACGCCTAGGATGATGAGCTGGCCCGTGTAGCCCTCCGGCAGACCAAACAACTCATGCAAGCCAAAGCTCACCTGCGTGGCCAAAAAGCCGATGGGGCCGACCGTGCCCGCCACCAGAGCAATCACACAGCAGGCATCCACGATGCTGCCCAGCGGGCCACGCATCAAGCGCTCGCCCAACACCGGGTAGAGCAGCGTGCGCGGCTGAAGCGGCTGGCCTTTTACGTAGTGCGCATGGGCCAGCACCACGGCGGTGAGCGAGCCCAGCACGGCCCAGGCCATGAAGCCCCAGTGCATGAACGATTGACCCAACGCACCGGCAACGGCGTTGGCGGTGCCCGGTTCGGTATCGAACGCAGGCGGTGTCACGACGAAGTGATACACCGGCTCGCCTGCGGCAAAAAACACGCCGCCACCGGCTAGCAGGGTACACAGAATGATCGAAAGCCACTTGAACGTGCTCATTTCGGGTGCATCGAGGTTACCGATCTTGGCTTTCGCCGCGGGCGTCAACGCCACGCCCATCGCAATGAAAAACGTCAGTAACAGCAGGAGTTGGAAATAGCTGCCCAGGACGAGGGCCGTCCAGGCGAAGCCTGCGCTAATCGAGCTGGCGACTCGTTCGATGTCATAAAACGAGAGCCCAAGAAACGCCACGATAAAGCCGATGCTGAGCAGCAGCACGATAGGATCGCCGAGGGAGAAACGCGAAGACCCCTCGGCGTGTCGAGGAGGTTGGTTCATGATGAACACCTATGGATGGGAGTGGCAGGGAGAAATGCGGAAGCAGAACCACGAGTTTAACAAACCGCTGCGTGAGCCGACTTAACGGCCCAGGAGCATTGGATGCGATACCCGTCGTCGCCGCCCGTTTTCAGGACAAATTTTCAGGACAAAAAAAAGCGCCATTCAATGAATGGCGCGAGGACAGGAAACTGAGCACAGTGTACCGATGAATTAGACCAAAGTCTAACGATTAGAGCGGAAATGTTTAAAAATGGTGCGTGCCGCAAAGTGATTGCACCATTTTGAACGTTTACGGAGCGCCTTCCGCTATCGGCAGCCCTATAACGCTATGAAAAAATAGTAAAAATCGAAAAATGGCAGTATTGCTGCACCGGGCAGGGCATCATTGTATACAAGGTGCCTCAAGCCATGACACAACGCCCTGGTTCTGCTTCACCCCGCTCAATCTCCAGCACGATCTCCAGCACGCTAGGCGGCTTAGCGCTATCGCTGCTGCCGATGGGCGCTCTGGCAGACATGACCCCTATCCGTTTCCAGCTCGACTGGCGATTCGAAGGCCCCGCTGCACCGTTCTTGATGGCGGCTGAAAAGGGCTATTTCGCCGAAGAAGGCCTGGACGTGCAGATCGATTCCGGCAGCGGCTCGGCAGGTGCGGTGAATCGGGTGGCGTCAGGCGCCTACGAAATGGGCTTTGGCGACCTGAACGCGTTGATCGAGTTCCTGGCCGAAAATCCCGAAGGCCCTGGCATCCAGGGGGTCTACATCGTCTATGACGGCACGCCAGCGGCGGTATTTGCCCGCAAAGAGAGCGGCATTGAAAGCCCCGCCGATCTTGCAGGCAAAACCATTGCCGCGCCCGCCTTCGATACCGGCTACCGCGCCTGGGGCATTTTCGCGGCTGCCAACGGGTTGGAAGCCGATGCCGTGGAGTGGCAAAACGTCGACCCCACGCTACGGGAAACCCTGCTGACCCGTGGCGACGTAGATGCCATCACCGGGTTCTACTTCACCAGCCTGCTGAACCTGGAAGAGCGGGGAATGAGCGAAGAGGATCTGACCATCATGCCGTTCCCTGACTATGGCGTGCCGCTCTACGGCAACGCGATATTGGCTAGCGAAGCCTTTGCCCAAGACAATCCCGAGGCGGTTCAGGGATTTTTGCGTGCTTTTAACCGTGCGCTAGGAGAAACGCTGGCCGACCCAGACGCCGCCATCGAGTACGTGAAAAACCGCGATGGCTTGATCGATGTGGAGATGGAGACCCGCCGTTTGAAACTGGCGCTGGAGAGCGTGGTGGACACCCCGGATGCCCGCGAGTTTGGCGTAGGCGGCGTGGATGACGAGCGCTTGATGCAGGCGATTCAACTGGTCGCTGATGCCTATGATTTGCCGACGCTGCCGTCGCCCGATCAAGTGTTCGATTCCCGCTACCTGCCGCCGGTAGAAGAGCGCATGCTGCTATCGGAGACCGAGTGATGTCGGCAGCGTTTGTCCGTTTCGATGACGTAAGCCTGGCCTATGATGGCACCGGCAACGCCATCGAGGATATCAATCTCGCTATCCACGAAGGCGAGTTCGTCGCCTTCGTGGGGCCCTCCGGGTGCGGTAAATCCACCTTCATGAAGCTATGTACCGGGCTGCACGCGCCGACCCAGGGCAGCGTGCGCGTGGACGATGCACCCGTGACCGGACCGCTGAAGATCTCGGGCATGGCGTTTCAGAACGCCAATCTACTTCCCTGGCGTACTACCCTGGATAACGTGCTGCTGCCGCTGGAGATCGTCGAGCCGTATCGGCGGCAGTTTCGGCAGCGCCGCGAGGAGTTCAAAGGCTGGGCGCGGGCGTTGCTTGCCACGGTTGGCTTGGCCGAGCACGAAGATAAGTATCCCTGGCAGCTCTCGGGGGGTATGCAGCAGCGGGCCTCCATTTGCCGCGCGCTGATTCATCGGCCGCGCCTGCTGATGTTGGACGAGCCCTTTGGCGCGCTAGACGCTTTTACCCGCGAAGAGCTGTGGTGCGTGCTGCGGGACTTATGGGAAGCCCAGCGCTTTACCGTCGTGCTGGTGACCCACGATCTCCGCGAAGCCGCGTTCCTGGCCGACACGGTCTACGTCATGAGCCGCCGCCCCGGCCGCGTCATCGAACGGCGCCGTATCGAACTGCCTCGCCCGCGAGCGCTGGAAACCACCTACGAAAAGCCCTTTATCGACCTAGTGCAGGACTTACGCGCCCAGATTGGCGACGTGCGCAGCACCTAACGGATATGAACATGACCCATAACAGCAAGCTGATTGAACGGCTCGCGCCCTGGATCGCTGTGGCCGTTCTCGTGGCCGTCTGGGAAGCCTCCGTACGGCTCTTCAACGTACCGAGCTTCATTTTTCCCAGTGCGCTGGACACCCTGCAGGCGCTGATGACGTATTCCGGGCCGATTGCCATGCACTCCTGGCAAACCTTTTGGACCACGCTGATTGGTTTTGGGTTGGGGGTCGTGGTGGGGCTGGTGCTGGGTTTCATCGTGGGATCGTCACGCTTTCTCTATAACGCCTGCTACCCGCTCTTGGTGGGTTTCAACGCCATCCCAAAAGTCGCGTTCGTGCCCATTCTGGTGGTTTGGTTTGGGATCGGTTCCGTGCCCGCCATCCTCACCGCGTTTTTGATCTGCTTCTTTCCCATCGTGGTGAACGTGGCGACGGGGCTGGCGACGCTGGAGCCGGAAATGGAGGACGTGTTGCGCGTATTGGGTGCGCGGCGTATCGACGTGCTGCTCAAGGTGGGCCTGCCGCGCTCGCTACCGTACTTTTTTGCTTCGCTAAAAATCGCCATCACCCTGGCGTTTGTGGGCACGGTGGTGTCGGAAACCGTGGCGTCTAACCAAGGCATTGGCTACTTGATGATGAGCGCTGGCTCACAGATGCGCATGGGCTTGGTGTTCGCCGGATTGCTGGTGATCAGCGCCATGGCGATGGTGATGTACGAGCTGTTCGCGCTGTTGGAAAAGCGCATGACCGGTTGGGCTCACCGAGGGCAGAACCGCTAGCAGCCACTGCTGTTTACCAGCTATATAGCAGCGAGGCGCTGGTGGTGGTATCGGTGCGCTCGCTGGCGTCTTCGGGCGGTTGAGAGTTGTGCTTCACTTCGTAAGAGAGTCGCAGCGACAGCTTGGCATTCAGCCGGGCAGTGAGAGAGGTCAGCGAGCGAGCGGTGGTGTTGGCTTCGGTGTACTCCACCGACATCTCCTGGGCGAGATCGGCGAATTCAGAGAATCGGTAGCGGTAATCCAGCGCGGTATAGGCGACGGCGAGCTGCTCGTTATCCGTATCTCGCAGGCGGTCGTTGCGATAGCCGGGCCCTGCTTCTAGCGATAGCGTATGGCGCTTACTCTCCAATAGCTGTCGCCCATAGCCGCCAATCACCGAGAGCTGCTGGTCGTAACCGGCAAAACGGTCCTTCTCCCAGCGGGCAAAGCCAAACAGGTAGTGCGGCCCGCTAAAGTCGTAGCGTTCACGCCCTGCGAGCAGATATTGCTCCGCGCTGGTTTCGCCATCCTTGCTGACGTTACGCACTTCCCCTCGCAGCGAATGGGTCAACTGACCGGTCAGCCAGGTCAGACGCGATTTGCCGATCAGTGTTTGGCTATCGGTGTTGCCCGACAGGTGGGTAAAGCCGAGCTCGGCGTCGCCGCTGAACACCGGCGAGTCCTCTTTGGGCGGTGGCGGAGCGTAGAACGGATAAGCTATGGCCCCGGTTGTCCACAGGAGCGTGGTGCCAAACATCAGGGAGCAAAATAGGTGTCGCACGACACTCCTCCTTGAGCGTAGAGTCGTTAAGAGGCTGCTATATAAGCACAGTGAGGCAGCAGCGCAACGACTAACGGCCATTAGGCGCTGCGTGCCATAATGACGCGGTCGCGCACCATGAGTTCCGTTATGACTGCTCCTCGCCCCCGAACACTGGCCGAATTACAGCGCTGGCGCCGCACTCGTGCCAAGCGCCGCTGGTACAAACGCAGTTTTCGCCTGCAAGTCATGATGCTGGTGGGGCTGCTGCTGGCGGGGATGTTGCTGGCCCAGGGCACGTATCTCAACCACCGCAAAGCCGAGATCATCACCCATCAAATGGGCGAGCGGGCGCTGGCGGTGGCCAAGACCGTGGCCGGGATGCCGCAGATCGTCAACGCGTTTGCGACGTCTGACCCCTCTGCCATCATTCAGCCGCTCGCCGAGCGCGTGCGCCATGAGACCGGCGCGCGCTATGTGGTGGTGGGCAATGCCCAGTCTATCCGCTACTCCCATCCCGTTCCCGAACGGATCGGCCAGCCCATGGTAGGCGGCGATAACGAGCAGGCGCTGATCTATGGCCAGTCCTATGTCTCGGAAGCGACCGGCACGCTCGGCACGGCCATGCGTGGCAAGACACCGGTATGGGACGAAGAGGGCAATATCATCGGCGTGGTATCGGTGGGCTTCATGCTCGAACGGGTCGATATGGACGTTGCCCGCTACACCAGTCTGGGCTGGGCCCTCGTGGCGCTCATGATCGTGTTGGGCTTCGCGGGTGCTTACTGGCTTTCACAGCATTTGAAGAAGATCATTTTAGGCTTGGAACCCTATGAAATCGCTCGCTTGGCCATGGAGAAAGAGGCCATTCTGCAGTCGATTCACGAAGGTATTCTTGCGGTGAATCGAGAGGGCCATATCACCTTGGTGAACCAGCAGGCGCGGCGTTTTTTGGCGCTGCCCGACGAGCATGTGCTACTCGGGCAGCCCATTCGGGAGGTGGTGCCCAACTCGCGGCTACTGGAGGTCTTGAAGCGCGGTGAGCAGGAGTTCGACCAGGAGATGTGGCTGGGCGATCATCCGGTGGTGGTCAACCGCGTGCCGATTGTGCATGAAGGCGAAATAGAGGGGGCCGTCGCTACCTTCCGCAGCCGTCGGGAGATCATCGACCTCTCTCAAGCGTTGACCCAGGCGAGCCGCGATGTGGACATGCTACGCGCCCAGGCCCATGAGTTTTCCAATAAGCTCTACACCATTTCGGGACTGCTGCAGCTTCAGCGCATCGAAGAAGCGCTGGCGCTGATTCATCAGGAAACCGAGCGTGCCCAGGCGCAAATGAGCTTTTTAATGCGCCACGTGGCGGATGCCGTACTGAGCGGTACACTGCTGGGCAAGCTCACCCGTGCCCGCGAGCTGGGCGTTGCGCTGGAGATCGACGAGCAGAGTTCGCTCTCCTGTCCGCTGACCCCAACGGGCCAGGAAGTGATGATGAGCGTGGTCGGCAATCTGTTGGATAACGCCTGCCATGCCGCCCTCAACGGGCCACACGGTGACCAGCCCCAGGTGCGGCTATTCTTTACCGATCTTGGCGAGCAGTTGCTCATCGAAGTGGAAGATAACGGACCCGGCGTGCCCGCCGAGCATGCCGAGTCGATCTTCGTCGACGGGTTCTCCACCAAGACCGGCAAACACCGGGGTATTGGTCTCGCCCTGGTGGCCAGGCTTTGCCGTCAGCATGGCGGTGCGGTGACGCTGGAGGAGAGCGAGCTGGGGGGGGCGTGCTTCATCGCCGTGCTGGATCGCGCGCTATGCGCAGACTCCGCCAACTCTTCCCTGACTTCATGACGAGCACACGACGATAATAAGAGGACACCGCATGTCTACGACGCAATACGGCATTTTGGTCGTCGAAGACGATTTTCGCATTGCCGATATCCATCGCGCCTTCATCGAGCAGAGCGAAGGGTTTTACGTGGTCGGCATGGCGCGCAACGGCAGCGAAGCCAAGGCGCTAATGGCACAGCACGCCGCCGATATTCAGCTCATTTTGCTCGATGCCTACTTGCCCGACGTGGAGGGGCTCGAACTACTCTGGGCCCTCCGACGGGATCATGTTCATGTGGACATCGTTATGGTTACCGCCGCCAAAGAGGTGGAAACCATCAGCGAAGCGCTGCGTGGCGGCGTGTTCGACTACCTGATCAAACCCATCGAAGCGACCCGCATGAACCAGATGCTGGCCCGCTTTCGCCGTGAGCGTGAGGCGCTGGCCAATCGCGCGGAGATGAGCCAGGACGAACTGGATCACGTGCTGTCCCGGATGACGCCCAGCGAGCCCACGCGCACGGCAAGCCGAACGCTGCCCAAAGGTATCGACCGTTTGACGCTGCGTCGGGTCGTGGACGCGCTGGCCTGCGAGTCCGATTCGCTCACGGCCATGCAGGTGGCGCGCACCATGGGGGCGAGCCGCTCGACGGCGCGTCGCTATTTGGAGTTTTTGGTCGCCGAGCAGGCCGTCAGTGCCGAGCTGGGCTATGGCGATGTAGGCCGTCCCGAGCGGCGCTATCGGCTATTGAGCGCCGCCAAAGGATGGCTGGAAACGCTATGAGCAGCACGGCGTGAACAAAATGAACAAAACGCACAAAAAGAACAGTTTGTCGTTAATGGCCATAAGCTTGTCGAGGAGGGTGGCACTCTTCTAACGTTCAGGGCGTAACCACACAAAGCTAATCATCGAGTGCCAAGCGCTGCTGGTTAGCCGTGCTTTTGGTTCGTTCGGCGCACACAACAAACCGCGCCCACCAAAACACCGTTTGAACAATAACGCCTGAACAAAAACGTGGAGAACGCCAATGACTACGCTTTCCTTGAAGCGCATCGCCGTGCTGGCCCTGCCGATGGCGGCCCTGGCCATGACGACCGCTGCCCAAGCGCAGGAGTGGACGCCGAGCAAGTCCATCGAATTCATCGCCCCCGCCAACCCCGGCGGCGGTTGGGATACGCTGGTACGCACCATGTCCCGCGTGATTCAGCAGGAGTCTCTGGCAGACGAAAGCTTCGCGGCCATCAACGTACCCGGCGGCGGCGGCGCAGTGGCGTGGGCCCAGGTCGCCCGTGATAGCGGCAACCCGCATAAATTGTTTGCCACCAGCCCGCCGATGATTCTGGTGCCGTTGGCAGGCGCTTCCCGCTATGACCACACCGATTTTACGCCGATCGCCCGAATCAATACCGATTACTCCATCATCCTGGTGGCAGCGGACTCCGAGTACCAAACCCTCGATGACCTGTTCGAAGCACTCAAAGCCAACCCCGGCCTGAGCGTAGGCGGCGGCAGTGCGCCTGGCTCCATGGATCACATTTCAATGGCGGGCCTAGCCTCGGCAGCGGGAATGGAAGCGTCTGCAGTGAACTACATTCCGTTCTCCGGCGGTGGCGATGCCATGACCAACCTGATGGGCGGCCACATCGAAGCGGTGATCGGCGGTGCCGGTGAAGCGGTGGGTCAGTTAGGCGAAGGCAGCCAGCTGCGTGCGCTGGGCGTCTCCTCCGAAGAGCGTCTGGGCGGCGGCTTGGCCGACGTGCCCACCTACCAAGAGCAGGGCTACGACTACACCTTCGACATTTGGCGCGGTGTGATGGGCGCGCCAGAAATGCCGGAAGAGGCGGTCGAATATTACGAAACGCTGTTTGCTGACATGCTCGAAACCGACGCATGGCGCGAAGCCAGCGACCAGCTGGGCTGGATCGATGCGTACCAGAATAGCGAAGAGTTCGGCGCCTTTCTGGATGAGCAGCAAGAGCAGTTCAGTAGCGTGCTGACCGACCTGGGCCTGCTGCGGCAATAAGCGCCAACACCCGTTAGCGATACGCCGGCGGCCAAGCGCCGCCGGATGCGTCTATCTGTTACCGCGAGAGCCAGCGCATCAGCGCTGGTGTCTTCGGAGAAATCCCAATGACTCGATTGAATATCAACCAGTGGCTAGCACTCGTGCTGGCGCTAGTGGCGGCTGTTTACTTGGCCATGGCCTGGCAAATTCCGACGTTCCCTCTGCCGCGCCCAGTGGATTCGGACCTCTTCCCCAAAGTGCTGGGTGTGTCGCTGCTGATTCTGGCTGCGCTGCTGTTTTTCGAGAAGCCAAGTGCCATCGCTGGGGCCGATGAGATCGACCATGAGGCCACCCGAGGTCCGCTCCTATTCACTCCCTGGGCACGCGTCATCGTGACGGCACTGGCCATTGCCGCCTATGCCTTCTTGCTGGTGCCGCTGGGTTTCGTGCTGGCCTCCACGCTGCTGAGCGTGGGGTTGACCGCCTATTACGGCTATCGACGCCATGGCGTCAACCTAGCGGCGTCGCTGGGCGTGGTACTGGCCCTTTACCTGACCATGACGCGGGTAATGGATGTTTATCTGCCCACCGGCGTACTGCCGTTCTAAGCAGGCGTGCAAGCGCACGCTTAGCAGGCTTTAACGAGAGACACTCCCATGGATGCCTTGAACAATCTGATGTACGGCTTTGGCATCGCGCTAGAGCCCATCAATATCGCCTACGTATTTGCCGGTGTGTTTGCCGGTACCATCATCGGCATGCTGCCCGGCCTAGGGCCGATCAGCGCGCTGGCCCTGATGATTCCGATTACCTTTGCCATGGAGCCCTCCTCCGGGTTGATTCTGATGGCCGGGGTCTACTACGGCGCCATCTTTGGCGGCTCGACCTCCTCCATCCTACTCAACGCCCCGGGCGTGGCGGGCACGGTGGCGACCTCCTTCGATGGCTACCCGATGGCCAAGCAGGGCATGGCGGGTAAGGCGCTGGCCATTGCCGCTTACGCCTCCTTCATCGGCGGCACGGTGTCGGTGATCTTTTTGATGCTGGTGGCCCCGCTGCTTTCCAAAGTGGCGGTGAGCTTTGGCCCGGCTGAGTACTTCGCCCTGATGGTGCTGGGCTTGACGGCGGTCGTATCACTGTCGGACAAGTCGCTGGTCAAAGGCCTGATTGCGGCGGTCGTCGGCGTGATGATTTCGATCGTCGGGATCGACACGCAAACCGGCACTGAGCGCTTTACCTTCGACTCGATCCAGCTGCTCGACGGTATCGACTTCCTGGTCGTGGCGCTGGGTATCTTCGCCCTGGCGGAAGTGTTCTACATGCTGCTACGCGGCGGCGGTGGTAAAGAAGTGCCACGCAACGTGATCGGCTCGCTGAAGCTGAGCCGTGGCGAAGTGAAGAAGATCGCTGGCCCCATCAGCCGCAGCTCCGTACTGGGCTTCTTTACCGGCGTATTGCCGGGGGCGGGCGCCACCATTGGCTCTTTCCTGGGCTATAGCATGGAGAAGCGCCTAGCGAAAGATGGCGACACCTTTGGCCAAGGCAACATCAAAGGCGTGGCCGCGCCGGAGGCGGCCAACAATGCCGCGTGTACCGGCTCGTTCGTACCGCTGCTGACGTTAGGCGTACCGGGCTCCGGCACGACGGCGGTGCTGTTGGGCGCGCTTCTGGTGATGGGCGTCACGCCTGGCCCAATGATGCTGGAGCAGCGCCCGGACGTGTTCTGGGGCGTGATTGCCAGTATGTATATCGGCAACATCTTCCTGCTGGTACTCAACCTGCCGCTGATTCCGCTGATCGCCAAAATCCTCGACCTGCCGCGTCCGCTGCTGCTGTCGATGATCCTGATCTTCTGCATGATCGGCGTTTACGGCATGAGCTTCAGCGTGTTCGATCTGCTGCTGCTACTGGGCTTTGGCCTGTTGGGCTTGGGTATGCGTCTGTTTGGCTTCCCCACCGCGCCGCTGATTCTGGCGCTGATCCTCGGCAACATCATGGAAGAGTCCATGCGCCGGGCGCTGCAGATCTCCGGCGGTGACTGGACCACCTTCATCGACAAGCCGATCTCGCTGGCGCTGCTGGTGATTGCGGTGCTGTCGCTGGGGCTGCCGCTGCTCAAAAAGCGGCGCAACAAAGCGGCGACCGCCGCTCACTAATCCGCTTTGATGGATCCCTAAAGCGCCCTCGCCTCTGCGGGGGCGCTTTTTGTCGTGTGCACCTTTACCCGTGGTGCAAAGCATTGTCTTGGTGCATGGCAACCGTGCATGCGCGCTGTCTCGTTGCGCTATTTTGGTGCTAAGTGGCCTGGGGCACGTTTTTTGTATACGGCTAAGTGGTTGATTGTGTTTTTAATCATGGTCTTTGTTCCACATTGGCGCACCCCTTGCAGTGTGTAGAGCGACGTGTGAAGAACGAGCAGCAACTCGCTACCCACGAGTGGACGCACCAAGTGCTCCGTCGCCTCGATAACGACAACGCTTGGCCGCGGTACCCCAAACACGAGCCCCAACCATAAGGGGCGCAAGGAGGTTCAAGTGACCACACTGCAGCGCAAGACACACCCTCGTACCCTTAGCCGTTTCGCTACTGCCTTGATCACCGCCGCCGTTATGGGCGCGAGCGCCCAAGCGGTCGCCCAAGATGACGACCCCATCAAAGTCGGTATTCTGCACTCGCTCTCTGGCACCATGGCCATCAGTGAATCCACCCTGAAAGACACCGTGGAAATGCTCATCGAGCAGCAGAACGAGGCCGGTGGCCTGTTGGGCCGTCAGCTAGAGGCCGTGGTGGTCGACCCTGCGTCCAATTGGCCGCTGTTTGCCGAACGCGCCCGTGAGCTGCTGGCCCAGGAAGAGGTGGATGTGATCTTCGGCAACTGGACCTCCGTCTCCCGTAAAGCGGTGCTGCCTGTGGTCGAAGAGCTCAACGGCCTGCTGTTCTACCCGGTGCAGTACGAGGGCGAAGAGTCGTCGGAAAACGTCTTCTACACCGGGGCTGCCCCTAATCAGCAGGCCATTCCTGCCGTGGAGTATTTGATCAACGAAGTGGGCATCGAGCGCTTCGCGCTGATCGGTACCGACTATGTCTACCCGCGCACCACCAACCGCATCTTAGAAGCCTTCCTGAAAGATGAGCACGGTGTGGCGGAAGAGGACATCATGGTCAACTACACGCCCTTCGGCCACTCGGATTGGCAGAACATCGTCTCCGAAATCCGCCGCTTTGGCGAAGAGGGTAAGCCCACCGCCGTGATCTCTACCATTAACGGCGACGCCAACGTGCCGTTCTACCGCGAGCTGGCTAACCAGGGTATCGACGCCGCCGACATTCCGGTCATCGCCTTCTCGGTGGGCGAGCAGGAACTGTCCGGTATCGATACCGCGCCGTTGGTGGGCCACCTGGCCGCCTGGAACTACTTCATGAGCGTGGATACCGACGCCAACTACGACTTCATCGATGCCTGGATCGAGCATACCGGTGACGAGATGTCGGTGACCAACGACCCCATGGAAGCGCACTACATCGGTTTCAACATGTGGGCCGAAGCGGTGCGTAAAGCGGGTACCACCGACGTGGACGCGGTGAAAGACGCGATTATCGGCGTGACCGTGCCGAACCTCTCCGGCGGCTATGCGGCGATGATGCCCAACCACCACATCACCAAACCAGTGCTGATTGGTGAAGTTCAGGATAACGGGCAGTTCGATATCGTTTGGCAAACGCCCTCTACTGTGGCCGGTGATGCGTGGTCGGACTACCTACCGGGCTCCCGCGACCTGATCTCTGATTGGCGCAAGCCCATGGAGTGCGGCAACTTCAACGTTGTGAACGGCTCGTGCGGGGGTAGCACCGCCGCAGAAGAAGCCGAAGCAGCGCTCGCCGAATAACGCTCGCCGGGCAGTCCTTGCCCCTACTGTGCCTGTTTATCGGTGCAGTAGGGGAGCACGCTATCTCCCCTCTTCGATCACCAAAGGAAGAACCCCATGAGGCGTTTCCTTTCCTTGGGGCTACTGTGTCTGATGCTACTCGGCACCGCCTTGACGGCGCAGGCACAAAGCAGCTCCTCGACCCCCGATGACCAAGCAGCCCTCGCGCTGTTGACAGCGCTGGATGTGGACTCCTACCGCGATAAAGGCGACGCCATTACCGCCATTTTGCAAAGCGACGACGAGCGCGCCCGCGACTGGCTGCAGGCGCTGCTGGATGGCCGCCTGCAGCGCACCGACGATGGCCGCTTCGTGCTGGTGCTGGATAATCGCGGCCGCGACTGGCCGGTGGCCGATGCGCTGACCAACGAGCCGCTGGGCGACATGTCTCGCCGCGACTTGGACCGCATCGGCATCAACAATGCGCTGCGTAACCAGCTGCGTAGCGCCATTGCCGTGGTGGATCTCTACTCCCCCAACGTCGAGCGCCGCCGCACCTCCGCCGACCGTCTGCTGGGTGAAGTGGACGGCGAGCTGGCCGAGACGTTGGCACCGGTGATTGCCGACGCAGAAGATGAGTACGTGCGCACACGCTTGGCGCAAGCGGTGGCGATATACCGCGCGGAACAGGGTGAGATGGCAGGCGTAGAAGCCCTCACCGGCAGCCTACACCCGCGAGCTCGCGTGGCGCTGGGCCGTGCGGCGAACAGCGACGACGCTGTTGTTGCCGATGCAGCAACAGCGGCGCTGGCTGGCATTGAGCAGCAACTCAAGATCAACCGCGGCCTGGAGACGCTCTACTTCGGCTTGAGCCTGGGCTCGGTGCTGGTGCTGGCAGCCATTGGCCTGGCGATTACCTTTGGCGTTATGGGCGTGATCAACATGGCCCACGGCGAGCTGATGATGCTGGGCGCTTACACCACTTGGATGATGCAGCAGCTGCTGCCGGGCCAGCCGGGGCTGGCGCTGATTCTATCGATTCCGGCGGGCTTTATGGTGGCCGCCCTGGTAGGCATTGCCATCGAGCGGGGTGTGATTCAGTTCCTCAAAGGCCGCCCGCTGGAAACCTTGCTGGCCACCTTCGGTATCAGCTTGATTCTTCAGCAGCTGGTGCGCACGGTCATTTCACCGCTCAACCGCACCGTGGTGACGCCGGAGTGGATGAGCGGCTCGCTGGTGATCAACGACGCGCTCTCGCTGACCCTCAACCGTATGTACGTGCTGGGCTTTGCGCTGGTGGTGTTTGCCGCGCTGATGCTGATCATGCGCCGCACCCGACTAGGACTCGAAGTGCGTGCCGTCACCCAGAACCGCGCCATGGCACGCTCCATGGGCATTCGTGCCACTCGCGTGGACATCATGACGTTTGCGCTGGGCTCGGGCGTGGCGGGGTTGGCGGGCGTGGCGCTCTCCCAGCTCACCAACGTGGGACCCAACCTCGGCCAGAACTACATCATCGATTCGTTCATGGTGGTGGTATTCGGCGGCGTGGGTAACCTGTGGGGCACGCTGGTGGCGGGGCTCTCGCTGGGCGTGATCAATCAGGTGCTGGAGCCCTGGGCCGGTGCCGTGTTGGCCAAGATCATCGTGCTGGTGTTCATCATTCTATTCATTCAAAAACGCCCGCGTGGACTCTTCCCGCAGAAGGGCCGGGCTGCGGAGGGCTAAGTGATGACGATGCAATCGACGTCTAGTCAATTCTGGCTGACACGCCCGTTCGGTGAGCGGGCCACGCAACTTTTCCTCGGCGTCCTGTTGAGCGCCCTGGTGCTGGTCACCGTGCTGCATTTGGCGGTGCCCCAGGGGCATCCGCTGCATGTGAACGCTTACACCGTCAACCTGTTCGGTAAGTACCTGAGCTACGCGCTGCTCGCGGTGGCGGTGGATTTGGTGTGGGGCTATTTGGGCATCTTGAGCCTGGGCCACGGGGCGTTTTTCGCCATTGGCGGCTACGCCATGGGCATGTATCTGATGCGCCAAATCGGTGACCGAGGCACCTACGGCCATCCGGTCCTGCCGGACTTCATGGTGTTCCTCAACTGGGACAGCCTGCCCTGGTACTGGCACGGCTTCGACATGGCCTGGTTCGCCTTTGCCATGGTGCTACTGGCACCGGGGATGCTGGCGCTGGTGTTCGGCTTTTTGGCCTTCCGATCGCGGGTCACGGGGGTGTATCTCTCGATCATCACCCAGGCGCTCACCTTTGCCCTGATGCTGGCCTTCTTCCGCAACGAGATGGGCTTTGGCGGCAATAACGGCCTGACCGATTTCCGCGAGCTGCTGGGCTTCAACCTGCGTAGCGACGCCACCCGCTTGGGGCTATTCATTGCCACCGGCGTGGCGCTGGCGCTGGGCTATATCCTCTGCCGCGCCATCGTCACCAGCAAGCTGGGCCGGGTCTGTGTGGCCACGCGGGATGCCGAGGCGCGCACGCGTTTCATAGGCTATCGCGTCGAGCGCTTCCAGCTCTTCGTGTTCGTGGTCTCGGCCATGCTGGCAGGCCTTGCCGGGGCGCTTTATGTACCGCAGGTGGGTATCATCAACCCCAGCGAGTTCTCGCCGCTGTTCTCCATCGAAATCGTGCTGTGGGTGGCGTTGGGTGGCCGGGCCACGCTGTACGGCGCGGTGATCGGCGCGATTTTGGTCAACTACGCCAAAACCATTTTCACCGGCATCATGCCCGACGCCTGGCTGTTCGCGCTGGGCGCGCTGTTCGTGCTGGTGACGGTGCTGCTGCCCAAAGGCGTGGCGGGGCTGTTAGGCCACCTAAAGCGCCGTAAAGAGGAGGATCACCCACCCAAGGAGGCCACCGCATGAGCCTATTACAATCGCTAAAAGCGCGGGATAGGGTGTTCGATTTCATGGCGACCCAGTCCTCGCCGGTCGACGTGCGCCACGGCCCGATTCTGTATATGGAAGACGTCACCGTCAGCTTCGATGGCTTCAAGGCGATCAACAACTTGAACTTGACCATCGACGACGGCGAGCTGCGCTGCATCATCGGCCCCAACGGGGCCGGTAAAACCACCATGATGGATATCATCACCGGCAAGACGCGGCCTACCGAGGGCAGCGTGTGGTTCGGCAGCCGCCACAACCTGCTGCAAATGAACGAGCCAGACATTGCTAGCCTCGGCATTGGCCGTAAGTTCCAGAAGCCCACGGTGTTCGAAGCGCTCAGCGTGTTCGAGAACCTGGAGCTGGCGATGGCCGCTGACAAGCGCATCTTCCCCACGCTGACCGCCCGCATGACTGGGGAGATCAAAGACCGCATCGACGACGTGCTGGAAACCATCGGCCTGACCGAGCTGCGCTTTCAGCCCGCCGGGATTCTCTCCCACGGCCAAAAACAGTGGCTGGAGATCGGCATGCTGTTGATGCAGCGCCCGCGTCTGCTGTTGGTGGATGAGCCGGTGGCGGGCATGACCGAGCAGGAGATGGAGCGCACCGCCGAGCTGCTCACCGGCTTGGCGGGCAAGCAGTCGGTGGTGGTGGTAGAGCACGATATGGGCTTCGTGCGCTCGATTGCGCGTAAGGTGACCGTGCTGCACCAGGGCAGCGTGCTGGCCGAAGGCAGCATGGATCAGGTCTCCAATGACCCTAAAGTGGTCGAGGTGTATCTAGGGTCGGATGAAGAGGAGAGCGCCTGATGCTAGCCATTGAAAAGCTCAACCAGTTCTACGGCGAGAGCCACACCCTGTGGGACTTAGACCTAGACGTGCCCGCCGGGCAGTGCACCTGCGTGATGGGCCGCAACGGGGTGGGTAAAACCACCCTGATGAAAGCCATCATGGGCGAAGTCGCGGTGAAAAGTGGTCAGCTGCGCTACCAGGGCGACGGCAGCGAGATCGAACTCACCAAAAAAGCCGTGGAAGCGCGCTCGCGACTGGGCATCGGCTTCGTGCCCCAGGGGCGGCAGATCTTCCCGCTGCTCACGGTGGAGGAGAACCTGCGCACCGGCTTGGCCGCCCGAGGCGACGGGCTGAAGAAAATCCCCAAGCGCATCTACGAGCTGTTTCCGGTGCTCGAAGAGATGAAGCACCGCCGAGGCGGTGACCTATCCGGCGGGCAACAGCAGCAGCTTGCCATTGGCCGCGCGCTGGTGATCGAACCGAAGCTGCTGATTCTGGACGAGCCCGGCGAGGGCATTCAGCCCAATATCGTCGCCCAAATCGGCCAGGTGATTCGCCAACTGATCAAAGAGGACGGCCTGACGGTGCTGCTGGTCGAGCAGAAGCTGCCCTTTGCCCGCAAATACGCCGATCGCTTCGTCATCATGGACCGCGGCCGTCCGGTGGCCAAAGGCGAGATCAGCGAACTCTCCAACGAGCTGATCAAGCAGCATTTGACGGTTTGAGTTATCCACACCCCCTTTAACCTTTCTTTGCCTGTTTACTGAGCACACTCTAATAGCCCTCTCGTTTCATGTAGAAAAGAGGGGGCTTTTTGCTTAAAACCCTGCGCTGAGTAGGTTTTGGCGCTGCGTTTTATGTGTAACATGGCCAGTTTCAACAACAATCGTTGGGTGGGGTATGCGTTATAAAGACAAACATCAGCTCGCTGCCGAGTGGCAGGCACTCCTGGAGCGCACGCCGGTGGCGCTTCGCCAGGCGGTGGAGACGCTGGTGGAATCCCGCCGCGATATCTTTGCCGATCATTTTTATCAAGTGATGTTGGAAGACCCCCACGCGTCGCTGTTTCTCTCCAATGAGCAGGTAAAAAACCGGCTGCACCCCTCCATGCAGCGCTGGCTCAGTGCTATGTTTGCCGTCGAGCATGCGGATTTCGAATCGCTGGTCGAGCAGCAGGAAAAGGTTGGCCAAGTGCATGCGCGTATCGATATTCCCGTGAATTTAGTGCTCAACGGCGCGCGACAGTTGAAGCAGGCGCTGTATGCGCACATTCACGCTACCCTGGGGGCGGAACTCTCCTCCGGCGAGGCGGCGGTGTATGTGTCCGATCATATCGATATGGCGATGGAAATCATGAGCCACGCCTACTCCGTGGCCAACAATCGTAATACCCGCACCGAAGAAGCCTATAAGCTGTTCTCTTTGACCCAGAGCATCGGCGATGAGCGCGAGAGGCAGCGCTCGGCGCTGCTCGATTGGGAAAACGCACTGATGTTTGCCGTCGCTGCGCAGCAGGCAACGACGGCTTTACCCCGATTAGCCAGCTCCGAGTTTGGGCTTTGGTATCACCACAAGGCGTGTCACGCCTTTGAGGGCGCGCCGGAAATTACCACCATTTCACGGCATGTTCGTCGCGTGGACGAGGAGTGGCTCGCCCAGCTAGGCGACTCAGACAGCCAGCGTCGCCTGACCGCGTTGAGCAGCATTCGCGATGCGGCTCGCACGATCTTGATGCTGTTGGATGACGTTCTGGATCGCGCCTCGGGGCTCGAAGCAGGCCGCGATAGCCTGACGCGTTTGCTCAATCGCAAGTTCCTCTCGGTGGTGCTGAACCGTGAAATAGAGATCGCGCGCCACTCGGAAAAGTGTTTTGCGCTTCTCATGGTGGATATCGATCACTTCAAGGCGATCAACGATACCCACGGCCATGACGCGGGCGACCATGTGCTGCAGCAGGTGGCCAGCATTCTCGACCGCTCGACCCGGGGCGGTGACTACGTGTTCCGCATGGGCGGTGAAGAGTTTTTGATCGTGCTAGTGGATACGGACCAAGACGGTAGCCGCCTGTTTGCCGAGCGGCTGCGCCACGCCGTGGCCAAAGAGCCGATGTTGGCCGCTGCCGATACGCTGCTGAACGTCACGGTGAGTATCGGTGTCACGCTGCACGATGGTCACCCCGATTACCAGCGCTCGATGCAGCGTGCCGACCAGGCGCTATACCAAGCAAAACGCAGTGGGCGCGATCGGGTGGTGGTGGCCGCGGCCACTGAGTAATATCGCTGTCTGCCTTGTTTCGGTCATTTATCCACGGAGAACACCATGTCGATGCGCGCTACGCTACTTACAGCACTGTTGATGATGAGTACCCCGCTGTTGGCGGCCCACCACGGTGGCGATTCCTCTGGGACGATGGCAGGGCACTCCGCTATCGAAGCGGAGCAACCCTGGACCCGTGCCACGCCGCCGGGAGCGGGGGCGGGCGGTGGCTTCGTCACCCTTACCAATCACGGCGATGGCGACGACATGCTGATAGGAGCGACCAGTCCGGTCACCGAGCGTGTCGAGATTCACATCATGGAGATGGACGGCGATGTGATGCGCATGGCCCCCCTGCCCGGTGGCATCGAGTTACCGGCGGGTGGGAGCGTGACGCTCGCGCCGGGCGGCTTGCACTTGATGTTGATGGAACTGGACTCACCCATCGTCGAGGGTGAGCCCGTCCCCGTGACGCTGGAGTTCCAACACGCCGAGCCGATGGAGATCGAGCTTCGGGTGCTGCCCGTAGGGGAGTCTCCAGAGGGTCACCACCATGAAAGTGGTCATAGTCATGGTCATAATCACGCGGCGCACTAAGCAGCCCGCCGCGTCAGTCTACCGTCCCGCTAGCCTTGGCGAGCGGGGCGGCGCTCTTGCAATGGCCGCACGATCAGCCAGTCGATGATCAGCATCACGAGCAGCGACGCCCCAACGAGCGGAAACAGCACGCCGCCTATCACTAACATGGCGATCAGCCCACGAAACACGCGTTTATCAGTGGGCAAGGGCGGCACGCCCATGCCCCCCGAAGGACGGCGTTTCCACCACATCACACCGGCCGCCACGCACATCACGATGATCGCGATACACACCGCCAGCAGCACGAGCTGATTGATCAGCCCAAACTCCTGCCCCAAATGTACATTAATTCCAAACTCCAGCCAGCGACCGAGCGGGCCGTAGTCGGCGTAGCGCATATCGATTAGCGGCTTGCCGCTGTACTGGTCGAGGTGGACCACGCGCTGCTGGGACAAGTCATCGGGATAAATCGAGCCGGTGTACACCCCGGCGGCCGTGGTAGGTAGGTTGACCGTGTAGCCCTGCTGCAAGCCCAGCGCTTCCAGCTCGGCCACGGCGTTATTCAACCCAATGCGCAGGGTGGGCGCGGCGGGCGGTGTCGATTCCGGCACTTGCGCCTGCTCCAGCGACCAGCTCGTGCTGCCCTGGTCGCTCAGGTAGGCGTTGGACATCGGCACTTCAACACGCACGCCGGACGGGTAGCCAAAGTTATTGCCGTTGGCCCACTCATTCACCTGCGCGCCCCACACCCCCGACCACGGCATGCCGGTAATGGCCAGAAAGACGATAAACCCGCCGACAAAGAGCCCCAGCACCGCGTGCAGGTCGCGCCAGAATACGCGGCTTTTGGGCTTGCCGCGCACGCTCACCACGCCGCCGCTACCTTTGCGTGGCCACCACAGATAGATGCCCGTGGCGACCAGCAAGATCGACCAGCCCGCGGCCATCTCGATCAGCTTGCGCGGCGTTTGCCCGAAAAATTTAAAGCTATGCAGGTAGCGCACGGTCCACATCACCGTGCCCCGGTCATCCAGCGAGCCCAGCACCTCGGCAGTATACGGGTTCACATAGACGGCCAACCGTTCTCCGCTAAGGGCATTGACGGTAATTTCAGCCGAGCTTTCCGGCGTGGTGGGGGAGGTGTACTTCACCGCCGTGCCGGGATGCGCCTGCAGTGCGGCGCTCACGAGCGTTGCGGGTGGCTGCACGTCCTGCTGTGCCTCCACGCGCTTGAGATCGGAGTGGATGAGGCCATCCAGCTCGTCATCGAACAGGTAAAGCGCTCCGGTCAGCGACAGAGTAATCAAAAAAGGCAGGACTAACAGGCCTGCATAAAAGTGCCAGCGCCAAACGGCGCGATACAGATCGAGTGACGCTTTGCGCGCCACCTGGGAAGACGTCATCGTCGTCATACAACGCTCCAAGCGCCCGTGGCGCCGCGCTGGGCGTACCAGCGGCATCACAGGCAAAATAAGTGGTTAGCCACACCCGTTATGGGGTGGCCCGTCATGGGGTGGCAAAGGGGAAATATCGGTGCGTTAAATGAGGCGTGGCGACGGTGGGGCGCGGGAGTGAGCGTGGGGATAGTGACGTGACACTGCAGCGCGCGAAGCGAACACCGAGGGCAGGGGGGTACGCGATGGAAATGCCGTGCTGCCAATGGCGGGTAAGTGTTGAGGGGCGGTCGGCGTATGCTGCCATAAGCCGCAATAATCACAGGGGTGATACCAGCGGTGGAGCGGGTCATGGTCGTGCGGCGACGGGGCGGGCGACGTCGTAGAATGCGTGGCATGCTGGCCATGGGCATGCGCGGTAGCGTGGCCCTGCGCTTGAAACTGCGAGAGGAGCGGCCCGGCAAATACCAGAAAGAGCGCCGCGAACGCCAAGTAGAGCGCTATACGGTACCCCATGGAATTTGCCGAGCGGAAAGGTCGCATCTCACACTACGCTTTGTAAGCGGCTTAAAGAGAGAGAATTGTACAGCTTGACGCGTGAGCAGCGCACTCAGTGCCGTATATGAACGCTGTGGTGTATTGCCGCGAAGGACGCCTTCGGTCATTGAGACTATTTGGTGCAATATCGGATGGCGGTGCTCTTTTTTGGTGCTTGAGAGCGGTAATGAAGCGCATGTCGGTGGAGGTGAACCGTGATGTGGGTGGCTGCGCAGCGCCGATACCACGCTTTCACCATTTTGGCGCACTCTTTGCATTCGTAAGGCAATGATGTATCCACAAGGAAGCGATAGCGCCCCATGATGCTGAGCGAACTTGCCCCACCCGCCGCCGATTCAGGCCACCGTTTCGATGCCGAGCGCCGCTGGGCCGCCTCGCTGGCGCTACGCTTTGCCCATCGCGATGGTGTTACCCGGCTAGTGCAGGCGCGCCACCAAGGACCGTTACGGGTGCAGCGCCCGTTCTATCCAGAGGGCAGCCATGAGGCGTGCCACGTATACGTACTACACCCGCCCGGGGGGCTGGTGAGCGGCGATGCGCTGACCATTCGTGCCCATGTCGAGCGCGGCGCACACGCGCTGCTCACCACCCCCGCTGCCAACAAGCTCTACATAGCTGACAGCCAAGGTGTGGCTTGGACCCAGCACACCGAGCTGACGGTCGAAGAGGGCGGCGCCTTGGAGTGGCTGCCCCAGGAAACCATCGCGTTCGATGGCTCAAAGGGCACTCAGCGCACCCATATCGCGCTACAGGGCCGAGCCCGCTGCTTAGGCTGGGAGGTAATGGCCCTCGGCCGCCCGGCAAGCGACCTGCCCTATGTCTCCGGGCGCATCGAGCAGCACTTTCGCTTGACTCTGGATGGCAAACCGCTGTGGCTTGAACGCCAGCCGCTCGACCCCGGGCACCCACGCTTTGTGGGCCGCTGGGGCCAAGGCGGCGCAACGGTGCAGGCCACGCTCTGGGCGGTGGGCATCGACGATGCCGCTGCGGCTATTGAAGCACTGCGTGAAGCGCTGCCGAGCAACTCCCGCTGGGCGGTGACCGTTCGCCATGGCGTACTGCTATTGCGCTATTTAGGTGCATCCCGAAATGAGGCCTGGGCGCTGTGTGAGCAGGCCTGGCACCTACTGCGGCCCCGTTGGATCGAGCGCAAGGCGCACACGCCGCGTATTTGGCTAACCTGAATCTATCTTTCGAGCACTGCTGGAGAGCAGCCCTATGGAGTTAACCCCACGAGACAAAGACAAGCTGATGCTGTTTACCGCGGCTCAGCTTGCCGAACGCCGCAAAGCGCGCGGCCTGAAACTCAACTACCCCGAAGCCGTGGCGCTGATCAGCTTCGAGATCATGGAAGGCGCACGGGATGGCAAGAGCGTGGCCGATTTGATGAGTTACGGCCGCGAGATCCTGACCCGCGACGACGTGATGGAGGGCGTGGCGGAGATGGTCGATGAAGTGCAGGTGGAAGCCACTTTTCCCGATGGCACTAAGTTGGTCACCGTCCACACCCCTATCAATTAACCGTCCACCGCTAGGAGAGTGCCATGATTCCCGGTGAGTATCAGTTGCACGAAGAGGATATCGAGCTGTGCGCGGGCCGCGAACGCATCACCGTCGAGGTGGCCAATACCGGCGACCGCCCCATTCAGCTCGGCTCCCACTACCATTTTGCCGAAGCCAATCCGGCGCTGGTGTTCGACCGCGATAAAACCCGTGGCTACCGCCTGGACGTCGCCGCCGGCACCGCCATCCGCTTCGAGCCCGGTCAAACCCGCGACGTCACGCTGATACCGTTCGTCGGCAAGCGGGAAATCTACGGCTTCCGTGGCGATGTGATGGGGCCGCTCGATTAGCCAACGGATTAATAAAGAACAACCGTCGGTAGGGCGGGCATCGGCTGGGTGACTGTCTGCGCCATGGATGGCGCAGTCAAGCGTACAAGGACGTATTCACAGCGTGTCACACAGCCGATGACCGCCCAGCACTGGACTCAACGCTTGAGGCAGAGGAAAATATGAAATCGGTAAACAAGATCAGTCGGCAAGCCTACGCCGATATGTACGGCCCCACGGTAGGCGACCGCGTGCGCCTAGGCGACACCGAGCTATGGATTCAAGTCGAAAAAGACGCCACCCACTACGGTGAAGAAGTGAAGTTCGGCGGCGGCAAGGTGATCCGCGATGGCATGGGCCAAAGCCAGCGCCAGGATGCCTCGGTGATGGACACCGTGATCACCAACGCGCTGATTCTCGACTGGTGGGGCATCGTCAAAGCCGATGTGGGGCTGCAAAACGGCCGCATCGCCGCCATCGGCAAAGCCGGTAACCCCGACACCCAGCCCGATGTCGAGATCGTCATTGGCCCCGGCACCGAAGTGATTGCGGGCGAAGGCAAAATCCTCACCGCAGGCGGCATTGACGCGCATATCCACTTCATCTGCCCCCAGCAGGTGGATGAAGCGCTGATGAGCGGCGTCACCACCATGCTCGGCGGCGGCACCGGCCCCGCCACCGGCTCCAACGCCACCACCTGCACCCCCGGCGAGTGGCACATTGGCAAGATGCTGCAAGCAGTGGACGATCTGCCCATGAACATCGGCCTGCTCGGCAAGGGCAACGCTAGCCTGCCGGAGGGGCTCGAAGCGCAGTTGGAAGCCGGTGCCATGGGCCTCAAACTCCACGAAGACTGGGGGACTACCCCGGCCTCTATCGATAATTGCCTGAGCGTGGCAGAAAAGTACGACGTACAGATCGCCATCCACACCGATACGCTCAACGAGTCCGGCTTCGTGGAAGACACCTTGGCGGCCTTCAAAGAGCGCGGCATCCACACCTACCACACCGAAGGCGCAGGCGGCGGTCACGCCCCGGACATTCTCACCGCCTGCTCCAAGGAGTATGTGCTGCCGTCCTCCACCAACCCCACACGTCCCTACACGGTGAACACCATCGACGAGCACTTGGATATGCTCATGGTCTGCCACCACCTGGACCCCAATATCCCCGAAGATGTTGCCTTTGCGGATTCGCGTATTCGCCGCGAAACCATCGCCGCCGAGGATATTTTGCACGACCTGGGTGTGATCTCGATGATCGCCTCCGACTCCCAGGCCATGGGGCGCGTGGGCGAAGTGGTCTGCCGCACCTGGCAAACCGCCCACAAAATGAAAGTTCAGCGCGGCCTGTTGCCGGAGGATGAAGCGTTAGGGGCCGATAACCTGCGCGCCAAGCGTTACATTGCCAAGTACACCATCAACCCTGCGATTACCCATGGCATCGCCCATGAAGTGGGCTCGATCGAGGTCGGCAAGCTGGCGGATTTGGTGCTGTGGAAGCCCGCGTTCTTTGGCGTGAAGCCATCGCTGATTTTGAAAGGCGGCATGATTGCGGCTGCACCCATGGGCGACCCCAACGCCTCGATTCCTACACCGCAGCCGGTGCACTACCGCCCCATGTTCGGCACCTTTGGCCGCGCGGCCAGTCAGGTAAGGCTCAACTTCGTCAGCCAGGCCGCCATCGATGCGGGCATCCAGGAGCGGCTGGGCCTACAAAGCACGTTGTCCGCCTGCAAGAACGTGCGCGGCGTGCGCAAAAAGGACATGAAGCTCAACGACGCCTGCCCAGAGCTCACCGTCGACCCGCAAACCTACGAAGTGCGCTGCGACGGCGAACTGCTCACCTGCGAGCCCGCGACTGAACTGCCGCTGGCGCAGCGGTATCACTTGTTTTGATTGAGTTGTTGCCCGGGGCGCCGGGGGTAGGCCTACGAGAGGGCGCTGTAAATACGTCCCTGTACGCTACTTTTGCCATCCATGGCAAAAGACCCTCTCTACGGCCTACCCCCGGCTCAGCCTTCAAGGATCGAGAAAGGATGAGAGCATGCTGAAATTAATTGAGCGCTTAGGGCCGATAGACGAAGGCGCTGCCAGCGACACGCTGACACTGCCCTTCGAGCTGCGCATTCGCGGCCGCTTGAAAGCCGAGAGCGATAGCGGCCGCGAGCTGGGGCTGTTTCTGGATCGCGGCCCCGTGCTGCGCGATGGCGATGGTTTAAAAGCCGACAATGGCGAGGTCGTCCGCGTGTGCGCCGCGATTGAGCCTGTGGTGACCGCGCGAGTGAGTACTGGCTTACCGCTGGCGAAGCTTGCCTACCACCTCGGCAACCGCCATGTACAGCTGGCGCTGGGTGAAGATGCGAAAGGCGGCTGGGTGCGCTTCCCGCCCGACCACGTCCTCGAAGAGTTGGCCGAGCTGCTGGGTGCCACACTCGAGCACCACAACGCCACCTTCGACCCCGAACCGGGCGCGTACAACCAGGTAGGCGGTGGGCATTCGCACGGGCATGTACATGGTCATTCAGACGGTCATAGCCACGCTCATTCCCACGACCACGACCATACGCATGAGCACCACCATGCCCACTGAGCCGCCATCCGACCTCGCGCTGCTGGGGCTGATGCAGCTCGTTAGCCCCGCGCTGCCCATCGGCGCCTTTGCCTTCTCGCAAGGGCTGGAGAGCGCCTTTGAGCTGGGCTGGGTGAGTGACGAGCAGAGCCTAGCCGAGTGGCTCTCCGGCGTGCTGGACGATGGCTTGAGCCGCTGCGAGCTGCCCGTGATCGAGCGGCTACATCGCGCTTTCGAACAGCAGGATGGCACCGCCGTTGCCGCATGGGACGACTGGCTGGCCGCTACCCGTGAAACCGCCGAGCTCGCCGCCGAAGATAGCCGTCTGGGCGCCTCGCTCAAGCGGCTACTGGGCAGTCTCGACCTATTACCCCAACAAGACTCACTCACGCCCTTGCTGCCGCCTCAGGCAGGCTATGTCACGCTGTTTGCCTGGGCGGCCTACCAGCGTGGCATTCCGGTGCGTCAAGCGCTGCTGGGGTTTGGCTGGGCGTGGCTGGAAAACCAGCTTGCGGTGGCCTGTAAGGCATTACCGCTGGGCCATACGGCGGCGCAACGCATCATCGAACGGTTACGGGTAGAGCTGGTGACGGCGGTCGACCAAGCGCATCAACTCGACGATGACGAGCTTGGCCCCGCTCTGCCAGGCGTCGCTCTCGCCAGCGCTCTGCACGAAACCCAATACTCCCGCCTGTTTCGAAGTTAGCGGGCGTTATCCATTAGGAGAAACATCATGACTCACTGTTTACGCGTTGGCGTGGGTGGCCCGGTCGGCTCCGGCAAAACCGCCCTGCTCAAGCAACTCTGCTCGGCACTGCGCGACCACTACGATATCGCCGTGGTCACCAACGATATCTATACCCGTGAAGACGCCGATTTCCTGCTCAAGCACGATGCGCTGCCCGCCGACCGCATTCTCGGTGTCGAAACCGGCGGTTGCCCGCACACGGCGATTCGGGAAGATGCTTCCATGAACTTGGCAGCGATTGACGAGCTACACACCCGTCATCCCAAGCTGGAGCTGGTGCTGGTGGAATCCGGCGGCGATAACCTCTCTGCTACCTTTAGCCCCGAGCTTTCCGACCTGACGCTCTACGTCATCGATGTTTCCGCTGGCGATAAGATTCCCCGCAAAGGGGGGCCTGGCATCACCAAATCGGACCTGCTGATCATCAACAAGATCGACATCGCCGAGCAGGTACACGCCTCGCTGGAGGTGATGGAGCGCGACTCGAAGAAAATGCGCGGCGAGCGCCCCTTCGTGTTCACCAATCTCTACGATGGCGTGGGCCTCGAAGAGATCATTCGCTTCATTCTTGATAAAGGCATGCTGGAGGAGCGACGCCCGCAGGTGGCCACGGCCTAACTGCTCACGACGCTCGACGCATAAAAAAGCTGCCCAGCCCGGGAAACCCGGTGCTGGGCAGCGTTGTTTCGTGGCTGGCACCGCGCCAAAACGGGCCGTCCCTGGCCACCACTCCGTCACAGTGAACCGATAATCGATCGATAACCTTAACCCATGTTATGAAACGGCTGTTCATACGCTAATTTACTGTCCATAAACTAAAAAACGCATCCCAAGCTAAAGCTGATGGCAAGTAGGTCGATAATGAATTTACAAAAATTCAAATATCTGACCACGACTCCATTGGAAGAAACGTCATGACGAGTAATCCCCCCTCCACGCTGAAAAAGCGCCGTTCGAGTCTGCAAACCAAAGTACTGATGTTGGTGCTCCTTCCTTTGCTGCTGGTCACCGTTGCGCTGGTGTCGTTTGATGCGTATAGCCGCACGCAAGATACTCAGGAGATGTTGGCCGAACAGCGCAACATGTTGATCGAAGAGCGCCGAGCAGCCGTCCAAGACATTGTCCAAGTGGCCATGACGGCCATTGCCCCCATCTATGAGGCAGCAGGGCCTAACGATGAAGCGGCGAAACAGGAAGTGGCCAGTATCATCCGTGCTATGCGGTTTGAAGATAACAACTATCTCTTCATTTATGACTTCGACGGTAACAATATCGTCACGGCACCCGCTCCAGAGCGAGAGGGAACCAATATGATCGATGCGCAAACGCCCGATGGCACCTATTTGATTCGTGACATCATCGAGCTTGCTCGTAGCGGAGGTGGTTATTATAGCTACGTATGGGATCACCCCGGCACGCAAGCCATGGAAACGAAGCACTCGTTCGTGGGGCGCCTCGAAAAGTGGGATTGGCTGATCGGTGCGGGGGTCTACGTGGTGGATATGGAAAACGCCTTGGCCGAGATCGAAACACGGGCGATGAGCGATTTACGTGACTCTATCGGGATCACTGTCCTGATGGCGGCTGCCTTGTTCATCGCGATAGCCATGCTGACGTATGCTTTCGTTCGTCGTTTGGTAGGCCCGATCAAACGTGCTGCTGATGCCATGCTTGATATTGCCCAGGGTCGTGGTGACCTAACCCGTCGTCTTACCATAGAGAGCAACGACGAAGTGGGGAATCTCGCTGTCCAGTTCAACGCCTTTGCTGGCCGCATGCAGGATACCCTGCGCGACGTACGCCGCAGCACCGTAAGCGTCTATCACTCGGCGGGCGACATTTCCCACAGCTCGGAAGAACTGGCGACGCGCACCGAGCAGGCAGCGGCCAACTTGCAAGAAACCTCGGCTTCCATGGAAGAGATCACGTCCACCGTGAACCACAGCGCCGATAATGCCCAGCAGGCCAACAAGTTAGTGCAGTCCACCGCCGAAGTGGCGCACCAAGGCGAAGAGGCCATGGGGCAGGTCGAGCGCACCATGCGCGATATCAACGACTCCGCCTCGCGTATCAGTGACATCATCACGATGATCGACGCGATTGCCTTCCAGACCAATATTCTGGCGCTTAATGCCTCGGTCGAAGCCGCCCGCGCAGGGGAGCACGGTCGTGGGTTTGCGGTGGTGGCTCAGGAGGTTCGCACGCTAGCCAGTCGCTCCAGTAACGCGTCGAAAGAGATCCGCGAGCTGATCGATGCATCCGTACAGCACACCCACACCGGTGCGGAGCTGGTCCGCAGCGCAGGGGCCACCATGCGTGACATCGTCGAAAGCGTCTCGAAGGTCACTGACGTGATCGGTGAAATCAGCGCGGGGGCCAAAGAGCAGAGCAGTGGTATTGGTCAGATCAACACCGCCGTGGCCGAGATGGACACCATGACGCAGCAAAACGCCGCCATGGTGCAAGAGGCCACCACCGCCGCAGCGGACATGCGCCGCCACGCCGAGCACCTGAACGAACTGATCAACTCGTTCGTGCTGGGAGAAGACAGCGCCTCAGCGCCGTCACGCAGCGGGGCGCGCCAAGCGGTGCCCGCCAACGGCGCCAACGGCAAGGGCGCGGCCCAGGAGCTCAAGCGTCCAGCACTGGCCGCCAAGCCGTCGTCTGCCGATCACAGCGCAGACGACTGGGAAGAGTTCTAAGCGTGACGCTGGCGCAGGTGGTTGATCACGCCACCTTGGGTTATTAGCTCACGCTGGCGGGGGCTGAGCCCATGATGTAGCGTCAGCTCGCCTTTACCGGGGACATGCGCGGTCAGCGTGTCCCCGCACTCCAGTTGCCCATAGAGATCTTCGATCACCAAGCGGTCGCCCTCTGCGAGTTGGGTACTGTCTTGCTCGCGGGTAAACGTCAGTGGTAGAGCCCCGAAGCAGATCAGGTTTTGCCAGTGAATCCGCGCAAAACTCTTCGCGACCACCACCTGTAGCCCCAAATAGCGTGGCACCAGTGCGGCATTCTCGCGGCTGGAGCCTTGCCCGTAATTCGCCCCGCCAATAATTGCGTGCCCGCCCTGGGTGCGGGTGCTGTCTGCGCGCTCGGCGTAGGTCGGGTCGACCGCCTCGAACGTGAACGGCGCCGACGCATACACGCTGCTCCAATACGGCAGCACCCGCTGTCCGGCGGGCATGATGTCGTCGGTGGAGATATTGTCTCCCGTGACCAGCAGGACGGGAATGTCGAGACGATGGGGCAGCGGGCTGAGTTCTGGCAGCGCGGGGGTGTTGTCGGTTTTCTGCAGCGCTTTCAACCGGGCTTCTTCAAGGGGAAGCGGAGCCTTGAACATGTCACGGTCCACCTTGACCTGGACGGGCTCCTGGGGGCGGGGGTAAGGCATGTCGAGGGTTCGCGGGTCGGTGATGACACCCTGGATGGCCGAGGCCGCCGCTGTTTCAGGGCTGCACAAGAACACGCTGTCTTCCCGCGTGCCGGAGCGCCCGGGAAAATTGCGCGGCACGGTACGCAGACTGTTGAGCCCCACGGCGGGTGCTTGGCCCATCCCGATACAGCCATTACAGCCCGCCTGGTGCAGCCGAGCGCCGCTGGCGACCAGGTCGGCCAGGTAACCCTGCTCGATGAGCGAGGTCAGCACCTGGCGGGAAGAGGGATTGATATCGAGCGAAACTCCGTCGGCCACCTGCTTGCCGCGTACAATCTCGGCCACCACGGCAAAATCTCGAAACCCCGGGTTGCCCGACGACCCGATGTAGGCCTGATGCAGCGGCTGGCCTGCGGCCTCGCGCACGGTGACGACGTTATCGGGGCTAGATGGTAGCGCAATCATGGGTTCCAACTGGCTGAGATCGAGCGTTTCGTGCAGGTCGTAGTGGCAGCCGGGTTCGGCGGCCAGCGCCACCCAGTCGGCTTCCCGGCCTCGGGAGGCTAAAAAGCGCCGGGTCTCTTCGTCACTGGGGAAGACCGTGGCCGTGGCCCCCATTTCGGTGCCCATGTTGGCCAATACATGGCGGTCCATGGCAGAAAGATGCGCAAGCCCCGGTCCGTAATACTCGATCATGGTGTTTTTGCCACCCGCCACGCCGTGGCGTCGCAGCAATTCCAGCACGATGTCCTTCGCCGAGACCCAATCGGGCAATTGACCTTCCAGTTTGATGCCCCAAATTTTCGGCATGGTGATATACAGCGGTTCGCCCGCCATCGCCATGGCCACTTCGATACCCCCCGCGCCAATCGCCAGCATCCCGAGCGCACCCGCCGCCGTGGTGTGGCTGTCGCAACCGACGATGGATTGGCCCGGCACGCCAAAGTTTTCCATATGCACCGGGTGGCTAATGCCGTTGCCGGGGCCTGAATACCACACGCCAAAGCGCTCGCAGGCGCTTTTCAAAAACAAGTAAGTTTCGGCGTTCAGGTTATCGGCCTGCACCAAGCCGTGGTCGATGTACTGCACGCTGGGCTCGGTATGCACACGATCGAGCCCCATGGCTTCTAGTTCTAACATGACCAGCGTGCCTAACACGTCTTGCAGCAGGGCTTGGTCGATGCGAAGGGCAATTTCACTGCCTGGGGTTAGCTCGCCGCTGACGAGATGGCGTTGGAGCAGTTGCTGGGCAAGATTTAACGGTTGAGCAGAGGAGGTTGAGGTCATGGTCAGTTATCCGATTGTCGTTGTTATCGAAAGCTCAGAGGAGGTAGGGGAAAAACGTATTCAAGGCAGGGCGTAACGACGATCTGCGCTGCCGGCTTTCACCACTTGTCCGGGCGTTTCATGGCCAATCAATGCCGGTAGCGTGGCGGATATGTCCAGCAAGGCAGGCAAATTCACGCCGGTGGCAACGTCCATTTGCTCGAACATATGCACGAGGTCTTCGGTGCACACATTGCCCGTGGCACCAGGGGCAAACGGGCAGCCGCCCAAGCCGCCCAGCGAGGCATCGAACCGGGTAATGCCCGCTTGCCACGCCGCTAAGGCGTTGGCCAGCCCCATGCCGCGGGTGTTGTGAAAATGCAGCGTAAACGGCACGCCGGGAAAGCGTTCCAGCACTTGGCGGCAAAGCGCCTCTACCTGGGCGGGGTTTGCCACGCCGGTGGTATCGCACAGCGTGACGCCCTCGACGCCCAGCGCTAGCTGCTGCTCGACGAGGGAGAACACGCGTGCCTCGGGCACTTGCCCCTCGAACGGGCAGCCAAAGGTGGTGGAGAGCGAAGCGTTGATGAAGACGCCGCTACCGCGCACCGCCTGAAGGATGGCGCCGAACTGTGTCAGCGACTCTTCCGGGGTCATGCGCAGGTTGGCGCGGCCGTGGGCGTTGCTGGCCGACATGACCAGGTTGATCTCGTCCACGCCACACGCCATTGCCCGCTCGGCCCCTTTGAGATTGGGCACCAGCACGGTCACGTCCACGCCCTCGCGGCGCTGGATGGCGCTCACCACGTCGGCGGCATCGCGCAGGTTGGGAATGGCTTTGGGCGAAACGAAAGACGTCGCTTCGATACGCGCAATGCCGGTGGCGGTGAGGGCATCGATCAGCGCAATTTTCTGCTCGGTAGGGATGAAGCGCTCTTCGCTCTGAAAGCCATCGCGCGGGGCCACTTCGTTGATTTGTAACGTCGTCATGGGGGTCTCCACTTAGATGATGCCCGCTTGGCGTAGCTTGTCGCGGGTGGCGGCATCGATGCCCAGCTCGTCGAGTACGTCATCGGTATGCGCGCCGAGCGACGGCCCGCCTTGCCCCAGCCTGCCGGGCGTGGCACTTAATTTGGGCAGCACGCCCGGTACCTTGAGCGGGCGGCCATCGGCGCGGGTGACGGTTTGAATCATCTCCCGGGCGAGGTAGTGGGGGTCGTTGGCGATATCGGCGGCGGTGTAGGGGAAGCCCGCCGGTACGCGGGCGTCGTCCAAGGCGCTGAGAATATCGTCGCGGCGGCGGGTCTGGGTCCAGGCTTCGATGGCCGCGTCGATCTCGTTGGCGTGCTGGCTGCGGCCATCGTTGTGGGCCATGGCAGGATGGTTGGCGAGGTCGTCACGGCCAATCACGCCCATCAAACGCTTGAAGATGCTGTCGCCATTACCAGCAATCAGTACATACTCGTTTTCGCAGGTGCGATAGGCGTTGGAGGGGGTAATACCGGGCAGCGCGCTGCCGCTCGGTTCCCGCACCTGGCCGGTGGCATCGAACTCCGGCAGCAGGCTCTCCATCATGGCGAACACGGATTCGTACAGAGCGACATCGATCTCTTGCCCTAGGCCGCTGCGCTGGCGCTCTTGTAGGGCCAGCAGCGTGCCAATGACCGCGTAAAGTGCCGAGAGCGAATCGCCAATGCTCACGCCTACGCGTACCGACGGCTCACCCGCGTGGCCAGTTAAATAGCGCAGCCCGCCCATGGCTTCACCAATGACCCCAAAGCCTGGCTTGTTGCGGTAGGGGCCGGTTTGGCCAAATCCGGATACGCGCACCATAATCAGTTTAGGATTGATCGTGGAGAGGGCCTCATACCCCAGCCCCCAACCCTCTAGCGTGCCCGGGCGAAAGTTTTCGACAATGACATCGGCCTCGGCGGCCAAGCGGCGCACCATCTCTTGCCCCTCTTCGCTGCGCAGATCCAGCGTGACCGAGCGCTTGGTACGGCTTTGCACATGCCACCACAGCGAGGTGCCCTCTTCGAGAATACGCCATTTGCGAAGGGGATCGCCGGTGCCGGGCGGCTCGATTTTGATCACGTCGGCGCCAAATTCGCCCAACAGCTTGGTGGCGAACGGCCCGGCGATGAGCTGGCCAAGCTCTACGACTTTAAGGCCATCGAGAGGAAGCTGGCGGGTGGTCATAATGAACGCTCCTGGTAATGCTGAGCCGTCGCGTCAGCGTGTCTGTATGCCTTGTTGTTCCTCAAGCATCTGTGAGCCTGCTGAGCATCACAATTAGGCAATCAGGAACTAGACGTTCGCCAGCGACGAACCCTTTCGCAGGCGACCGGTACGGCCTACTCCATAACGACGTGGTAAACGTGATGCTGCGATTCGATTTTGTAACGTTGAGGCTGTTCGTCGCGATTGCCGACGAAGGGCGATTGACCGCCGCTGCCGAGCGCGAACACCTGGCGCTGGCGGCCGTGAGCAAGCGGGTGAGCGATTTAGAAACGCTGGTGGGCACCGAGCTTCTCTATCGCCGCCCCCGCGGCGTGGAGCTGACCCCGGCGGGGCGCGCGTTTCTACACCACGCCCGACGTATTTTGGAAGACGTGGCACGGCTACAGGCGGAGCTGAGCGAGTATGGGGAAGGGGTGCGGGGGCATGTGCGCATTCACTCCAATACCTCGGCCATCATTGCGTTTTTGCCGCAAGACTTGAGCGCCTTTGCCATGGAGTACCCGCAAATCAAAATCGATTTGCAGGAGCGCACCAGCAGCGAGGCGATTACTGCCGTGCGCGATGGCGTGGCGGATATTGGCATCTTCGCCAGCCACGTCGCTGCCGACGAGCTGGAAGTGCGTCCTTACCGGCGCGATCAGCTGGTGCTGGTGACTCCCCACGACCATCCGCTGGCGGTGCATGACAAACTCTATTTACATCAGGCCGCTGAGTACGATTTTGTCGGTTTGCAGCAGGATGCCTCGCTGCAATCCCTGCTCCACGAGCAAGCGAGCCAAGCGGGACGCACCCTGCGCATGCGTATACAGGTGCGCAGCTTCGATGCCATTTGCCGCATGATTCATTACGGGATGGGCATCGGCGTATTGCCGCAGCGCACGCTGTACCGCGATTTGAACGATCTCAAGCTGCGCATGATACCGCTGGCCGACGACTGGGCCACCCGCGAGCTGGTGATCGGTATGCGCCACTACGCAGCGCTGCCCGTAGTGGCTCGCCACTTGGTCGATCACTTGCTCACTTCCACAGGCACCATCGGAGAGACTCCATGACAACAACAGGCATTGCCCACGAGATTAAAGCGCTCACTTTCGATGTGTTCGGTACGGTGGTGGATTGGCGCGGTAGCGTCATCCGCGAAGGTGAACGGTTGAACCAGGCCAAAGGGCTGACTATCGACTGGGCGCGGTTTGCCGACGAGTGGCGAGCTGGTTACGCCCCCGCGATGAACCGCGTCCGCCAAGGCGAGCTGCCCTGGACCAAATTGGATGACCTGCACCGCATGACCCTCGACCGACTGCTGGTCGCCTTTGATATTGCCGAGCAGTTGGATGACGCCGAAAAAGCGCATCTCAACCGCGTGTGGCACCGCTTGAGGCCCTGGCCAGACAGCGTGGACGGTCTAATGCAACTCAAACAGCGCTATATCTTGGCTACGCTCTCCAACGGCAATGTTTCGCTGCTAGTGAACATGGCGCGCCATGCGGGGCTACCCTGGGACTGCGTGCTCTCCTCGGAGCTTGCCGGGCACTATAAGCGCGACCCGGAGGTGTACCACATGGCGGCCAATCTCCTCGACCTGAAGCCGTCGCAAATATTGATGGTCGCCGCCCATCAAGACGATTTGCAGGCCGCTCACCGGGAGGGTATGCGCACCGCCTTCGTGAAGCGCCCGTTGGAGTTTGGGCCCGATGCCACGCCGGACTTGAGCGTCGACCCCTGCTTCGATTTGGTCGCAGAAGACTTCCTCGACTTGGCGCGGCAGCTCTCATGAAACTCGATCCCACCTCGCTCAAGCTGTTCGTGAAAGTGGCCGAGCTGGGCACCATCACTGGCGCGGCGGATGCATCGTTCATGGCGACCTCTGCGGTGAGTAAGCGCCTGAGCGAGCTGGAGGCGTACTTCAATACGCCGTTGCTCAAGCGCAATAACCGGGGCATCGAGCTAACGCCTGCGGGCAGCGCACTGCTCAATCTTTCCCGAGGCGTTCTGCACAACTTAGAAGACCTCGACCTGCAGATGCGCGATTACGCCAGCGGCCAGCGAGGCATCGTGCGGGTCTTCGCCAATATGTCGGCGATCACCCAATACCTGCCCCATGAAATGCGTGCCTTTTTCGAGCGGCATCCGGATATTGGCGTGCAGTTGGAAGAGAAGGTCAGCCCGATCATCACCCGTGAAGTGATGAACAACAACGCCGACATCGGGGTCTGCGCGCAGATGCTGCACGGCTATGACCTGATCGAGTTCCCCTACCATGTCGATGATTTGGTGCTGGTGGTGCCCCAGCATCACCCGTTGGCCACGCGGGAGAAGGTGTTTTTTCAAGAATGTTTGGACTACCCCCACGTGGGTCTACACACCGCCAGCGCAATTAACTTAGAGATCATGCGGGCGGCCAGCCTAGCCAACAAAACGCTACGTATTCGTATTCAGGTGACCAGCTACGATGCGCTCTGCCTGATGGTTCAGGCGGGGCTAGGCGTCGGCGTGCTGCCTCGTGGGGCGATTCGTCAGTACGTGGATGGGCTCAACGTGACCGTGTTACCGATCGAGGACGACTGGGCACGGCGCAAGCTGAGTATTTATGTCAAAGATTTAGACCGACTTTCCATGGCGGCGCGAGTGCTGGTGGAGCATTTGACTCAGGCCGCCAACGGCGCTTCAACGACGCTTTGACGCCACGTTGGTGGCGCTGCTTTCGCGTTTGGAGAAGGCAGGTTCATCAATGACCAATGTACAGCTCTCTGGATTGGCGGTATCACTTTAGTCACCGTTAAGCGACTCCCCTTGCTGACTCGGTTCTCGGGAGAGGTGCAGTTCAGGCCTCCCACAGCACACAACATCACAACATGCTTCCCGACGCTTTGAGGACATAACAATGATGACGCTAAAATTACGCCACGTACTTCCTGCTTCTCTGCTGGCCGTCAGCGCGCTGACCGCTGCGACTGCCCAAGCGCAAACGGCACTCAACATGGGTTCGGTGCCGACGGGCACGGGTTGGTTCTTTGGTATTTCTGAAGGCGCACGGGTGATCAGCGCCAACACGCCTTACGAAATTACCGTGCGGGAAACCGGCGGCACCCGCGAAAACGCCATACGCCTCACCAACGGTGAACTGGATCTGGCCTTCACTGAGGCGTTAGTGGGCTACGAACAGTACAACGGAGAAGGCCGCTTTGCCGATATGCCCAACCCCGATGTGCGCTTGGTGTACTGGATTGCGCCTTCGACCATGCACTGGGCCGTTCGTCAGGACAGTGGCATCGAGACCTTCGAAGACCTCAACGGTGAGCGCTTCAACCCCAGCAGCATCGGCGGGGGTGGCGAGTACATCACCGAGCAGGTGTTCGGCATCCTAGGCATCGAGCCCGATTTCCAGCGCATGCGCGTCAACGATGCGGCGGAAGGGGTCACCGATGGTCGTTTAGTGGGCTTTAGCTATAACGGCGTACCGCCCATTCCGCTGTTCACCGAAGTGCACTCCTCGCGGCCGCTACAGCTGCTGTCACTCACCGATGAGCAAGTATCGACGGTGACCGCTGAGCTGCCCTTCCTGTCGCCCGCCATCGTGCCGGCCGACACCTACACCGGCATGAGCGAAGCGCAGTCGCTGGGCATTTACATGGGCATTGCGGCCACCACCGACCTCGATGCCGACACCGTGTATGAACTCACCAAAGCCTACTGGGAAAATCACGACGAAGTGGCTGCTTCCTTCAAACCTGCGGGCAGCGTCGATCCTCAAACCGTGGTCGATACGGCCACCTTCCCGCTGCATGCTGGCGCGCTGCGCTACTACCAGGAATTAGGGCTGGAGATCCCCGCCGACATCATTCCACCTGAAGCGCAGTAACCCGCCCATGCCCCCCGCTCCTCTACGGGCGGGGTGGTTTGCTACTAGCCTGACGCGCCGCCTAGCCTCCCCTTGATAGGCGGCGCGGGAGTTCCCCCATGGAAACCGCAAAAGAATCAGTCGTCGAAAAATACCAGGAGGATGCAGGCAAGCGGCAGCTTACCGGCGCCTGGTTTATGGTGGCCCGCACGGCGGCGGTGGCAATGGCCATTTTCCACCTCTATACCGCCGTCACTGGGCCGGTGAACACCCAAAATGCGGTGCATTTGCTGTTTGCGCTGCCGTTGATCTTTCTGGCGTACCACTGCCGCGTGCGGGATACCCAGCGCATTCCGTGGTTCGATGTCATTCCGATTTTATTGAGCGTGGTGATCAGCGCCTATTACGTTTATCACTTTGATCGCATCATTTATCAGCTGGGCTACTTAATGCCCACGACGCTGGATCTTGTCTTCGGCGTGAGCGCGATTCTACTGTTGCTGGAAGCCTGCCGTCGGGCGATTGGCCTCGCGTTCCCCATTTTGGTGTTGATTGCGTTGGCCTATGCCGCCTTTGGGCAACATCTGCCTGGCGTCTGGGGGCACGGTGGGTTCCGCTGGGATGACCTCGTTGCCACCTTCTATTTAGGGCCGACCGGCATTTTCGGCAGTCTGATGCGCACCTCGTCTACCGTCATTGTCGTGTTCATCATGTTTGGCGCGCTTTTGGTCACCACCGGTGGCGGTGACACCTTCATGCGTCTCTCCAATGCCGCGACGGGCGGTATGGCAGGTGGCCCTGCCAAAGCCGCTACGCTGTGTAGCGCGATGTTCGGCAGCATCAGCGGCAGTACCGCCGCCAACGTCGCCACTACCGGCGTATTCACCATTCCGCTGATGAAGAAAAACGGCTACAGCGCGCGCTTTGCGGCCGCCACGGAGGCCTCTGCCTCGACGGGTGGGCAAATCCTACCGCCGATCATGGGCGCCGCGGCGTTCGTGATGGCCGATGTCATCTCCACGAGCTATTTGGATATCATCAGCGCCGCGCTGATTCCTGCGCTGTTGTTCTACCTTGCCATTTGGATGAGCGTTCACTTCGAAGCCAAACGCCTGGGGTTGAACCCGATTCCGAAAGACCAGCGCCCGACGCTGCGGGAGGGGCTTTTCAATGTCGAAACCCTGCTGCTGCCGCTGGTGGTGCTGATTACCATGCTGGTGCTGCGCTACACGCCCACTACCGCCGCCGTGGCGGCTTACTTCACCGCCATGGGGCTGTACCTGGTGTCGCCGCGCAGCCAAGGCACGCTCTGGGAGCGGGTGAAATCGCTACCGGCCGCGTTGGAAGCCGGGGCAATGACCGCGGCGATGATTGCGGTCATCATCGGCAGCGTAGCGATCATTGCGGCGGTGATCAGCATCACCGGGCTTGGGCTGAAAGTCTCCTCGCTGATTTTGATGGTGAGCGGCGGTGACGTGCTGGTCACACTGCTACTAGCGATGGTGGTGGCCATCATTCTCGGTATGGGCTTACCCACCGTGGCCGCCTATATGCTGGCGGCGTCAGTGGTCGCCGCTGCGTTCGTCGAGGCGGGCTTGCCGAGCCTCTCTGCTCACCTCTTCATTCTCTACTTTGCGATTTTGTCGGGTGTGACGCCTCCGGTGGCGCTGGCGGCCTACATTGGCGGGGCGATTGCGGGATCCCACTGGTTCCGTACGGCACTGACAGCGACGAAAATTTCCTTGGGCGGTTTCCTGATTCCGTTTATGTTTATCTACCATCCGCCGCTGCTCGGGCAGGGCTCCAAGCTGGACATCGCCATGGCGGTGGCCTCGGGAGTGCTGGGCATCATCGCCTTGGCGGCCTCGACGATCGGCTACTTTGCCCGCCCCTGCTCCTGGATAGAGCGCGGTTTGCTGCTGTTTGCCGCGCTGATGCTGATCAACGGTCAGGTCATGACGGACGTCGTAGGTATTGCCGTCATCGTCGGCATCTTCGCCTGGCAGCGGTTTTTCAGCCATGCCGCTAAAGGGGATCGCTCTTTAGCGCGTTCACCGAGCAAGGAGCCGCTTTGATGCACATCGTCATTCCCGATGATTACCAGGATTGCGTGCGTGAACTCGATGCCTTCGCCAAGCTGGCGGGGCACCGGGTCACCATTTACAACGACACCGTCAGCGAGGAAGACGCGCTGGTCGAGCGCTTTCAAGACGCCGACGCGCTGGTGCTGATTCGCGAGCGCACGCCGATCACCGCGTCGTTGCTGGCGCGGCTACCCAAGCTCAAGCTGATCAGCCAAACCGGCGGCGGCGCGGCCCATGTGGACATGGCCGCCTGCCGCGAGCACGGTGTGGTGGTACTGGCCGGTACCGGCTCGCCCTTTGCGGCGGCCGAGCTGACCTGGGGGCTGGTGCTCTCGGCCATGCGACGCATTCCCGAAGAGATGGCAAACCTCCAGGCAGGCCGCTGGCAGCGGACCCTGGGCACTGGCTTGAAAGGGCGCACGCTGGGCGTATTTGGCTACGGCAAAATTGGTCAGTTGGTCGCCCGCTACGGCCAGGCGTTTGAGATGAACGTGCTGGTATGGGGACGTGAAGGCACCCGCCAGCGGGCCGCTGCGGCGGGGCTTGAGGTCGCGGCCTCGCAAGAGGATTTCTTCCAGCGCAGCGATGTGCTCAGCCTGCACCTGCGCTTGAACCCGGAAACCCGCGGCATCGTCACGGCCGCGAATTTGGCCAGCATGAAGCCAACCGCCGTGCTGGTGAATACCAGCCGCGCGCCGTTAGTGGAGGCGGGCGCGTTGGAAGCAGCGCTGAAAGCGGGTCGCCCTGGCATGGCCGCCGTGGACGTGTTCGATGAAGAACCGGTGGTGGAACATACGCTGCTGGCGCTGCCCAACTTTCTGGCCACGCCTCACCTGGGCTATGTAGAGAAAGATAGCTACGAGCTCTATTTTGGCGATGCGTTCAATAACGTACTGGCGTTCGACGCAGGCCAGACCGGGCATAATTTGGCTGAGGCTTGATCTGTCCCATCATGACGACGCAAACGGGGGTGGTCGACTGGCCACCCCCGTTTGTATCTGCGCGCCCGATTTACTACCCCGCCTGGCGCTCGGCGAGCCGCTCACTGAGTAGAACGACGGCACGTTTCGCCAGTGGAGAGAGCTCGGTATCGTCGTGCTCCAGGGTGGCGACCAGGCGCTGCTTCATCGAGCGCGCCCAGAACGTCTCCAGATGACGGCAGGTGGCGGCAGCGGCAGCCTCCTCATCGCGGCCGCCGCCCAGGTTGGCGGCGATCTGATTGGTCATGTTGACCAGCTGCATTTCGTGGTTCGACGACATGGTGTGGCTCCTTAGCCATGGGCCACCGCCGCCGTGGCGGGGCGATGATAGATCAAGTGGCGGCCGGGCCGTGCAAAGCCTGCCAGAAAGAGCCCTGCGGTTTGGGCCTGCTCAACGGCCAGCGACGTCGCCGCCGAGACGGCCACCAGGGCGCCGATGCCCACGCTGGCACATTTATGGACCATCTCGTAGCTGGCACGGCTGGTGACCAGTACGAAGCCGCTGGCCAAAGGCGCGTTCTCGCGCGCTAGGGTACCGATCAGTTTGTCGAGGGCGTTATGGCGCCCCACGTCCTCGCACACCCGCTGAACGCGTCCCTGCAGATCGCACCAGGCCGCGCCGTGGCTGGCGCCCGTCACGGCCTGGAGCGGCTGGTGGGCGAACAGCTCCTGAAGCGCGCGCTGGATGGCGGCGTCGCTCAGCGACGGCGCGGTGACCGCTGGAATCGGACGGATGGCCTGCTCCAGCGCTTCGGTGCCGCACAGCCCGCAGCCGGTCCGCCCGGTCAGGCTGCGCCGCCGCTGCTTGAGCTCGGCCATTCGCTGACTGGCAATGGTGAGGTGAATGGCCAGGCCGCCGGATGCTTCGTGAACCTCTAGGTCGTAGCACTCGTCGACGCTGTGCAGAATGCCTTCGGTCAGGCTAAACCCCAGCGCGAACGCCTCCAAATCCGTCGGGCTGGCCATCATCACCGCGTGCGAAATTCCGTTGTAGACCAGCGCGACCGGCTGCTCCAGGGCCAGGCCATCCTCGTGGGTGTCGGCATGCCAGCCGTTGCTGCCGCGGCGCTCCTCCACCGGCAGGCGCATGAGCGCGGCCTCGGCCGAAGCCGAGGCATGGCGGGCGTCCGCTGCGCTCATGACGCCTCCTGGTGCGCCTTGGCCAAATGGTCGCGCTGGGCCTGATCGAAGGCGTTGAAACGCTGTTGCCAAGCCGATGGCTGGCTGACTTTTTCTACCTGCACGGCGGTCACTTTGTATTCGGGGCAGTTGGTGGCCCAGTCCGAGTTGTCCGTGGTGATCACGTTCGCCCCGCTACCTGGATGGTGGAAGGTCGTATAGACGACTCCGGGCTGCATACGTTCGCTGAGTCGGGCGCGCAGCACCGTCTGGCCTGAGCGGCTGGTAATACCCAGCCAGTCGCCGTCGCGCACGCCGCGTACCTCGGCGTCAGACGGGTGTAGCTCCAGCACGTCCTCGTCGTGCCAGTACTGGTTGTCGGTGCGCCGGGTCTGGGCGCCCACGTTGTACTGGCTGAGAATGCGGCCGGTGGTGAGTAGCAGCGGGAAGCGGCGGTTGGTGCGCTCTTCCGTCGCCACGTACTCGGTGATCGCAAAGCGGCCCAGGCCAATGGGGAATTCGTGCTCGTGCATGGTCGGCATGCCCAGCGGGTAGTCGGCGTTACATGGCCACTGCAGGCTGCCGTGCTCCTCCAGCTTGGCGTAGCTAACGCCCGCGAAACTCGGGGTGAGCTGCGCGATCTCATCCATGATCTCGGAGGGGTGGGTATAGTGCATCGGGTAGCCCAGGGCGTTGGCCAGCGCCTGGGTGACTTGCCAATCTTCCATACCGGCTAAGGCGGGCATCACTTTACGTACCCGGTTGATGCGCCGCTCGGCGTTGGTGAAGGTGCCGTTCTTCTCCAGGAAGCTCGATCCCGGCAGCAGTACGTGGGCGAACTTGGCCGTCTCGTTGAGGAAGATATCCTGCACGATCAGGCAGTCCAGCGACGAGAGCGCTGCCTCGACGTGCTGGGTGTTGGGGTCGGACTGGGCAATGTCCTCGCCCTGTACGTAGAGCGCCTTGAAGCTCCCTTCGATGGCGGCATCGAACATGTTGGGAATGCGCAGGCCCGGCTCGTCGTCGAGCTTCACGCCCCACACGGCCTCGAAGCGGCCACGGGCGATGGGGTCGGCGACGTGCTGGTAGCCCGGCAGCTCGTGGGGGAAAGAGCCCATGTCGCAGGAGCCCTGCACGTTGTTCTGGCCGCGCAGCGGATTCACACCCACACCTTCACGGCCGATGTTGCCGGTGGCCATGGCGAGGTTGGCGATGCCCATCACCATGGTCGAACCCTGGCTGTGCTCGGTGACGCCCAGGCCGTAGTAGATCGCGCCGTTATCGGCGGTGGCGTAGGTGCGTGCCGCTTGGCGAACGGCCTCGGCGGGCACGCCGGTGATGTTTGCGCTGGCTTCCGGCGAGTGGCGCGGGTCTTCGATGAAGGCGCGCCAGCTCTGGTACGCCTCGCTATCGCAGCGACGGGCGACGAATGCCGTGTCTTCGAGGCCTTCGCTGATCACCACGTGGGCCAGCGCGTTGACCAGCGCGACGTTGGTGCCCGGGCGCAGCGGCAGGTGCTGCGCCTCGCCCATGTGCGGCGTTTTCAAGAGATCGATACGGCGCGGGTCGGCGACGATCAGCTTGGCGCCCTGGCGCAGGCGCTTGCGCATTTGCGAGGCAAACACCGGGTGGGCGTCGGTGGGGTTGGCGCCGATCACGATGATCGCGTCGGCCTTCATCACCGAGTCGAAGGTTTGCGTGCCGGCCGACTCGCCCAGCGTGGTCTTCAGGCCGTAGCCGGTGGGCGAGTGGCATACCCGCGCGCAGGTATCGGTATTGTTGTTGCCGAACGCCGCACGAATCAGCTTCTGAACCAAATAGGTCTCTTCGTTGGTGCAGCGGGAAGAGGTGATCCCCCCGATGCTTTCGCGACCGTAGCGCGCCTGGGTCTCCTGTAGGCGGCGGGCGGCGAAACCGATGGCCTCCTCCCAGGAGACGCTGCGCCAAGGCTGGTCGATGCTGTCACGGATCATGGGCTCGCGGATGCGATCCTTGTGCGTGGCGTAGCCGAAGGCGAAACGTCCTTTGACACAGGAGTGACCGTGATTGGCGTCGCCGCCTTTGTAGGGCACCATGCGGATCAGCTTGTCGCCCTTCATCTGCGCTTCGAAGGAGCAGCCCACGCCACAGTAGGCGCAGGTGGTCACCACGCTTCTGTCCGGCACGCCCTGGTCGATCACGCTCTTCTCCATCAGCGTGGCGGTGGGGCAGGCCTGCACGCAGGCGCCGCAGGAGACGCAGTCCGAGTCCATGAAGGCGTCGTTCTGGCCCGCCGACACCTTGGAGTCGAAGCCCCGGCCGTCGATGGTCAGCGCGAAGGTGCCCTGCACCTCGTCACAGGCGCGCACGCAGCGCGAGCAGACTATGCACTTGCTCGGGTCGAAGGTGAAGTAGGGGTTGGATTCGTCCTTGACGGCTTCCAGGTGGTTCTCGCCGCTGAAGCCGTAGCGCACCTCGCGCAGGCCGACGCTGCCCGCCATGTCCTGCAGCTCGCAGTCGCCGTTGGCCGGGCAGGTCAGGCAGTCCAGCGGGTGGTCGGAGATGTAGAGCTCCATCACGTTGCGGCGCAGCTTGGCGAGCCGCGCGTTTTGTGTCGTTACCCTTATGCCTTCCGCTACTGGCGTGGTGCAGGAGGCGGGCAGGCCACGACGCCCTTCGATTTCGACGGCGCACAGACGGCAAGAGCCAAACGCCTCGAGGCTGTCAGTGGCGCAGAGCTTGGGGATGCTGATATCGGCAAGGGCGGCGGCGCGCAGTACGGAGGTGCCTTCCGGCACGCTAAGGGTGACACCGTCGATCTCGAGGTTGACGCTGGCCGCACCGGCGGCTGGCGCGGGGGTGCCGAAGTCGCGGCTGAAGTCGACGCTGTTGGCCTGACGGCGGGGATCGAAATGTTGGATCATGAGTACTCTCCATTCGCCGGGCGCTGGAAGTCGCCGGGGAAGTGTTTCAACGCGCTCTGTACCGGGAAGGGGGTCATGCCGCCCATGGCGCAGAGCGAGCCATCCACCATCGTGTCGCAAAGGTCGCTCAGCAGCGCGAGGTTGGCCTCACGATTGTCGTCCGCGCGAATGCGGTCGATCACCTCCACGCCACGGGTCGAGCCAATGCGGCAGGGGGTGCACTTACCACAGGACTCCACCTTGCAGAACTCCATCGAGAAGCGCGCCTGCTCGGCCATGTCGACGCTGTCGTCGAACATCACCACGCCGCCGTGACCAATGCCTGCGCCTACCTCGGCGAAGGTTTCGTAATCCAGCGGCATGTCCCACTGGCTCTCGGGCAGATAGGCGCATAGCGGGCCGCCTACCTGGACGGCGCGCAACGGCTTACCGGTGAGCGTGCCGCCACCAAACTCCTCCATCAGCGTGCGCAACGTGGTGCCAAAGGCCAGCTCCACCAGTCCGCCGCGCTTGACGTTGCCCGCTAGCTGCAGGGCCAGCGTGCCTTTCGAACGGCCCATGCCGTAATCCGCGTAGGCGCTGCCGCCCTCGGCAAGAATGAACGGCACGGCGGCCAGCGAGAGAACGTTATTGACCACGGTGGGGCGGCCGAAGAGCCCCTCGATGGCGGGTAGCGGCGGTTTGAAGCGCACCAGGCCGCGCTTGCCCTCCAGGCTTTCGAGTAGCGAGGTTTCCTCGCCGCAGATATAGGCACCGGCCCCCAGGCGGACTTCCAGATGGAAGGTGTGGCCGCTCTGGCGAATGTCGTCACCCAGGTAGCCCGCTTGTTCGGCGCGGGCGATGGCCTCGTCGAGCACTTTTTTCGCCAGCGGGTACTCCGAGCGCAGGTAGATATATCCCTGGGTGGCGCCCACGGCGAGCCCGGCGATGGTCATGCCCTCGATGAGCATGTAGGGGTCGCACTCCATGGCCAGTCGGTCGGCGAACGTACCGGAGTCGCCCTCGTCGGCATTGCAGACGATGTACTTCTGGTCGGCGGGAGCATCCAGTACCGTTTGCCACTTGATGCCGGTGGGGAACGCCGCCCCGCCGCGCCCGCGTAGCCCGGACGCCTTCACTTCATCAACGATGGCCTGAGGCGTCAGCGTTAGCGCGGCCTCCAAACCGGCGAAACCGCGGTGGGCTTGATAGTCGTCGATGGAGAGCGGGTCGGTGATACCGATACGGGCAAAGGTCAGGCGCTGCTGACGGGCGAGGTGCTCGATCTCGTCGACCGGCCCCAGCGCTAGCGGGTGACTAATGCAGCCTTCCAGCAGGCCGCTATCGAGCAGCTCGGGGACGTCGCTAGGCGTGACCGGCCCGTAGGCGAAGCGCCCTTTGGGGGTCTCCACCTCGATCATGGGCTCTAGCCAGAACAGCCCTCGCGAGCCGTTGCGCACCAGCGTAATGCCCTCGTGCCGGGCGGCGGCGTCGCGCTCCAGGCGGCGCGCGATGGTATCGGCACCCAATGACAGCGCGGTGGTTTCACGGGGAACGAAGACGCGCACGCTCATGAGATCATCTCCAGGGGTTGCGTCTGTAGCTCGTCCATCAGGTCATCGAACGCCTCGGGCGTGATGCGGCCGCGTACCTCGTCATTCACGCGGACCGACGGGCCGCAAGCGCAGTTGCCCAGGCAGTAAACGGCTTCCAGGGTGATCTCTCGATCCGGGGTGGTCTGGTGGTAATCGACCCCCAGGCGCGCCTTCACGTGGGCCTCGAGCGCCCGACCGCCCACCGCCTGGCAGGCTTCGGCGCGGCACACCTGTACCACGTGGCGGCCCGGCGGAGTGGTGCGAAAATGGTGATAAAAGGTAATGACGCCGTGCACCTCCGCGCGGGTCGTGTGCAGCGACTCGGCGATCAGGGGAATGGCGTCGGACGGCACGAAGCCAAAGCGATCCTGCAGCGCGTGGAGGATCGGCAGCAGCGCGCCTGGTAGGTGTTTGAGCGCATCGATCTCGGCTTGGATCGACGGCAGCGACCATTTTGGAGACCCGTTCATCATGTCTCTCCCCGGTGCAAATTGTTGATTATAAATATGCACGTTTTTGCCTATATTTGAATGGTCATTTCGCGTGCATCACGGTTAATTTCACGCTAGCATCAAGTTACGAGCTAAAAAATATGAAAGTTTGTGCCAATGAAAAAAATCTCCGTCATCCCTAGCTGGTGCTTTCGAGACGAAGCGGGAAATCAGCTCGATTTACAGCTACTTCGCCTGCTGGGCGCGGTATATCGATGGGGTAAGTTAACCCAGGCGGCCGAAGAGGTGGGTATCTCATACCGGCATGCCTGGAACTTATTGCGTCAGGGGGACGATTTTTTTGGCGTGCCGCTCGTGGAACTCCAACGGGGACGCGGCGCCAAGCTATCGCTGCTCGGCGAAAAACTGCTGTGGGCCGAACAGCGCGCGATGGCTCGTCTAGGGCCACAGCTGGAGAGTCTCGGCTCGGAGCTCAACCTCACCATTCAGCAGCTTTGCCAGGGAGCCTCGTCGGTGCTGCGCCTGCACGCCAGCCACGGCTTTGCGGTGGAGCTGTTGCCCAAGCACCTGGAAGCGCTGTCGCTGGACCTGCAGTACTGTAGCCCCCATGAGTCGCTGGCCGCGCTCGAACGGGGGGCGTGCGACGTGGCTGGGTTTCACCTGCCGCGCGGCTCGGTCGGTGAGCGCGTGCGGGCCACCTATGACGGTCTACTCAAGCCCCAGCAGCATCAGGTGATCGGCTTCATCGCCCGCACCCAGGGGCTGATGGTGGCCCCAGGAAACCCGCTGGGTATCGACGCGATCACCTCGCTGAACGCGAGTGGCATTCGCTTCGTGAACCGTCAGCTCTCGTCCGGCACGCGTTCGCTGCTAGACTGCCTATTGGAAGAGTCGCAAGTACCTAGCCACCAGATTCGCGGCTTCGATATCGAGGAGTACACCCACTCCGCCGTCGCCGCCTACGTGGCAGCGGGCATGGCCGACGTCGGTTTTGGGGTGGAGGCGGCCGCGCAAAAATTTGGTCTCGATTTCATTCCGCTGGCCACCGAGGATTACCTGCTGGCCTGCCACCACCGTGCATTGAAAGAACCCCGCGTTCAGCTCTTTCTGAAAACGCTGCGCGGGGCGCCTTTCCGAGAGGCCGTCAGCCAGCTACCGGGCTACGCTCCTAGCCGGTGCGGTGAGGTGATGTCGGTAGACGAAGTGCTCGACGCGATCGACCCTCCTTCGTAAACGAGGTTCGAGAAAAACCACGGCTGCCAATGAACATCGAGGCCACATGCGAGACCGGTTCTCCAGCACGTTAAAGAGCAAGAATTTGCCCTACATTACACCTTCCGATGAGCGTGACACGCCCCATGGCACGCGTCGCGTCGCGTTCGTGTTGCTGGAGCACTTCTCGATGATGGCGTTTACCGGCGCGGTGGATGCGCTGGTGACCACCAATCTGATGAAAGCCGCCACGCTGTACGACGTGGTGGTGGTGGGCGGCGAGTCGGGTGCCACGGTGTCCGATTTGGGCATCGAGGTGGCCACCGACCTGTCGCTCGACGCGTTCGATAGCGCCGCACCGCCGGTCGATGTGTTGATCGTTTGCGGGGGGCTGCGCGTGCAGCCCAAGTCGACGCCGCTGCTACGCAACCGGCTGAGAAGCGCCGATGCTCAGGGCATCGTGCTGGGTGGGCTGTGGAACGGTGCCTATTTTCTGGCGGAGGCGGGACTGCTGAGCGGTTATCAGTGCGCTTATCATCCGGATGGCCGGGCGATGATGGCCGAGCAGTTTTGGGATGTCGCCGTGACCAGCCGTAGCTTCATCGTGGACCGCAACCGGCTGAGCTGCGCCGGTGCCAGCAGTTCGCTGAGCATGATGCTCGAGGTGGTGCGCGCGGACTGCGGCAACGCCGTGGTCGCGGCGGTGGAGGAGATGTTGAGTTGCGACAAAGGGCTCGATTCGCCGGATATTTCGACGCTCAACGTCGACCAAAACCCGACCCTGCCCGAGAAGCTCAAAGTCTCCTTGCAGCTCATGAAAAACAATATCGAAGAGCCGCTGACGATTGCCGAAATCGCCAACTGGGTCAACATTTCGCGACGTCAGTTAGAGCGTATGTTTTGCACGTACGTCGATGCCAGCCCCTCGCGCTACTACATGGAGCTTCGCTTGACCCGCGCGCGGCAGCTGCTGCAGCAAACCAACAAGCCCGTGGCCGAGGTGGCGGTGGCCACGGGCTTCGTCAGCATCTCCCATTTTCGCAGCTGTTTTTATCAACTGTTCGACGTCACGCCCGGCCAGTTTCGGAAGTCGTGCCAAGCCAGCGGCCACGCGCAGTAAATCGCGCGGTGCTTGGCGTCAGCTTCCCGACCAGCCCAGCAGGATAGGCACGTAAACCACCAGCAGCAGCACGCCAATCAGCCCTAGCAGATAAGGGATGATGGCGCGGGTGATCCGCTCCAGCGGCAGTTGGGTCACGGACGACGCCACGTACAGGTTGATCGCCACGGGCGGGGTAATCATGCCAATCGATAGCCCCACCACGATGATCAGCCCGAAATGGATCGGGTCGATGCCCAGCTGCAGCACCAGCGGCAGCAGTACCGGTGTGAGGATGATCAAAGCGCTGGCCGTTTCGATGAATACCCCAGTGAGCAGAATGATTCCCACGATCAGTAGCATGATCACGTAAGGGTTGGTGGAGAGCGACAGCACCGCTTGGGCAATCGCGCCGGGCACCTGCCAGCTAGAGAGCGTCCAGCTCAGCACCGCTGACATCGCAATCACCAGCATGATCACCGCCGTGGTCATCGCCGAGCGAATCAACAGCTTGTACACCTGTGGCAGGGTCAAGTCGCGATACACGAAGAGCGACACCAGCAGGGCGTAGTTCACCGCCACCACGGCGGCTTCCGACGGCGTGAAAATCCCCGAAAAGATGCCCCCTAGAATGATCACCGGGGTCATCAAGCCCCAGCTCGCGGCCTTGAGCGTGCGCCACATGGTGGCCAGCGACAGCGGGGTTCCTTTCGGGTACTGGCGTTTGTACGCCTGGGTAATGGCGATGGCCATGAGGGCCACGCCCATCGCCAGCCCCGGCACAAAGCCGTTCAAGAACAGTTCGGAAACCGACTGCTGGGCGATGACCGCGTAGATGATCATCGGCACCGACGGGGGGATCACCACGCCAATGGTACCGCTGGCGGCAATCAGGCTGGCCGCCGAGGCGGGGTCGTAGCCTTTGCGCTTGAGCTCCGGCACCAGGCTCGAGCCCACCGCCGCCGTGGTGGCCGCGCCGGAGCCGGAAATGGCCGCGAAGAACATGCCCGCCATGACGGACACCACCGACAAGCCGCCGCGCATGAAGCCCACCAGCGAATCGGCAAAGCTCACCAGACGCTCGCTAACCTTGCCCTGGGCCATTAAATCCCCGGCCAGGATGAACATCGGAATGGCCACCAGAGCAAAGGAGTTGATGCCCTGGAACATCTGCTGGGTGACCACCATCAGCGGCACGCCGGATTGATACAGCGCGTAGAGCGTGCTGGCGCCAATCGCAAAGGCAATCGGCACGCCTAGCAGCATGAACAGAAAGAACAGCCCGAACAGCAGCAGGGTCATAACGACGCCTCCTGGGACGGGGGCAGCTCGCCGTTCACCAGCAGCTCGACCATATCGACCAACGCATACCACGCCATGATCGCCGCGCAGACGGGCATCACGGCGTAGACATAGGTCATCGAGAGCCGTAGCGAAGCGGATTTCTGGAAGCTCTGCACCTGCATGTAGCGGTAGCCGATGACGATCAGCGTGATCATGAACGCCACCACGATCGCCAGCGCCGCCAGCCTGGCCAGCTTGCGCATCGGGAGGGGCAAGGCATCCACCGCGAAACTGACCGCGATATGTCGCCCGCGCTGAAACGCCAGCGTGGCCGCTAAGAAGGTGATCCACACCAGCAGAAACCGCGCGACCTCTTCGGTCCAACCCACGGCGCTGAACAGCACCCGCGAAACGATCTGTAGCGTGATCACACCGATCAACGCCGCCATGCCCGCAAACACCACGGGCTGGATGATGGCATCCAGCCCGCGTTCAATGCGTTGCAGCAGCGTCAACAGAGGCTGTGCAAACGATATCACTGTTGCAGCGCCTCCTGAATACGCGGCAGGTAGTCACCGAACTGCTCACCGTACTTCTCGTACACCGGCGCAACGGCGGATTGGAAGGCTTCCATGTCCGGCGTGTCGTTGATCTCCATGCCCGCGTCGCGCAGCGCCTGCAACTGCTCCGCTTCCATCTCTGCGTTCACTTGGCGCTCGTGCTCGGCAGCTTCCTGGGCGGCTTCTTCCAGCACCGCTTGGGCAGCCTCGGGGAGCTGGTTCCAGGCGGGCATGCCCATCACGAAGATCGCTGGTGCGTAGGTGTGGCGCGAGAGCGTCATGTAGTTCTGGGTTTCATCCAGGTTGAACGAGTGGATCACGTTCACCGGGTTCTCCTGGCCGTCGATGGTGCCCTGCTGCATGGCGGTGAGCGCTTCGGTCCAGGCCATGGGGATCGCATTGGCCCCCAGCTCGCGGAAGGTGTCGGTGTAGACCGGGTTTTCCATTACGCGGATGCGCAGGCCGTCCAGGTCTTCCGGCGAGTTAACGGCGCGTTCGCTGTTGGTCAGGTTACGAAAACCGCGTTCGGCGTAGGCCAAGCCTTTTAGGTTCACGTCCGCCAGCTTATCCAACAGCTCCTGGCCGATGGGGCCATCCAGCACGCTATAGGCGGCTTCCGGGGAAGGGAACAGGAACGGCAGTTCGAAGACCGCCATCTCTTCGACAAAGTTGGCCACCGGCCCGTTGGTGATCACGCCCATGTCCACGGTGCCGATCTGCATGCCTTCCAGCAGCGTGCGCTCATCGCCCAGCGAGGCGTTGGGGAAGATCTCGATATTCACCTTGCCATCGGTGCGCTCTTCCACCAGCTCTTCGAACTTGGTGGCGGCGATATGGAAGCCATCCTGCTCGTTGACCACGTGGGCCAGGCGCAGCGTGACCGGGTCCATATCCGCAAAATCGTTGGCGTTCGCGGCGCTGACCAGCGCCAGTGAGATGCCCAGTGCCAGCGTACTACGTGCAAATGTTTTCATTTATTATGTTCCCAATATGACCAAGGGGGTTAAGAGGTGCAAAAGTGCCCACAGAGCATGCACCACCGCAGGGAAAACGGTCAATCACAAGGCGGCCTAAAACCGCCCCGCCGCTAGACACGGCCCGCCCACACGGGTACGATACGCACCCAAAGCGCCCGTAGCTCAGTTGGATAGAGTGTCGGCCTCCGAAGCCGAAGGTCGCAGGTTCAATTCCTGCCGGGCGCGCCAAATTGACAAAACGGCCTGCGATTTCTCGCAGGCCGTTTTTGTTTGGCTGGCTTCGCTTATGAGCGATTATTTAGAATAATCCCATGCAGCCCTTGTAGCATGTGCCCCATGTAATGAAACCTAAGGCGCTACGTCATAGGCGCCGCAACAGTGTATTAGTTACCGATCCTCATGTAAGCGGCCTTCCACGTACTTGTGAAGGATACTGGCAACCAGTGTTTGATAGGGAATACCTTCGGCCAGCGCCTTCTTCTGGAGCCCCCTGAGATCCTTGGAAGAAAGCCTGATGTTGATACGGGCATCTTTTTTGAACATAGCGTCGGCGTACTGTTGATGCCGCGCTTTCCTATCCTTTACATCTGGTGCGCGCTGTATTTCATCTGCTTCAAAAGCATCCAGAATTTCCAGCTCTTCTTTATCCAACCTGCTCATTTCGGACCTCCCAAATAGGTTTTGGTCGCCTTCCGGCTCGGGATGATCGTTTTCAGAAAAACCTCATCCTCTGACTCCACGAAGGGTACGAGGTATACATACTCCTCTATCTCAATCACATGGATTTGTTGACCCGGATACCGCTCCTGATTCGGATGCTCAAACGTATCTAGGATACCTCCGATCGAGATGTGAAAAACCACATCCTCAAACGAGATATCCCTTTCCACTTGGAGAAGTTTGTTCTTCTCTGGGTTCCATGTGATCGTTTTCATAGGTGGAGCGTAGCACGTTGTGTGCTTTTTGTACTCAATTCCTGGCACCTCGTTAGGAATTTTTACCACTCAGTTGGGCCTTTATTGCCTCAACCTGTACCAAAAGGGAGCGCTTTGATACGTCAATGGCCCTCGCTCGGCAATAAGGACTAATCGTGAAATCCATTAGTCGTAAGCCATACGTCGCACGGACGAGCAAGAATACGAGGTGTTGGCAGCCTTCTCCCAAAAAGATGGGGAGTGGATAGCCCCTGGAAGCTCGGTTCATCGTTTCTGTTATGTAGGGAGGGTGTGTGCTTGGGCGGTGCGGTTTGTCCGGGTATGCACATCAACCTGAGAGGTATTGGCGGCATTGTGCGTCCGTCGTGACACTGATCTGCACGTTATTTCATGCAGGTCATTGCCATGTCGCACTCCACTGGGGACGTTGAGCCAGCGCCCTCTACTGAAGCCTCGGCTTTCAAGCCGATGTCTCTTTCTAACCCGTGACACTCGATGTCGTTGGTCGCCCTGCCGATTTGACGATTCCAGATAGACGGCCTAGAGTGTTCGTTATGCAAATTAATGTTCGCGATAAGAACAAAGAGGCTTCTATGTCCCAGCCCTGTATTATCTGTGTCGCCATTACCGGCAGCCTGCCACGCAAAGAGAACAACCCAGCCGTACCGATTACGGTCGAGGAGCAGGTTGAGAGCACCCAGGCAGCGTTCGAAGCAGGGGCGACCATTGCCCACTGCCATGTGCGCAACGATGACCAAACCCCCTCATCTGACCCAGAAAAGTTTGGCCGCCTGATGGAAGGGCTTAAGAAGCACTGCCCGGGAATGATTATTCAGCTCTCCACCGGCGGGCGTTCCGGGGCAGGAGAAGCCCGGGGTGGGATGCTCCCGCTGAAGCCTGATATGGCCAGCCTCTCGGTGGGCTCCAATAATTTCCCCAATCGTGTCTACGAGAATCCGCCCCAACTGGTGGAGTGGTTGGCCGATGAGATGCTCAAGTACGGCGTCAAGCCTGAAATCGAAGCGTTCGACCTGTCGCATATCCACCAGGCAGTGAGTCTTTCCCAGCAAGGCAAGCTAAAGACGCCGCTCTATGTGCAGTTTGTCATGGGTGTGAAAAATGCGATGCCAGCGGACAAACCCACCTTCGATTTCTACATCGAGACGCTCAAGCGGCTGGCGCCGGATGCGCAGTGGTGCGGTGCAGGCATTGGAGCCAACCAATACCTACTCAACGAGTGGTCGATTGCGGCTGGCGGCCATACGCGTACGGGGCTCGAAGATAACGTGCGCTTGGATAGTGACACCTTGGCGCCCTCCAACGCGGCCTTGGTCGAGCGCACCGTAGCCCTTTGTGAAAAGTATCGGCGCCCGGTGGCCACTTGGCAGCAAGCGCGTGAGATGCTCGGGCTATAACGATAAAAAAACAACCACTTGATAAGCAGGAGTGACGAGATGGCGGATACCACTGTGGTCGGTGATGCACCTGACATCGACGAGATCAAACGAGTCGTGCAGCTATATGTCGGTGGCTTTCGAGGCAGTAGGCAAAAGCTGGAGGAGGCGTTTCATCAGGAGGCGTGGATTTTTGCGCTGGACGCGGAGGGTGCCTTGGCGACCGATCTCATTAGCGACCGTTTTGAGCGATGGGCGAATAGCCAGCGGCAGGTCAAGAGCCGTTTCATTGCCATTACCCAGGCCGGAGAGGTCGCCAGTGTGCTGCTAGGCTTCGATAATAGCGACAACCTTGAAGATTCTTGGGTCGATGTGATTGCGCTGATCAAAATCGATGGTAAATGGAAAATTACCAATAAGACGGCTGCGCACAGCAGCCGCGCATCCTGGGCCCAGCCGTAAACGCGCGGCAAAGGCATACCGACGGAATAAAACGGCAGGGCCTCGCACTGCCGTTTCGTTTTTAACGCTGCTACGTTAGATATGCCATTGCGCCTACGACCATGGCTTCGATACCTGTGCGCAGTGTTACGTCATTGCCTGGGAAGTAGTAGGGCGAATGAGGCATTTCTAGATGACGCATTTTCTGTGAGACGTTCGTTCCTGGGGTGTTTGCCCAGCGTTCTGCGGGGGTGGCGCCAATAAACCAGTACACGTATGGAATATCCCCGCCACCAAAACCGGCTGCTTTTGCATTCCCAAAAAACGGAAAATCTTCGCTGCCGTTAAGCCGTGGCATGTCATAAAGGTTGGCGTCACCGAAATGCTCTGCGTGGGCGCGACGTACATGCTCAGCCGCTATAGCGTCGTTGTTCAAGGCGATGGTTTCATTGAGCACTTTTAATGTCGGTGGCTTGGGTGCTCTTCCCGCATCGCACTCCGCACGAACGATACGCTCGATCGACTCAACCACTTGGCTGTGTAATGCGTCATCAAAGCTGCGGATATTGATCTCAAGCTCTGCCGAGTGCGGAATGATGTTGGCCTGGGTGCCTGCGTGAAGTTTGCCGACCGTGACCACCACGGTCTCCTCCGGCGGAACCTCGCGAGCAACGACGGTCTGCAGGCGAGTGACCACATGGGCGGCAATGACCACGGGATCCACCGTTTGGGCGGGCATGGAGCCGTGGCCCCCGTTGCCGTGTATGGTAACGGCCAAATTGGTGCAAGCGGCCATAGCGCTACCCGGACGGTGTCCAACGGTGCCTGCAAGAGCGGGCATATTGTGCTGGCCAAGAATAATGTCTGGGCGAGGGAAGCGCGTATAGAGACCGTCATCAAGCATTGCTTTTGCCCCGCCAAATATCTCCTCGGCGGGCTGACAAATCAGCATCAAGGTGCCGGCCCATTGCTCTCTCAGTCCTGCCATGACGGCCGCGGTGCCGACCATGCAACTGCTGTGTAGGTCGTGTCCGCAGGCATGCATCAATGGCACTTCGCTACCATTTTCTGAGATAGCCGTTTCACAGCTGGCAAAATCTAGTCCCGTCTCTTCCTTGATGGGTAAGGCATCCATATCGCCGCGGAGCATGACCGTGGGGCCCTTGCCGTTGCGCAGCAATGCCACGACACCCGTACCCCCAACGTTGCGGCTCACCTCATAGCCAAAACTTTCCAAAGCGTCGGCGAGCCGTGCGCTGGTCTTATGTTCCTGAAAGGGCAGCTCGGGCGTTTGGTGTAACTGGCGGTAGAGCGACTGAATATCGTCGAATGCTGCCTCTAGTTGAGAGGCGATGGCTCTCTTTAACTCTAAGTGGCCTGTCTGGATACGCATGCTGTTCTCCTGGCACTTATTAAGTATGGGAAGGGGTGGGATCGGTAACAGTGGGCTTGGTGAGCCACTGCCAAACCACCACGACAGCGACGTTGAGCAGCATCGCCCAGACGCCAGCGTGCCAGCCAAAAGGAGAGCTCCAGGCGAACTCCATCAACAGGTAGGCCACGCTGCCAAAAAGAGCACCCGCCATCACGCTGGCGCGGCGCAGCTGTGGCATGAACAGCGCTCCGATCACCATAGGGAATAGCTGGACAATCAACCCGTAAGCGCCGAGTAGCAGCAGTACCAGGGATGAGGGGTTAGCCAGTGCAAACAGGTAGGCAATCAGCGACAGGGCGAGTACGCTCCAACGTGTTGCGCTGACGACCGCCTTCTCGCTGGCGTCTTTCATCATGGTGGGGCCGACCACATCGCGGACTAATACCACCGCCGCGGTATGCGCTAAGTTGGCGCCGGTCGACATAGCGGCGGCCAGCGCGCCAGAGAGCATTAAGCCGATAACCCAGGGCGAGAAGTTGGCCACGTCCATCACCATGCGCAGTAGCACTGTGTCGGAGCGCTCTAATGGTGTGTCAGCAAACACTAAGATGCCAGCAAAGCCAATAAACAGCAGCGGTACCAGTAGGTAGGCGTAGAGGGGGTAAAAGACGCTGACTTTGCGCAGCGTTTTGCCGCTATCAGCCGAGTAGAACTTCATAAACAGATGCGGCCACATGGCGCCGCCGAACGCGCTGACCAATACCGCCGTGCTGAAGTAGCCCCAGTTCATGCCCGTCGCGCCTGGCATGGTGAGGTACTCGGGCATCGTCAGTTGTATTTGGCTGAACATGTCGCCCACACCGCCGTAGAGGCGTTCGGAGATGCTAAGACCCAGGAACCAAGCGATGGCTATCATCATGATGCCCTGAATGAGGTTGGTCCAACCGATGCCGTGTAGGCCACTACAGAAGACATAAGCAGCAACCACTAAGAAAGCCAGCAGCGCACCCAGCCAGAAGGGGATCAACTCATCCGTTGCTGCCTGAAACAGCAGGCCTGCACCGGCAATCTGGATGGTGAGGTAGGGCACCAGTGCTAACACGCCAATCACGCCCGCCAACATGCCCAGCGATTTGCTTTGGTAGTAATCGGCAATCATATCGCCTTGGGTGAGGTAACCTCGCTCGCGACCTAGCTTGGCTACACGCGGCCCCATGGCCCAGATGGTGATGGGAACCAGGGAGAGGTAGGCGAGGATATAGAAGGCTGGCGCGCCATGCTGATAGCTCCAGCCCGGAGCGCCCAGGAAGGCGAAGGCGGAGAAGGTTTCAGCGCCAAGAATGAAGAACAGGATCACGACGCCCACGTGGCGACCGCCCGCGACATAACCTTCCAAGCTGGAGTTTTCCTGACCGCGAGCGCGAAGCCCCACCCATAGAATCAAGGCGAGATAGGTCAAAGTGATGCCGACAACAATGATCGAATCATTCATGGCGTCCACCTCCGTGGCGAACGGCAAAGGCGACCCACATGCCGATAAATAGAATCAGCATCCACAGGATGTACCAGAAAAATAGAAAGGGCAGTCCGAGCACGGTGGGTTCGATACGATTGGCGATCAGTGCGCCGGGCCAGATCATCGCCAGGGTGCACACCGCAAAATGCAACCCCGTTACAAGGTGGTACTTGTTGTTCATAGCAGAGTCCTGCTCGCCATGGCGAGTCTTGTTATGAGTTGTTGCTTCACTATGAAACAAGAATAGAGATACCAAAAATATAGATTTTAGATGCTAGCCATATCATATGGGTATGTTAAGTAGTAGGTTGAAGAAGAAAAGTGACTGATTGGGGGGAGATAAAAACAATGGAATTTCGCCAGTTGGAGTACTTTATTGCCGTGGTAGAAACAGGCTCAATTTCCGCTGCTAGCCGGAAAGTGTATGTTGCGCAGCCAGCGCTGACTCGCCAGATGAGGTTGTTGGAAGAGGATGTAGGTACCCAGCTTCTATATCGCCATGCTCGGGGGATTCGGCCGACGGTTGCGGGGCAAGCACTTTATAGCGAAGCCACACGGATGCTAGACGAGCGCTCTGATATCAAAGCGCGACTACTGGCACTTGGGAGCGGTCAAACGGGCAAGCTCAGTCTAGGAGTCACCGTCACGCACTTATGGGTTCCCGGAGTAGCCAAGCTCATGGGCGGCTATCGTGGTCGCTTTCCTCATGTGGCGCTGGATGTCTTTCCGCTACTTTCCGGCCCACAGTTGGATAGGCTGCAACAGGGCACCCTTGATGTCGGTATTCTTTATCTTGATGATCATGCACAGTCAGATATCGAAGCACGTTTACTGCAGCACGACTACCTGATACTTGCCGTACCCACTACCTCGACATGGGTGCAAGTGCCACCTAAAAAACTAGCAGAGCTTGCCGATGCTGAATTTGTCTGGGGGTACCGCAGCATTTCACCGGTCTATTACGATCGGGTGGTGGCGCATTTTTCGCGGTTCAACTTTGAGCCTCGTGTGGTGCAGTATGGCGCTGATAATATTACGATTCTTAGTATGGTGGCGGCTGGATTAGGGTTGGCAATCGTACCGGCCGCTAGCCGAAGTCACCCCATGCCCGGCATTCATTTTATTGAGCTGGATGAGCTAACCGCCTGTGATATGCCTCTGTGGCTAGCGTGGCGAGCGGGTAATGTATCGCCGGTGCTCGATAATTTTATCCAAATGGCTACAGAGGGGTTTTAACAAGACCGACCTCTTTAAGGTAGATGCCGCTCTAGGTGGCTTACTCGGAAAACATGCTAAATATAACCCCCCGCAGCCAGCGGTTGCCGGGGTCTTGATGGAAACGGCGATGCCAGAAAAGATTGATGGGAATGTCTGGAAAGGCCAGCGGGTGCTCGCGAACGGTGAGGCCAAATCGTTCGCACGTCGCTTCGGCCAATTTATTCGTAACCGTCACGACGAGATCGCTGCTGCCCACGATGTAGGGGATGGCAGCGAAATGCGGCAGCGTCAATCTCACCGGGCGCTGAATGCTCGCGTTGGCGAGCTGCTCTTCTACCACGCCATGACCGGTACCGCTCGCGACGATGACGGCATGATGGGCCGAACGAAACTCCTCGAGACCAAAATCGCCCGTGGCGAGTGGGTGGTTGTCACGCATCAGGCAAACATAGCGCTGCTCGAATAGCCGCTGTTGATAAAAGCCAGCGCCCAGCTGCGGTATCAGCCCAACGGCTAGATCGATCTGCCCCTCTTCCATCTCATACTTCAGCGCGTGGTGGCTGCTGTGAGCGGTGTGGAGCGAGACACCGGGAGCCACCTGGGATAAATGCTGCAGTAAACGGGGCAGGAAAACGATTTCCCCAATGTCGGTCATGTTGAGGTGAAAGGTACGGCTACTAAGGGCTGGGTTGAAATCGTTGTGTAGGTTCAGCGTGTCATTCACTCTCGCTAACGCGTCGGCAAACCCGGGATAAAGCTGGCTTGCGCGGGGCGTGGGCTGTAACCCTTGCGAGGTGCGTTCGAAGAGTTCGTCGTTCAATAGAAGACGTAAACGCTTCAAGGCATGGCTGACCGCAGGCTGGGTAATGCCCAGGCGTAGCGCGACACGCTGTGTGTTTTGCTCCTGGTAGAGCAGATCGAACACCACCAGCAAGTTGAGATCGATATCGGCAAGCTTGATCATCACAATGGCCTCTGACGGGCATGCGACGATTGTCTACTTCTGTCGCGGAGTGCTAGCTCAACTCTTTGTTTCATATAGTTATTAGCGCCGTTTATAGTTTGAATGAAGAGGGCTGTGTGGTGGCCATTGCCTCCTCCTAATAGCGTTATCAGTAGAGCGTGAGGCTCGACATGATAACGATACACTGTGAAAGGGAGTGAAGCATGCACGTCAAACATACCCAGCCAAAACGTCTCTCCATTGGCATTGTGGGGGGCGGGATCGGTGGCGTCGCCTTTGCCGTTGCGCTGTCGCGAGATAGCGGCCTTGATGTCCAGCTATTCGAAGCCGCTCCCCAGTTCTCCGAAATCGGCGCTGGGGTCTCCTTTGGCCCCAATGCGGTACGAGCCATTCAGCTGTTGGGGTTGGAAGCGGCCTATCAACGTATTGCCGACGCCTCACCAGCCCCCTTCGAAGATGTGTGGTTCGAGTGGCGCCGAGGCAGTGATGATACCTACTTGACGGCCAGCCTAGCGCCGGGCGTTGGCCAATCCTCGGTACACCGTGCCGACTTCCTGGATGCGATCGTGGCCCATCTGCCGGAGGGCATCGCGCATTTCGGCAAACGCTGTGTCGCGGTGACGCAAGACGCCGCTAGCGCCACTGCCCACTTCGATGATGGCACGCACTTTACGGGGGATGTCATCATCGGCTTTGACGGCATCAAATCGGCGGTTCGCTCCCATGTATTACCGCCCGACCAGTTTGGCGATATTGCGCCCTTCTGGAGCGGTACTTACGCGTATCGTGGCATGATCCCCACCCACACCTTAGAGACAGCGCTCGAGGCTAATGGCAGCGAGAAACGTTTGGCATGGGTGCCGCAAATGTATCTCGGTAAAGATCGCCATATTTTGACGTTTCCGGTCAAACAGTCCCAGCTCGTCAACGTCGTAGCCTTCATCACGGACCGCTCGGTTCCTCACCCGCGACTACCCGATGGGGAGGAGTGGGTTCAGGCCGTCAGCCAGCAGGAAATGTTACACGTCTTCGAAGGCTGGAGCCCGGCTTGCCAGGCTATTCTCGCATCCATCGCCGAACCAACGCGCTGGGCGCTGCATGAGTTGCCCGAGCTTCCCTTCTATCAGCGCGAGCGGGTCATGGTTGTCGGCGATGCCGCCCATGCGCTCGTGCCCCACCAAGGGGCGGGGGCCGGACAGGCGCTCGAAGATGCCTACGTGCTGGCGACGCTACTGACAGACGTCCGCTGCGATCATCGCCGTGTGAGCGACGTGTTGGCCGCTTTCGAGCACGTGCGCCATGCACGCACGTGTCGAGCGCAGCGTACTTCCCACGACGCCGGCGATGTCTATGAATATTCGGGAAAAGGCATTGGGGGCGATGAGAGCAAGCTCATCCACGATCTGGAAAATCGCTTCGACTGGCTGTGGAATCACGATCCACACGACGATGTCATTGCGGCTCGGCAGTATCTCGAAACCGTATCTCGAGACCGTCTCTAGAAACTCCGCTTGAGGCGAGTGCGCGTCGAGCAACACGCTTGGATCATTCTTTTGTCTTATGGCGCTCTGTATCACGGCGAAGTGATTGCGTGGCTCTTTAACACGCGGTTGCGTATCGATACGCGCTTTATCCGGCGCTGAGCGCCCCTGGCGAGGGCACGTCTCGTGCAGCGGCTCTCGCACTCGGGGTTATGGGGAAAAAGTGGCTGAATAGCCGAGCCTGTCATGCGCTTGTGATACCTCCTTGGTATGGACGCGCACTTAAACAATATTGGTTCCGGCTTGCACGGGCACGCAAACTGCTCGATAGCGAAACGATTGCCTGATGCCGGAGCTGCCATGTCAACTGTTATCCAACGAATAGAGACGCTTCTGGTCGATTTACCGACCATCCGTCCTCATAAACTATCGATGACCACCATGGCCTGCCAGACCATGGTGATCATCCGCATGCATCACTCAGACGGTATCGAGGGGTTGGGCGAAGGCACGACCATCGGCGGCCTAGCCTATGGCCCGGAGAGTCCCGAGAGCATCAAGCGCAACATCGATACGTACTTGGCACCTCTGCTGATTGGCCAGCCTTCCCAGAACATTCACCACGCCCGCGCGCTGCTCAATCGGCATGCGCGCGGCAACATGATTGCTAAATCCGCACTGGAAATGGCGCTGCTCGATGCCCAAGGCAAGCGCCTGGGGTTGAGCGTGGCCGAGCTGCTGGGAGGCGTGCGTCAGGAGCATATCCCCGTGCTATGGACGCTCGCGAGTGGCGATACCGCGAAAGATATCGATGAAGCCATGCTGCGTTTAGAGCAGCGTCGGCACTGTGACTTCAAATTGAAAATTGGCGCCAATCCCGTGGGCCAGGACGTCCGCCACGTAGCGGCCATCAAGGAGGCCTTGGGAGACCGGGCGAGCGTGCGCGTCGATGTCAATCAAGCGTGGGACGAATCCACCGCCGTTCGCGGTATTCAGTCGTTACAAGAGGCGGGTATCGAGTTGATCGAGCAGCCCATCGGCGCGCGTGAGCATGCGGGGTTGGTGCGTTTGGCGAACCGCTTCAATGTGCCCATGCTCGCCGATGAGGCCGTCCAGGATGCGCGTGACGGCCTTGATTTGGTATGCAGCGGCTTCAGCGGAGCCTTTGCACTGAAACTCGCCAAGTCGGGCGGGATTTACGGCGCACTGGAGCTCGCGCATGTCGCCCAGGCGGCTGGCATCGGCCTGTATGGTGGCACCTTGCTGGAAGGCACGATCGGTACCGCCGCGTCGCTGCATACGTGGGCAACACTACCGACCATGACCTGGGGAACGGAAATGTTCGGCCCGCTCTTGCTGCAAGACGATATCGTGGTGTCGCCTCTCGACTACAACGAATTTGGGGTGGCCTTACCGCCTGGGCCAGGACTGGGGATCACCTTGGATGAAGATAAGTTGGCGCACTACGCGCGCTAGCCAACGCGCCGCACGCAAAGACCGGAAACGAAAAGGAGAGCCATCGATATGCTGTTTCAAGTCGAGATGACCGTCAAATTGCCGACCGATATGCCCGCCGAGCAGGCCGCGAATATCAAGGCAACCGAAAAAGCGTACTCCCAGGACCTGCAGCGCCAAGGCAAATGGCGCCACCTGTGGCGGGTGGCCGGTAGCTACTCGAACGTCAGTATCTTTGACGTGGAGGACAATGCCGAGCTTCAAGAGCTGGTCAGTAACCTGCCACTGTTCCCCTACATGGAGATCAGCGTCAAGCCGCTTTGCCGCCACCCCTCGTCCGTACGTGACGACGACAGCTAATGCTCGGCGGAGCGCGCCAAGGTACTGAGCCATAACATCTATAATAATGTAGCGAGCTATCTCATGACCGTAAAAATCTTCGACACGCCCGAGGTTCAAGACTTTCTCAACGCCGTGGCCGGCCTGGACCAGGCAGGCGGCAACGACCGCGCCAAGCAGATCGTGCATCGCCTGGTGGGCGACCTGTTCAAACTGATCGACGACTTCGATGTCACCGAAGAAGAGTATTGGGCCGCCGTGAACCTGCTCAACGCGCTGGGTAGCCAGACCCAGTTCGGCCTGCTCTCGCCGGGGCTGGGGTTCGACCACTTCCTCGACATGCGCCACGACGCCATCGACGCCGAAGCCAAGCGCACCGGCGGCACCCCGCGCACCATCGAAGGCCCGCTCTACGTGGCCGGCGCCCCGGAAGCTGACGGCTTCGCCCGGATGGACGACGGCAGCGACCCTGACGGCGAGACCATGTGGCTGACCGGCCAAGTGCGCGACGTGAACGGCCAGCCGATCCCCGGCGCCAAGGTCGAGATCTGGCACTGCAACTCCAAAGGCGGCTACTCGTTCTTCGACCCTTCCCAGGACGAGTACAACATGCGCCGCACGATCTATGCCGACCGCGACGGCCGCTACACCGCCCGCAGTATCGTCCCGTCGGGCTACGGCGTGCCCGAAGGCGCCCCCACGGACGTCGTGCTCAAATCGCTGGGCCGCCACGGCCAGCGTCCGGCGCACATTCACTACTTCGTCTCGGCCCCCGGCCATCAACACCTGACGACTCAGATCAACCTCGCCGGTGACCCCTACACCTTCGACGACTTCGCCTTCGCCACGCGCGAAGAGCTGGTGGTGCCCGCCGAGCGCATCGACGACCCCGCCGAGATCGCCCAGCGCGATCTGGACGGCCCCTTCGCCCATGTGGTGTTCGATGTCGAGTTAGCGCCCACCGACGCCGCCGAGCTGCAGGTACGCCACGCCCGCCCCCGCGCCAAGGAAGACGAGCAGGACCTGGCCAGCCAACTGGCCGGTACGGCCAAGGTATAACCCCCTGTTTAAGAGGCGGGTCTTCCCCTTGGCCCGCCTTGACGCCCTAACAGCGCGACATCCTAACGAGGAGAGCGATCATGACCACACAGCTTGATCAACTCGAAGCCCGCGTGCGCGGAGCGGTACAAGACGACCCGGATCACGGCATTTTCCGCTGCCACCGCAGCATGTTCACCGACCCCGCCTTTTTCGAGCTGGAGATGAAGCACATCTTCGAAGGCAACTGGGTCTTTCTGGCCCACGAGAGCCAAGTGGCCGAGCCGGGCGACTACTTCACCACCACCGTTGGTCGTCAGCCGATCGTCATCACCCGCGACAAGCAGGGCGAGTTGCACGGCTTGATCAACGCCTGCGCCCACCGCGGTGCCACCCTATGCCGCCGCAAGCGCGGCAACAAAGGCACCTTCACTTGCCCGTTCCACGGCTGGACCTTCAAAAACGACGGCCAGCTGCTCAAAGCCAAAAACGAAAAGACTGGCGCCTACCCCGACCAGTTCAAGCAAGACGGCTCCCACAACCTCAAGCGCCTACCGCGCTTCGAGAACTACAAAGGCTTCCTGTTCGGCAGCCTCAGCGACGACGTGCTGCCCCTCGAGCAGCACCTGGGCGAAACCACCAAGGTCATCGACAACATCGTCGACCAAGCCCCCGAGGGTCTGGAAGTGCTGCGTGGCACCTCCTCCTACACCTACACCGGCAACTGGAAACTGCAGGCCGAAAACGGCGCCGACGGCTATCACGTCAGCTCCGTGCACTGGAACTACGCCTCCACCATGGAGCGCCGCAACTACGACGCCGGTGGTACCAAGGCGGTGGACGCCGACGGCTGGTCGAAGAGTAAAGGCGGCTTCTACTCCTACGAAAACGGCCACATGATGCTCTGGACCCGGCTACTCAACCCCGAGGTGCGCCCGGTCTACCAAGAAAAAGAGTGGATCCAAGAGCAGCTAGGCGAGGCGCGTGCCGACGCCATCGTCAATCAGACGCGCAACCTCTGCCTCTACCCCAACGTCTACCTGATGGACCAGTTCTCCACACAGATCCGCGTGCTGCGGCCCATCGACGTCAACAAAACCGAAGTCACGATCTACTGCTTCGCCCCCAAAGGCGAGTCGGCCGAAAACCGTCGCGTACGTATCCGCCAATACGAAGACTTCTTCAACGTCTCCGGCATGGGCACGCCGGACGACCTCGAAGAGTTCCGCGCCTGCCAAGAAGGCTATAACGGCGCGTTGGCCGAATGGAACGACCTCTCCCGCGGCGCCCAGCAATGGATCGAAGGGGCTGATGAGAACGCCCAGGCCATCGACATGAAACCGCTGCTCAGCGGCGCCTCCCCCGAAGACGAAGGGCTCTACGTGCTGCACCACCAACACTGGGTCAGCGAAATGCTGCGCGCCATCGACAAAGAGCGTCGCCAGTTCATCGCCACGGCGACCGCCTAAACGTCCGATGCCAGAAGAGAGGAGAGAACGCCATGAGCATCAGCTATCACGACATCCAAGCCTTTTTATACCGCGAAGCGCGCCTACTAGATGACCGCGAGTGGGACGAGTGGCTTGCGCTGTATCGTAAGGACGCCGAGTTCTGGATGCCCGCCTGGGACGACGATGATCAGCTCACCCGCGATCCGCACAGCGAGATCTCGTTGATCTACTACCCCAACCGCGAAGGGCTGGAAGATCGGGTCTACCGGATCAAGACCGAGCGCAGCGGGGCGAGCACGCCGGAGCCGCGCACCACGCACCAGGTGACCAACCTCGAAATCTTGTCGCAAGACGACCAGACGGCCGAGCTGCGGTTCAACTGGCACACGCTGAGCCACCGCTACAAGAAGACGGACAGCTTCTTCGGCACGAGCTTCTACACCCTGGACGTCTCGGGTGAGCGCCCGCTAATCACAAGAAAAGTCGTGCAGTTGAACAACGACTACATCCATCAAGTCATCGACGTGTATCACGTGTGACTCGATGGGAGAGGAGATTTCATCATGAGCTATACCATTGCCCTCAACTTCGAAGACGGCGTGACGCGTTTCATCGGCTGTAAAGAAGGGGAAACCGTTCTTGACGCGGCTTACCGCCAGAAAGTGAATCTTCCGATGGACTGTTCCGACGGCGTATGCGGCACCTGCAAAGGCCACTGCGAGCAGGGCGAGTTCGATATGGGCGACGAGTATCTGGAGGAGGCGCTCTCTGATGAGGAAGCGGCCGAAGGCCAAGTGCTGACCTGCCAGATGGTGCCCTCTTCAGACTGCGTTATCCAAGTGCCCGTCGCGTCTACGATGTGTAAAACCCAGGTGGGCAAGGTCGAGGGAACGGTCGCTGCCGTCGAGCAGCTCTCCGAAGACAGCATCGAGCTGGTAGTCGAACTGGAGGAGGGTCAGGAGCTTGCCTTTTTGCCTGGCCAGTACATCCATATCGACGTGCCTGGCACGGAGCTGCATCGCTCTTACTCTTTTAGCTCTCAGCCAGGCGATCAGCGGGCCACGTTCCTGATTCGCAATATCCCCAATGGGGTGATGAGTGGCTATCTGACCGACCGTGCCGCCGTGGGTGACAAGCTTACACTGACAGGCCCGTTAGGCAGCTTTTACCTACGTGAAGTCACGCGCCCGATACTGATGCTGGCAGGCGGTACGGGGCTGGCACCCTTTTTGTCCATGCTAGCGCAGCTGGTCGAGAAGGGTTGTGATGCGCCCATCCACATGATTTACGGCGTCAATAAAGACGATCATCTGGTAAAAATCGACGCCTTGGAGGCGATCGCGGAGAAGCTGCCCAGCTTTAGCTACGCCACCGTGGTGGTGGATGAGGCCAGCGAGCACCCGCGAAAAGGGTATGTGACCCACCATATGGATGCCGCCGTGATGCATGAGGGGGATGTGGATGTGTACTTGTGTGGGCCGCCTCCGATGGTCGACGCAGTGCTCAAGCATTTCGACACGGAAGGCATCGAACCGCAAAGCTTCTACTATGAAAAATTTACGCCTAACCAAGCGGGAGCGTCATCATGAGCGATCAACGTTTGGATAGGGCTCGGTTTCAGGACCGAGTAATGATCGTCACCGGGGCCGCTCAAGGGATTGGGCGGCGGGTGGCCGAACGTGCGGCGATGGAAGGCGCACGCCTGGTGCTGGTAGACCGCTCTGACTATATCCACGAGGTCGTGGAAGACATCCGTCAGGGCAGTCGTGAGGTGGTGGCGGTACAAGCAGACCTGGAGACCTGGGCAGGTGCCGAGCAGGCGATGCAGTCGGCGGTCACCGCGTTTGGGCGTATCGATATTTTGATCAATAACGTGGGGGGCGCCATCAATTTCAAACCCTTCACGGAGTTTAGCGAAGCGCAAATTTCCGCAGAGATCACCCGCTCCCTGATGCCGACGCTATGGTGCTGCCGCGCGGCGCTGCCAACGATGGTGTCCCAGGGCGCGGGTGTGATCGTCAACGTCTCTTCCGTGGCGGCACGCGGGATTCATCGTATCCCTTACTCGGCGGCCAAGGGCGGTGTCAACGCACTCACTGAGTCGCTGGCTTTTGAGTACGCTGAGGCGGGCATTCGTGTCGTGGCGGCGGGCATTGGCGGCACCGAAGCGCCACCCCGTCGCATCTCTCGTGGAACGCCCGAGCCCAGTAATGACACCGAGCGCGCTTGGTTCCAAGCCCACATCGACCAGACCAAGCAAAGTTGTTTGATGAAGCGTTACGGCACGCTCGATGAGATGGCCGCCCCCATTCTGTTTCTGGCGTCCGATGAGGCGAGCTACATCACAGGGAGCGTTCTACCGGTCGGTGGGGGTGATCAAGGCTAATCGAACCGTTAGCCATCGTCGTAAACCCGTTGTCAAAATAACGCTAAATACTACAAAAACCCCTGGAGCACACCGTGAAACATATAGAAAAAGGCGTGAGCCTACGGCATGCGCCTCGCGATTTTCTACGTGACCTCAATGCTGACAATGCCAGTACAGGGTTAGTCGCCGGCATCTTAGGTCTCAGCGTTGGCGTCGTCCATATCAGTGCGGGCACGTCAGCAGGTCTCGCCCCCTCCTTCATCATGATCTGGGTCATCAGCTATTTGATGATCAACGGTTTGTTTGGGCTGTTCATGCCCGCTTACTACCGTCTACCGCTGCCGATGGCAAATTCCATTCCAGGCGCGCTGATGTTTGCCGCGGTCATTCCGGTGATCGGGCTAGAAGCGGCCTTGGGCGCTGGTCTTATCGCTGGCATCATTACGCTGATAGCGGGCGTGACCGGTGTCATGGGCATCGTGATGCGGTTGATACCGATGCCGATTGTGATGGGCATGGTCGGCGGTATGCTGCTTAGCTTTGGGCTCAACATGGTCAAGCCGCTGGAAAACGCGATGGTGCCAGCCGCGATCATGATGTTGGCTTTCTTTATCTCGGCGAGAGTCTTGCGCAAAATTCCCCCGCTCATCATCGCCATGGCGGCAGGGCTTGCTTACCTGACAGTCACCGGAGTGGATCTTTCGGGAATCCAAGCGACCATCCGGTTTCCGGAGTTCATTCTGCCGACGTTCACTCTGGAGGCGTTTCTCACCTATGGGTTGCCGCTCGCGATTATCCTGGTCGGGATGGAGACGCCGGCAGGCGTGGGCTTGGTCAAAGGAATGGGCTATAAGGACGCGCCCGCGAACGCGATCACGGCCGTGGGTGGCATCGGAACCATCGTGTCATCGTTCTTCAATCTACACAGTACTTGCATCGCGGCACCCATGACCGGGGTATGCGCCTCACCGGAGGCCGGTGCCCATGACAAACGCTGGGTCGCAGCGGTCATTGCCGGGGCTATTTTTATCGTGGCGGCGCCTTTCTATGGTTATGTGGTCAGCCTGCTGGAAGCCACGCCTCGCTACTTCATCACCATCATCGCTGGCTTGGCGCTGATGCGTGTCATCACGTCCTCCATGACCATTGCGTTTGCGGGCAAGAAACACGAAGTAGGAGCGCTGTTCGCCTTTTTAATTGCCGCTTCTGGTATTCAAATATTGGGAATCGGCGCAACGTTCTGGGCCCTGGTCCTTGGAGTGGTAGTATCGGCTATTTTTGAAACCAAAGATTTTGACGTCATGTTTACGCGTAGAGCGGCCCAGAAACATAGCGGATAGCAAGTTCTGCTTTGTTACTCTTTTGATGCGTTTGGCCCGTACATGCTTAGGCAGTGCGGGCTTTTTTCTATGGATGTCCGTTGAGGCCTTTGTGCTTTGGTCGTATCCCACCCCGACTTTGGACAGAGTGTGTTGGCCGTTCCTAGCCCATCCTTACCTGCGCGACGGGATATACTCGATAATGCGTCGAAAGGTGGGTTTATTTGTTAGCTTGCTATCCTTGTTTTTGGTTTTTTATTAAATAAAAACAAAAGGTTGTGCTTTTCGTGTGATGTCCTGTGTGCGACCGCACAAAAAACGAACGCTGCTTGAGATACCTTCGAAGTATGGGTGAGAACTCAAACGATATTGGTCTGTTAATGGGTGCTTGTTCGATATTGTCGTGAAGAGTACAGAGACACAGTGTCCTCATGTCCTAAGTAGATACTCAATCACTTCATCGACAAACGTCCATTCGGTGATTGGGAGATAAATAACGATAAAACTAACAATAGGCTTTAACCATGACCGTAAAGATCTTTGACACGCCCGAGGTTCAAGACTTTCTCAACGCCGTGGCCGGCCTGGACCAGGCAGGCGGCAACGACCGCGCCAAGCAGATCGTGCATCGCCTGGTGGGCGACCTGTTCAAACTGATCGACGACTTCGATGTCACCGAAGAAGAGTATTGGGCCGCCGTGAACCTGCTCAACGCGCTGGGTAGCCAGACCCAGTTCGGCCTGCTCTCGCCGGGGCTGGGGTTCGACCACTTCCTCGACATGCGCCACGACGCCATCGACGCCGAAGCCAAGCGCACCGGCGGCACCCCGCGCACCATCGAAGGCCCGCTCTACGTGGCCGGCGCCCCGGAAGCTGACGGCTTCGCCCGGATGGACGACGGCAGCGACCCTGACGGCGAGACCATGTGGCTGACCGGCCAAGTGCGCGACGTGAACGGCCAGCCGATCCCCGGCGCCAAGGTCGAGATCTGGCACTGCAACTCCAAAGGCGGCTACTCGTTCTTCGACCCTTCCCAGGACGAGTACAACATGCGCCGCACGATCTATGCCGACCGCGACGGCCGCTACACCGCCCGCAGTATCGTCCCGTCGGGCTACGGCGTGCCCGAAGGCGCCCCCACGGACGTCGTGCTCAAATCGCTGGGCCGCCACGGCCAGCGTCCGGCGCACATTCACTACTTCGTCTCGGCCCCCGGCCATCAACACCTGACGACTCAGATCAACCTCGCCGGTGACCCCTACACCTTCGACGACTTCGCCTTCGCCACGCGCGAAGAGCTGGTGGTGCCCGCCGAGCGCATCGACGACCCCGCCGAGATCGCCCAGCGCGATCTGGACGGCCCCTTCGCCCATGTGGTGTTCGATGTCGAGTTAGCGCCCACCGACGCCGCCGAGCTGCAGGTACGCCACGCCCGCCCCCGCGCCAAGGAAGACGAGCAGGACCTGGCCAGCCAACTGGCCGGTACGGCCAAGGTATAACCCCCTGTTTAAGAGGCGGGTCTTCCCCTTGGCCCGCCTTGACGCCCTAACAGCGCGACATCCTAACGAGGAGAGCGATCATGACCACACAGCTTGATCAACTCGAAGCCCGCGTGCGCGGAGCGGTACAAGACGACCCGGATCACGGCATTTTCCGCTGCCACCGCAGCATGTTCACCGACCCCGCCTTTTTCGAGCTGGAGATGAAGCACATCTTCGAAGGCAACTGGGTCTTTCTGGCCCACGAGAGCCAAGTGGCCGAGCCGGGCGACTACTTCACCACCACCGTTGGTCGTCAGCCGATCGTCATCACCCGCGACAAGCAGGGCGAGTTGCACGGCTTGATCAACGCCTGCGCCCACCGCGGTGCCACCCTATGCCGCCGCAAGCGCGGCAACAAAGGCACCTTCACTTGCCCGTTCCACGGCTGGACCTTCAAAAACGACGGCCAGCTGCTCAAAGCCAAAAACGAAAAGACTGGCGCCTACCCCGACCAGTTCAAGCAAGACGGCTCCCACAACCTCAAGCGCCTACCGCGCTTCGAGAACTACAAAGGCTTCCTGTTCGGCAGCCTCAGCGACGACGTGCTGCCCCTCGAGCAGCACCTGGGCGAAACCACCAAGGTCATCGACAACATCGTCGACCAAGCCCCCGAGGGTCTGGAAGTGCTGCGTGGCACCTCCTCCTACACCTACACCGGCAACTGGAAACTGCAGGCCGAAAACGGCGCCGACGGCTATCACGTCAGCTCCGTGCACTGGAACTACGCCTCCACCATGGAGCGCCGCAACTACGACGCCGGTGGTACCAAGGCGGTGGACGCCGACGGCTGGTCGAAGAGTAAAGGCGGCTTCTACTCCTACGAAAACGGCCACATGATGCTCTGGACCCGGCTACTCAACCCCGAGGTGCGCCCGGTCTACCAAGAAAAAGAGTGGATCCAAGAGCAGCTAGGCGAGGCGCGTGCCGACGCCATCGTCAATCAGACGCGCAACCTCTGCCTCTACCCCAACGTCTACCTGATGGACCAGTTCTCCACACAGATCCGCGTGCTGCGGCCCATCGACGTCAACAAAACCGAAGTCACGATCTACTGCTTCGCCCCCAAAGGCGAGTCGGCCGAAAACCGTCGCGTACGTATCCGCCAATACGAAGACTTCTTCAACGTCTCCGGCATGGGCACGCCGGACGACCTCGAAGAGTTCCGCGCCTGCCAAGAAGGCTATAACGGCGCGTTGGCCGAATGGAACGACCTCTCCCGCGGCGCCCAGCAATGGATCGAAGGGGCTGATGAGAACGCCCAGGCCATCGACATGAAACCGCTGCTCAGCGGCGCCTCCCCCGAAGACGAAGGGCTCTACGTGCTGCACCACCAACACTGGGTCAGCGAAATGCTGCGCGCCATCGACAAAGAGCGTCGCCAGTTCATCGCCACGGCGACCGCCTAAACGTCCGATGCCAGAAGAGAGGAGAGAACGCCATGAGCATCAGCTATCACGACATCCAAGCCTTTTTATACCGCGAAGCGCGCCTACTAGATGACCGCGAGTGGGACGAGTGGCTTGCGCTGTATCGTAAGGACGCCGAGTTCTGGATGCCCGCCTGGGACGACGATGATCAGCTCACCCGCGATCCGCACAGCGAGATCTCGTTGATCTACTACCCCAACCGCGAAGGGCTGGAAGATCGGGTCTACCGGATCAAGACCGAGCGCAGCGGGGCGAGCACGCCGGAGCCGCGCACCACGCACCAGGTGACCAACCTCGAAATCTTGTCGCAAGACGACCAGACGGCCGAGCTGCGGTTCAACTGGCACACGCTGAGCCACCGCTACAAGAAGACGGACAGCTTCTTCGGCACGAGCTTCTACACCCTGGACGTCTCGGGCGAGCGTCCGCTAATCACAAGAAAAGTCGTGCAGCTGAACAACGACTACATCCATCAAGTCATCGACGTGTATCACGTATAAGCCGCATCGATGAGACAGGGACATCGCTGATCGTGTCTTCCAACAACGCGAAGCGCGATGGACATAACAATCTAAAACAACACAATCCTGGTGAATCCATAATGAAAAATGTCAAAAAGACCACTCTCGTTGCTGCTCTGGGTACCACTCTGACGCTGTCGGCCATGGGCCTTTCGGCGAATGAAGTTCCCGTGAAACTGGGGCTGATGCTGCCTTATTCAGGCACCTATACAGCGCTGGGCGAAGCCATCACTAACGGCTTGAAGCTGGCCATCGAGCAGGAGGGGGGACAGTTGGGCGGTCGCGACGTCGAGTACGTCGAGCTGGATTCCGAAGCCGATCCTTCCAAGGCCCCGCAAAACATGAGTCGTTTGGTCAACGGCGACAACGTGGATTTCGTGATAGGCCCGGTGCACTCAGGCGTGGCGATGGGCATGCTGCGTGTGGCCAAACAAACCGGCGCCATCACGATCATTCCCAATGCGGGGCTTGGGGCGGCGACCAACGAGCTGTGCATGCCGAACGTGTTTCGCACCTCCTTTAGCATGTGGCAAGACAGCTATCCCATGGGAAAAGTGGCCTACGAGCAGGGGCACAGAAACATCGTGACCATTACCTGGGACTACGCGGGTGGGAAAGAGGACCTAGCGGGCTTTGAAGAGGCCTTTACCGCGGCAGGTGGTGACATCGTTCAGCAGATTCTCGTGCCGTTTCCGAGCACCGAATTCCAGAGTTACCTGACGCAGATTGCCAGCCTTCAGCCGGATGCCGTGTACACCTTCTTCGCGGGGGGCGGTGGTGTCAGCTTCGTGAGGGATTACGCGGCGGCGGGGCTCAACGAGAGCATCCCGCTGCTGGGGTCCGGGTTCCTTACCGAAGGTAATCTAGCCGCCCTGGGCGATGCGGGTGAAGGCGTCATGACCACGCTTCATTACGCAGAGACGCTAGAAAACGACGCGAACCGCTCGTTCGTGGCCGCCTATGAAGACGCCTACGGAGAAGCGCCGGATACGTACGCGGTGCAAGGCTACGATACCGGCATGATGCTAGCCCAGGCGCTCAATGTACTCGGTGGAGACACGTCAGACCGCGATCGACTAATCGATGTCTTGGCAAATGTTCAGTTAGCTAGTCCGCGCGGTCCGATGAGCTTCTCGGATTCCCACCACCCCATCCAGAATGTCTACCTCCGCGAGATTCGTGACGGCAAGCACGAGGTCGTCAGCATTGCTGCCGAGAATCTAGAAGTGCCCGACGACGCCTGTCAGATGTAACGACACTTCGTACAGCTTGGGAGCGGGGCAATCCCGCTTCCCCTTTTATGCTCGGAGGGGTCTTATGGATCTCGCATTTTTTGGTGTCCAGCTGCTCAATGGGCTCCAGTATGGGTTGCTGCTGTTTTTGATAGCCAGTGGGTTAACGCTGATTTTTGGGATCATGGGCATCATCAATTTGGCCCATGGTGCCATGTACATGATCGGTGCCTATTTGGTGTATGACCTGACCATGCGTTTCGGCAACTTCTGGTTGGCCATCTTGGTTGCGATCCCCATCGCTATCGCACTCGGCCTGGTCATCGAGCGGCTGTTTCTCGACACGCTCTACAAGCGCGACCATCTCTATCAAGTGCTGCTGACCTTTGGGTTGATTTTAGTGCTCAACGAAGCCCAGCGAATCATCTGGGGCGGCGACGTGCATCGCGTGCCGGTACCTGCGCCGTTCGACGCCAGTATCCAACTCACCGACAACCTGCAGTATTCGGTCTATCGGCTCTTCGTCATGGGCGTTTGTCTGGTGTTGGCCGGCGTCATCTATGGCGTCATTCGCCATACCCGTCTGGGCATCATCATCCGGGCCGGTGCCGTGAATCGCGACATGGTGGAGGGGCTCGGTATCAATGTCCGTACGCTCTTCACACTGATTTTTAGCGTGGGTGTGGCGCTCACCGCCTTTGCCGGCATGATTGCCGCGCCACTCACGTCGATTGCCCCCGGCATGGGTGACAGCATTTTGATCACCTGCTTCGTGGTCGTGGTCATCGGGGGGATTGGCTCCATCAAGGGTGCCTTTTGGGGTGCCATCATCATCGGTATGGCTACGACCTTCGGCGCTGTGCTCATTCCCAGTCTCGCCAGCATGGTGATCTATCTGATCATGGCAGCGGTTCTTTTGGTGAAACCGCGCGGTCTTTTCGCGTGAGGAGAACAAGCAATGTTACATAAATATCCCAAGCGCGTTGCCTACCTCATGTTGGTACTGACGGCTTTAGTGGCGACCTTCCCGCTGTGGGGCGAGGTGGTCTTCGGCAATCAGGCCAATTTCATGCTGGAGAAGCTTACCTTGATGCTGATTCTCGCGCTGTTTGCCATGAGCCTCGATTTGCTCGTAGGCATCGTGGGTCTGGTCAGCCTGGGGCACGCGCTCTTTTTCGGATTGGGCGCCTATACGCTTGCCCTCGCCAGCCCTGACTTTAGCCCGGCCTCCATGTGGTGGATGCTGCCTTTGGTGATCGGCGTGTCGGCCTGCGTTGGGCTCATCGTCGGCCTCTTGGTCATTCGCACCAAAGGTATCTTCTTCATCATGACGACGCTGGCGTTCGGTCAGATGCTTTACTACTTCATTAGCACGTCCCAGTTCGCGGGGGGCACCGATGGTGTCTTCATTATGTTCCGCCCCAGCTTGGCCGTGGGCGATACCCTGCTAGTCGATTTGGATGATCCTTACAGTTTCTTCTATTTCTGCTTGGTAACGCTGTTGGCGGGATACCTCTTTCTGCGCTGGCTGACCCGCTCCTACTTCGGTCAGGTGCTAGACGGCATTCATGATAACGAGCACCGCATGCAGGCCCTGGGCTATGCCACCAGTGGTTACAAGCTGATCGCTTTCGTGATTGCCGGGGTGATGGCCTCGATTGCCGGCATGCTGGCGGCGATGCAGTACGGCTTCGCCAATCCGGCCCAGCTCGGCTGGCACACGTCCGGTGAGGTACTGATGATGCTGATTCTGGGCGGTATGGGCACCATCTTTGGCCCCATTCTAGGCGCCTTCGCGTATGAAATACTGCTGTTCGTCTATGAGCATGCCACGACACATTGGCCCATTTTGATGGGGCTGACCATCATCGTGGCAGTGTTGGTGCTGCCGCGCGGTGTGGCAGGCCTGATGATCGCGCCTCCCTGGGCACGCAAACGCCGCACAACAGCCAGTGAAGCGCCGGAAAAGACGATCGTCTCCGCCCAGCCCGTGACACAGAGTAAGGTGGACTAGCCATGAGTGATGACATCGTATTAGCCACCCAGGGCTTGACGCGTCGTTTTGGTGGCCTCGTTGCCGTCAATGACGTGAACTTTGATGTGAAAGCCCACGAAATACATGCCATTTTGGGCCCCAACGGCGCCGGCAAAAGCACCTTGATCAATTTGCTCTCCGGTGAGATCCCCCCGTCGGAAGGTCAGGTGCTCTATCGACAAAAAGCGATTCAAGGCAAAAGTGCTCGCCAAATTGCACGCTTGGGCATTGGTCGCAGCCATCAGAAAACCAATATCTTTCCACGCCTTAGCTGCTTGCAGAATTGTGAGCTAGCGGCACGCATCCATATGGGCGGCGTGTTGGGTAGCTGGCGTTCCCGTCACACGGCGCAGCAGGTGAGCGAGCGCGCCCAAGAGGTGCTGGAAACCTGTCAGCTGAACCACCGGGCGCATACGACCGCCGCGGACATGAGTTACGGCGAGCAGCGCCAGCTTCAGATCGCCATGGTGCTGGCAACGGCACCCTCCTTGATGCTGCTAGACGAACCGATGGCCGGCATGGGGCGTGAAGAGACGGCGCAGGTCACGGAGCTGCTCGCCAGTTTGACCGACCGCTACACCCTGGTGTTGATCGAGCACGATATGGACTCGGTTTTCCGCTTGGCCAATCGCATCACGGTTATGGTCGATGGCTGTGTTCTCGAAAGTGGCCCGACGGAGCAGATACGTACCAGCGACAAGGTACGCGATGTTTACTTGGGACGTCACGACGAAGGAGTAACCGCATGACCACAGAAGCCACCGTGACTCCCCTGATCGAAGCCCGCGGGCTGCACGCCTACTATGGCGAAAGCCATGTGTTGCACGGCGTCGATGTGACCCTAATGCCCGGAGAGACGCTCAGTTTGTTAGGGCGTAACGGTATGGGAAAAACCACCACGTTGAAGTCGATCCTCGGTTTTGTACCACCACGCCGTGGGGACGTTTATATCAAGGGCGTGTCGACCGCGAAACGACGCCCATGGCAGTTGATGCGCCAAGGAATCGGCTACGTACCCGAAGGGCGCGGAATCTTTCCCGGGATCAGCGTGCGTGAGCACCTCATCATGGCGGCACGCCCCAATGAGCGGGGTGAGACCCCCTGGACCATGGAACGCGTACTGGACACGTTTCCGCGCCTGGGCCAACGCATTAACCATGATGGCGCGCTGCTGTCGGGCGGGGAGCAGCAGATGCTCTCGATTGGCCGAGCGCTGACGACGAACCCCGATCTGATGATCCTCGATGAAGCCACCGAAGGCTTGGCGCCGCTGATACGCGATGAAATCTGGAACATCATTCGCACTATCAAGGCCACGGGCATCTCGACGATCATCGTCGATAAAAACATCGATAATCTGCTGGAAGTGGCTGAGAAGCACTTGCTGTTAGTGAAAGGCGAAGTGAAGTACAGCGGTGACTCAAAGGGGCTCAGGAATAACCCAGGACTGTTGGAAACGCACCTGGGCGTTGCGTAATGGACGGCCTGGCCGAGCTCTCTTTGCCAGGCCATTACACAGGGTAGTGACCCTTAATCGCGTTGGGATACTGTGGGTATGCAATTACACAAAGACTGGTCGGTGTCTGCGATCACCGCAGGCTTCGTGGCCGTGCTGGTCTCGTACTCTGGACCGCTGGCCATCTTTTTTCAGGCCGCTCAGAGTGCTGACATCTCGAGCACGATGATGACCTCCTGGGTCTGGGCCATCTCCATGGGGGCCGCCATCTCGGGGATTTTGCTGAGCATGTGGTTGAAGGTGCCGGTGGTGACCGCGTGGTCGGCGCCGGGAACCGCCCTGTTGGTGACGCTTTTTCCAGAGCTGTCGCTCAACGAAGCGGTGGGCGCTTACCTGACGGCCGCCATCCTGTTATTCGTGATCGGCATCACCGGATCGTTCGATCGTATCATCCAGCTGATTCCTCCCGGCATTGCCAGTGCCATGATGGCCGGCATCTTGTTCCAATTCGGCGTCGGCATCTTCGAGTCGTTGCGCAATGTGCCGACGTTGGTGATTGGAATGATGATCGCTTATCTGGTTTTCAAACGTCTGACGCCGCGCTACAGCTTGATTTGCCTATTGTTGGTCGGTGTCGTGTTGGCGGTTCTCTTGGAGGGAGCCAGCCTCGAGGGTGTCGGCGTTCAGTTGGCGCAGCCGCAGTTCATCCAGCCCGATTGGACATGGAAGGCGACCTTGAGCTTGGCGATACCGCTGGTACTCGTCAGCCTGACGGGCCAGTTCCTACCGGGCATGGCGATATTGCGTACCTCGGGCTACACGACGCCTGCCAAGCCCATTGTCACGGTGGCCAGCGTAACGTCGCTGCTGACAGCCTTTTTTGGCGGCATCACGACGGTGATCGCGGCCATTACCGCCGCAATCTGCACCAGCAAAGAAGCGCATGAAGATCCGGACAAGCGCTACGTTGCCGGCGTGGCCAACGGTGTGTTCTATCTCGTGGGCGGTCTGTTTGCAGGCACCATCGTGGCGCTATTTACTTCGCTGCCGAATGCCTTCGTGGCGGTACTGGCGGGACTGGCGTTGATGGGGGCGATAAGCAGCAACATCAGCGCGTTCGCCGCCGAGAAGAGCCACTTGGAAGCCTCGGTGTTGACCTTCGTCGCCACGGCATCCGGGGTGAGCTTTTTGGGGCTCGGGTCGGCTTTCTGGGGCGTGGTCGTTGGCGGACTGGCGTACAACCTACTGCACCGGCGCTTTGCGCCACTGAACAATGACACGCAATAACAACAAAGGCGGCTGACACCGTCACTGGAGAGGAATGATGAAGACGATCGTCGTGGCTATTGATGACAGTGAAGGAGCGGTGACCTCCATCGAATTTGGTCGACGCCTCGCGTCGCAGCTGGGCGTAGAGATGAAGGCCGTCTCCGTGGTGCTCGAACAAGCAGACGTCAGTTCACGTTCGGCGCTGCTAAAAGCACGCCTCAAGGCGCAACGTGTCGACGATATGGCGCTGGAAGTGATTGCTCATCACAGCGTCAAGGACTACCTGGGAGCGCTGGCCAATCGGGAGGAGGTGGGGGTATGCATGATGGCTCATGGACGTCGCCCGGTGCCGGAAATGCTGATCGGAAGCGTGACGGCTGGCGTGGTTCGGCGTTCTCGACGGCCCGTTTTTTTATGCGGACCACGTTATAGTGGTCGCGCTCACCAGCACGTCGATGTATTGGCGGTATGTGTCGATGGGTCTGCACTCTCTGAAAAAATGCTGCCCCATGCGGCCGAACTAGCCAAACGATTAGGCGCGCGCTTACAGCTGCTACAAGTACTCGATACCCCAACGTTCAACAAACCGACATCGTTGGCCCCCGCCGATGTCTCGGAGTCGGCGTATTTATCGGGGTTGGCGCGCCGCGTTGGAAAAGACCAAGCACTGGAGGTTGACTGGGAGGTGCTTCATGGCGACCCAGCGGCGTCTATCGTGAGCTACCTAGCAGATAGTCACCATACCATGCTGGCGATGACGACCCATGGCCGCAGCGGCCTTTCTCAGGTAGTGGCAGGCAGCGTCAGTCACGAGGTCGTTCATGAAGCGCCGTGCCCGGTCGTCGTGCTCCGTCCCTAGTGCGATCGATGCGTGTGAGGCTACGGATACCGTCCCGAGCGTCGGTTATCGACTAGCACATCCAAAATGGCATTGGCCGTTTGCATGACGTGAGATGGCTTTTCACCACGGCGACGGCTACAGATAACGGGGGAAGTGATACTGCTATCCGCTAAATAGACATAGGTGATGCCATCTCGCTGCACACGCTTGACTTGTTCCGGTACGAGCGTGATGCCAATGCCAGAAGCGACGAGGCTGAGTGCCGTTTGCACCTCGTTCGCTTCTTGAAAGACCTGAACCTTCAAGCCTCGCCTACGAAAAATGCCAAGTACCATGTCGGCTAAGCTCGGGCGTGGTTTGGCGGGAAAGAGAATGAGGGGGTAGCGGGCAAGCTCTTCACAGCTGGGGGTTGTTCCTTCGAGCGGGTGGCCGCTGGGTAACGCCGCGATAATGGGCTCCTCGAAAAGAATGTCCTGCTCCACATCGGGGTCGTCGATTCTGATACGGCCAAACCCCATATCGATCCGCCCGGCTTTCAAAGCCTGAATTTGCTGCACCGTCGTCAGCTCCGCTAACGATAGCTCGACATTGTCCATTTGTCTTAAATCACGCACGAGCGTGGGCAACTGCCCATAGAAAACCGAAGGCACAAAGCCAATCCCAAATAGCTGACGTTTATGGCGCGCCATATGGCGAGTAGCCTCCACCGTAACATCGACTTTTTCTAATATTTGTATGGCGTGTTGTTGAAAGAAAATGCCTGATGGGGTGAGCTGTAGGCCTCGTGAACTGCGCTCGAACAGTTCCGTGCCTACCTCTTGCTCCAACTGCTTGATCTGACGAGAAAGCGGAGGTTGCGACATATGGAGCCGCTCTGCGGCAGACGTGAAGTTTAGCTCTTCGGCAACCACGCAGAAGTATCTAAGATGGCGTAGCTCCATTATACCTCCTGGGTATGGCTTTCTGTCCGAAAGATATTGGAGAAATGCCAATGGAAATGGCATTTTCTAGCTATAATTAATCTTTCTGGCAGAGCGCTCAAAATACCTAAAAAGTATAAGCTATCAGTTTTGCTGAAGGATATTTCTCATACTTTAGTCAATGTCGGAGATGTTATGTATACCAAGATTTTGGTGCCTATCGATGGTTCTGTACACTCACAGCATGCGCTGTCCGTGGCGTGCAAATTGTCAGAGCAAAACAGTACGAAGGTTTACGTGCTGCATATTCCTGAGGTGGTTGGTAACACTACCAAGCTGATCTGGGGTGTCGGCGCGCTTGCAAGTGATGCAACGTCCGAACACTTGGCGTCAGCGGGCGAGGCACTGCTTGAAGAAGCCGAAACGTTTGCTAAAGCGAAAGGCATCCGCAATATCGAGACAATGATCGAACAAGGCAGGCCTGTCGATATCATATTGGAAGTATCAAGGCGCGAAGGCGTCGACGTGATCGTGATGGGTAGTCGCGGACTCAGTGATTTAGGCGGTATGGTCGCGGGAAGCGTATCGCATAAGGTAGGGCACTTGGCACAATGTGGCGTTATTACAGTTAGTTGAGTTGTCCGTCTGGCGCCCAACGAACCCATGGGCCGATGTCAGGTATTCAGAGAACTTTTTTATTTACCTCAAAATATGACCCGCCTTGAGTACCACCATAGCGGACGCTGGGCTTCCATTAGCAGTCATCACTGATCCCCCTCACGCCAAGAGCGGTCGAACTCACGCGCCCAGCGCGCCATGAACGCTTGGCGGCGTTGGGGGTCGACGAAAGCCAGCACCGAGGCGTTGAGTGGAATGGGGTAGAGGCGGTCGCCGACTTGGTCGCGAAGGCGCTGTGCCGTATAGGGCCCTATGATGTCGGGGCGGACGCTGAACAGCGGGGTTTGTGCTGCGAGCACCCGCTGGCCATCACGGCTGAGCAGAAAATTCATGAAGGCTCGGGCGGCGCGAGGGTTGGGCGCATCACGGTGGATGAAGCCGGTGCGCATTACCACCAAGGCGTAATCCTGGGGAACCTGAACGATCACCTCGGGATGCTCTTGGGCCCACACCATGGCGTAGGAACCCAGCAGGTTATAGCCCAGCCAGTAGCGTCCTTCCGATAGCCCTTCGAGCATCGTTCGGGTATTGGGGGCGAGGTGCGCATCGTTTGCGCCAAGCGCGGTGACCAGGTCCCAAAAACGCTCGGTATAGCGCGCATCTTGCTGAAAGAGCGTGTAGCCGATCCCGCTCTCGGACGGCGAATAGGTGGTGACCCTGCCTTGCAACGTATCGCGCTGGGTCTCCAGTAGACGCTGTAAATCCGCATGGGTATGCGGCGGCAGCATATGGCGCGCTAGATCGAGCCGGTAGGCCATGACGATCGGCTCGAAGGTAAACCCAAACACCTCATTACGCCATTTCGCCCATTCGGGCCACTCGTTGGCCAGCTCGGAGTCCAGCCGTTGGGCGTAGCCTTGATTGATGCGGTTCATCTGCCAAGGCATGGCGGAGCTGATCACCACATCGGGCGGCGGGTCGGCCGCCACGACTAAGCGGTCCACTTCCAAGGTGCTCCTGTCACGGTAGCTCAGCTCGATGCCCGGGTGGGCCTGCTCGAAAGTGGCCAGCAGCGGTGCGACCACCTGCCGATCCAAGGCGGCTTCGACCACGAGTGGCGTGACGGCCAGGCTGGGCAAGGACGCGAGCGAGCCCCCTATCAGTAACGCCACTACCCATACACGCTGCATCACGCTGGCTCCTCTGACGGTTGAACTGACGGTGGAAAGTGCACCTCGATGCGTAGCCCGTGGGGGAGGCGCTCTTTGATCTCGAGCGTGGCCGCGTGGCGCTGTGCAATGTTATCCACAATGGCAAGGCCCAATCCCGAGCCGTGAGTATCCTGGCGTCCGCCGCGCTCGAAGGGTTGCTGCAATCGATGGCGAACCTCGGCGTCCACCCCAGGGCCATTGTCGTCGATGTACAGCACGAGCCCATCGTCGTTGGCGTAAAGGCCTAGCGTGATTTCGCTGCCCGGCGGCGTATAGCGCAGCGCGTTATCGATGAGATTACCCAGCAGTTCGCGCAGCGCCCAGGCTTGCCCCTGCACGACCATCGGCTCACTAGGCAGCTCTGCGAGCCCAAGATCATGCTGAGCCGCCATGTCGCGCTGGGCCCACTCGAGCACGCTGTCGCGGAGCAGCGCCCCCAGGTCGAGCGGCTGACTCTCTTCTGCCTCCTCCATGTGACGAAGTCGCGCCAGGCTGAGCAGCTGTCCGGCTAGACGGCTGGTGCGCTGGGCACCCTCGTGGACATCGACAAGCGCCTGATACCACACGTCGGGAGCATGACTCTGCAGCGCCAGTTCGCTGGTGCTTTGTAGGCCGGCCAGCGGCGTTTTGAGCTGATGGCTGGCGTCGGCCGTAAAGCGGAGTAAGTTGTCGCGACTCTTGCGCTGTCGGCTGAACAGAGTATCCAATGCCTCGACCATCTCGCGCAGCTCTTCCGGAACCTGCATATCGAGGGGGCGCATGTCGTCGGCCTGAAGTTGGCGCAGACGATGGCGCAGCTGGCGCATGGGGGTGAGCGCCACGCGCATCGCCAGCAGCATCAAGAGAGCGGCCAGCAGCACCATGGCGACGAAGCGGAGGATCGCGCGCTCGAAGAGTTCATGGGTCAAGACGCGTCGACCTTCGGTCGTATGACCGACCCATATCTGTACCGGGTCCTGAATGTCCCAGCCAGCCGAGTCGTATTCACGCCCATGCAGCCGCCACCGCGTGCCAGCCTGGGTCGTGTCCCGCCAAATCGGGGCGTCCGCTGCCGCGGCCTGATCGGCCTCGGGAATGACGATGTCGAGGTTATCCGAAATGCGTCGCCCATCGTGATCGAGCACGGTGTAGAAAACCCGCTCCTGATGGGCGGTGGCGAGAATCTGCAGCGCAGCGAGGGGAATGCTAACGACAGGGTCGCGGCCTTCCCACTGAATCGCATCGGCCACCGTCAGCGCGGCGGCGGCCAGCTGGCTATCGAAAGCGCGTTCGGCGGCACGCTGAGAGGCGCCATAGGCCTCCATCAAGAGCAGTGCCCCTAGCCCCGAGACCATGACCAGCAGCCAAATCGCCAAACGCGCCTTCAACGAACCTACGACCTGGGTCACGTCGGCACTTCCTCGAGCCGATAGCCGAGGCCACGAAACGTGCGGATGTGCAAACCGCTGCCCTGAAGGCGCTTACGTAACCGGCTAACGTACACCTCCAGTGCATTAGAGCCGACATCACCAAAGCTGAACACGCGACTTTCCAGCATCTCCCGTGGGGCAATACTGCCGGCGTGCAGCAAGAGGCCTTCGAGCAGGCGTCGCTCGCGGCGGGGCAGGGCAAGCGTTTCTCCGTCGAGCGTGGCCGTTCCCGCCATTGGGTCGAGGCACAGTGGCCCTAGCATCAGACGATTATCGCTGCGCTGCTGGCTGCGGCGCAGCAGTGCGCGTACGCGCGCTTCGAGCTCCGCCAATGAAAACGGCTTGGCCAAGTAGTCGTCGGCGCCTAGATCGAGCCCCTTGACGCGATCTTCGATGCCATCTCTGGCCGTCAGGATCAGTACGGGGGTTTTGTCGCCACGCTCACGTAACTCGCTCAGCAGCTCCAACCCGTTGCCATCGGGCAGGCCCAAATCGAGCAGCAGGAGATCGAAGCGGTCATGGCGGAGCGCCGCACGTGCATCCTTTAGCCGTGAGAAGGCGTCGACGCTATTGCCCAGCGGGGATAACGCGTGATCCAGCGAGCGGGCGATCATCGGATCATCTTCGACGATGATTAGGCGCATATGACTAAAGTCTCAGGAGGTGATCAAGTAAATGACAGGTTGATGAAAGGTTGCCTGCCTAACATGGCGCTGGTCATTCCAGTATGAACGGGTTCGGGCCTTCCTGCTCCCGCGTACCATAAAACAATAGGAGTTCGTCATGAAGCTCAACGCTACGCTACGCCACGCCTCTCGTCTCGCCCTGATGAGTAGTGCACTGCTGATGGGCCAGGCACACGCTCAAGCCATCCCCGACGCGACCGAGTGTATCGCGCCTGCCAAACCCGGCGGTGGCTACGATTTGACGTGTCGCTTGGCGGCGAACGGCCTGCAAGAGACGGCCTTGATCAGTCGTCCCATGATGGTGAGCTACATGCCCGGCGGCATCGGGGCGGTGGCGTATAACCATGTCAACGGCGTGCGCACGGATGACCCCGGTCTTATCGTGGCGGCCAGCACCGGTGCGGCGGTGAACCTAGCGCTGGGCAAGTTTGGCGAGTACGACGCCGATGAAGTGCGCTGGCTAGGGGCCTTGGGCGTTGATTACGGCGCGATCGTCGTCAGCGCCGATGCGCCCTGGCAGAACCTTGGCGACCTCATGGCGGACCTGAAAGAGAACCCGAACGAGATTGCTTTCGGTGCCGGTGGCACTGTGGGTAGCCAGGACTGGATGAAGGCGGCGCTGATTGCGAAATCCGGCGACATGTCGCCTAGAGACCTGCGCTACGTGGCCTTCGAGGGCGGTGGTGAGGCGCTGGCCGCCTTGTTAGGTAACCATATTCAGGTGTTCACCGGTGACCTGTCAGAACTGAGGTCGCAGCTCGAGGGCGGCACCATCCGCGTGTTGGCGGCGCTCTCTGAAGAGCGCATGGAAGGCCCTTATGCAGAGATTCCGACCGCTGCCGAGCAAGGGTATGACGTGGAGTGGCCCATCTGGCGGGGTTACTACATGGGGCCAGAGGTCAGCGACGAAGCGTACCAGGCGTGGGTGGAACGCATGCAGCAACTGGCGGAAGACCCGGTCTTCGCCGAGCTGCGTGAGGCGCGAGGTTTGTTCCCCATGGCGCGGTTCGGTGACGACTTCGATCGCTACGTCCAAGAACAGGTCGCTGAGTTCCAAGGTTTAGCTGCAGAAGTAGGTCTGACCCAATGAGAATCGCCGCCGACCGAATGCTGGGTATTGCGCTCATCGGTCTGGCGGCGTTCATCGCCGTCCAGGCCATGCAGCTAAAAACCACCTTTAGCTACGAACCCGTGGGTCCCAAGGCCTTTCCGATCGTGCTCGCCATCGTGTTGGCACTCCTCGCACTTGTCATGATCTTTAGGCCGGGCCCGGATGGGGAATGGCCCCATAAAGCGCTGGCCCTTCGGCTACTCCTGGTACTGGCGCTGCTGTTGGCCTATGCCGTGCTGTTCACGCAACTGGGATTCATCGTCTCATCGCTACTGGCGGTCACGGCGCTGGCAAGGCTATTCGGTGCCTCTTGGGTGAAAGCACTGACGACCGGCGTCCTCATGGCGGTGGTCGGTTATTTTCTGTTCACTACGGCCCTCGGGATCAGCTTGCCCACCGGCTACTGGTTCGCCTCCTTTCTTTAACGGGTTGCTACGATGTTCGATTTCCTTATCGAGGGGTTTGGCGTTGCGCTAACCCCGCTCAATCTAGGCTTGGCGTTGCTGGGTGCCCTGCTGGGCACGCTGTTTGGCGCCTTGCCAGGCATTGGCCCCATCAACGGCATTGCGATTCTCATGCCGCTTGCCTATACGCTAGGGTTACCCGCCGAGTCTTCATTGATCTTGCTGGCCGCGGTCTACACCGGCGCCGAATACGGCGGCCGCATGTCGAGTATTTTGCTCAATGTCCCGGGTGACGCCGGGGCGGTGATGACTACCTTGGATGGCTATCCGCTGGCGCAGAGAGGGCTGGCAGGCCCAGCGCTGGGGCTGTCCGCCGTGAGCTCCTTCATTGGTGCGACCATTGCCATTCTAGGGTTGACGCTCTTTGCGCCGCTGCTGGCCAAGGTGGCCGTGCTGTTCGGCCCGGCAGAGTTTTTTGCCCTCATGGTCTTCGCGTTTTCGTCCATGTCGGTGATGATGGGCAAAGACCCCATCAAAACGGCGATTGGCGCCGTCCTCGGTATTTTGATTGGCACCGTCGGCATCGACTCGGGCAGCGGTGTACTGCGTTACACCTTCGGCATGCCCGAGCTTTACGACGGGATCGATTTCGTCGTGATGATCATCGGCTTATTCGCCATTAGTGAAATTCTGCTGATGCTGGAGCACTCGCAGCGCAAGGGCGACGACGGCGAGCTGCCGGTGCTGGGGCGCGTTTTCGTCCGTCTCAAAGAGGTGCTGTGGTGTAAAGGAGCCATCATCCGCTCGGGATTGATCGGCTTCATCATCGGCGTACTGCCGGGCACCGGCGCGTCGGTGGCAGGGGCCGTCTCCTACACCACGGAAAAGCGCCTCTCCGATAAAGATAACACCTTCGGCACCGGCGACATGCGCGGGCTGGCAGCACCGGAATCGGCCAACAATGCCGCGGCGGTAGGTTCGTTCGTGCCCATGCTGACCTTGGGCATCCCTGGCTCGGGTACGACGGCGGTCCTGCTCGGTGCGCTGATGCTCTACAACATCACGCCGGGCCCGATGATGTTTACCGAACGTCCTGAAGTGGCCGGAGGGCTGATCGCGTCTCTGTACATTGGCAACATCGTCTTGCTGATGCTCAACCTGCCGCTGGCCGGTGTCTTCGCTCGGGTGCTGACCATTCCGCGTTGGGTGCTCGTGCCCGCCATTGCCATTTTGGCGTTCGTTGGGGTGTATCAGCTTCACTCCGATCTCTTCGCCATCTATTTGATGCTGCTGATCGGCGTGTTTGGCTATCTGCTGCGTAAGCTGGGTTTCTCGTTGGCCCCCGTCATCCTGGGCTACGTGCTGGGCGGACTGATGGAGCAGAACCTGCGCCGTGCCCTCTCCATTAGCGGTGGCGACGTCGGAATCCTATGGCAATCGGGCATTTCCTTAGGGCTCTGGGTGGCCGCGGTGCTGCTACTGGTGCTGCCCTGGTGGATACCCAAACTGCTGGCCGCGCGTCAACCCAGCACCCGCTAACGCAGTGCTCGTTTGACAGCCTTTCTCGCCCTGGGCCGTGTCGCGGTGCCAGGGCGATCGTTATTGCACATGCATAGATTGGCTCGGCCAGCATGCTACGTGACGTGCCTAACCGTTTTTATTCCCCATGGCCTTCATCGAATTGACCGTTCGCGCGTAACCGCTAGGATGTTCGTCAATCGTTAGCACGCTTTGAGTGCACCACGCTCTGGATGAAGCCTCCATGACCCTACTCGACAAACGTGCCTTCTATCTCTTGGAGGTCAGCAGCTGCGGCGGTATTCGCGCGGCGGCGGAGCATTTGCATACCAACCCGTCGGTGGTGAGCCGGCAGATCCGCTCGTTGGAGCAGGCGCTGGGCATGGCACTGCTGGAGCGTCAGGGGCGGCATGTCATGCTCACGGAGGCGGGGCAGCTGGTGGTGGATGGCTTTTTGGCCCAACGGCGGCTGAACTCTGAGCTGGGCGATACGCTGTCGCGGCTGCGTAACTTACAGGCCGGGAAGGTCGTGGTGTCGGTGGGTGATGGCTTTGTGGATAGCTTTATCAATCACGTAATGAAGCGGGTCTCTGAGCACTACCCAGATGTGCTCATCGAGATCAAAACCGGCATTTACTACCCTCGCGAACCCCATGAGATGGTGGCCAACGACGAGGTCGACATTGCCATCACCTATGGGCCGATCTCCGACCCGCGCTTGGTGGTGCACTCGTTTGAAAGGGGGCCGCTGTGTGCGCTCGTGGCACCTTCCCATGCGTTGGCCAACCATGAGCGGGTGAGCGTGGCGGAACTGCTGCAGCATAAGCTGATCTTTCTGCCCGACGTGTCGGGCTCGCAGCAGTTCGTGAATGCGCTATTGGGCGCGGCGGGGCAGCCTGCCACACCGGCGTATCGCTGTAATTTGCACTCCGTCTCGCGGCGTATGGCGAGCGCGGGGATTGGCGTGTCGTTCATGACGGCGGCGGCTGCACGCAGCGAGATCGAGGCGGGGCTGTTGAAGGCGATCCCGATCGATCACCCCATGGCGGCCAGTAGCCAGGGCAACTTGGTGAAGCGTGTCGGCAGAAGGCTCTCGCCCGCTGCCGACTATTTGTGGAAGTTGATGATGGCGATGCAGTAGCGCTAGCTCGCCATCATGTAAACACCCGGGCCAATCGGCCATCCCATCATCAGCCAGAACATCAGAAACGCCGACCACGCCAGCAAGAAGCCCATGGCAAGGGGCAGCATGGTGGCAATCAGCGTGCCCAGACCCATGTCCGGTTTGTAGCGCTGCATGTACACCAGCGCCACGGAGAAGTAGGGGCTCATGGGCGAAATGATGTTGGTGCTGGAATCGCCAATCCGGAACATCGCCAGTACGAAGGCGGGGTCGAAGTCGATCATCATCAGCATGGGCACGAACACCGGGGCCATGAGTGCCCACTGCGCCGAGCCGCTGGTCATGAAGACGTTCAGTACCGCGCTCATGGCGATGAACGCGCCAACGAGGGGAAGTCCGGTAAAGCCGGTGCTTTGCAGCACGTTCGAACCTTCGATGGCAATGAACTGGCCAAGCTCCGACCAGCGGAAATAGGCAATGAACTGCGAGATCGCGAAGAATAGCACCAGAGTAGGGGCGAGATCGCTGGCCGATTCCGCCATACGCTGGGGCACGTCGCGGCTGCGGGTAATCTTGCCGGTGGTGATGCCGTACACCAACCCAATGGTGACGAAGTAGATAAACATCAGCGGCACGAGCGAGCGCAGAAACGGCGAAGGAATCAAACCGCCCTCTTCGTTGCGCAGCGGCGAGGCTTCGGGTAGCACCACCAGCAGCACCAGGGCAATGTAGGCCAGCGTTGCCAGTCCTACGCGCTTGAGGCCGCGCTTTTCGGCTTCCGTCAGCGTCGGCGTGACCACCTCGGTTTTGAAATCTTTACCCATGGGGAGCGTACGCTGTAGCCGTGGCTCCACTACTTTGTCGACCAGCAGGGTGCCGACGGCTGTCAGTACAAACACTGAACAGGCCACAAAGTAGTAGTTATCTACGGGAGAGATGTAAGCGTCTGGGTCTACCAGCCGAGCAGCATCGGTCGTAATACCTGCAAACAGCGCATCGCCCACGGTGATGAACAGGCTGGCATCAAACCCAGCCCCGGCGGCTGCGTACGCGGCGGCGGCCCCCGCCACGGGATGCCTGCCCACTGAGTAGTAGACCATCGCGGCCAGCGGGATCAGGATGAGGTAGTTGGCATCGGAAGCAATGCTGCCGCAAATACCCGCCATAAATACGCAGAACGTCAGCAGCGAAGGCGGTGCTTTGGCGACGCTCACCTGCATCAGCGTCGACATCAGGCCCACTTTATCGGCCAGCCCAATGCCGAACATCACCACCAGAATCAGCCCAAGCGGCGGGAAGTTGACGAAGTTGCTGACCACGCTGGTCAGCATGAACTCCACACCATCCGCCGAGAGCAGGCTGCGAACGGTCACTTCAGCCTCGGTTTGTGGGTTGACCGCCGAGACGCCCAGCGCCGCTAAAATGGCGGAAATGACCACCACCAGCGCGGCCAAGATTGCGAATAGGATAAACGGGTGCGGCAGCTTGTTGCCTACCCGCTCGATGGATGCGAGAACACCTTGCATGACAGTTTCCTTATTTGAAGCCTTGTTGTTGAACGTTGTTAGGCCACGTGCGTGGCGGCGAGCGCTGTTAGTCGCGCTTGAGCAGTGACGTCGCGAGCGCCACGAACATGCCGCCTGCAACGGGCAGAATGGCATCGTTGAAGTCGTAGCGTTCGTTGTGCAGATAGGCGCTGTCGCCGTTACCCACAAAGAAGAAACACCCCGGTACTTCTTGCAGGTAGAACGCAAAGTCCTCGGCGCCCATGGTGGGCATGTAGTCCAACTGCTGAATATCGGTGCTGACGCCGTGCTCGGCGGCAATCGCCAATACGCGCTCCGACCAAGCGGCGTCGTTGACGAGCGGAGGGATCTGGTGCTGATGCTCTAGCTGGAAGCGCGCGCCATGAGCGGAGCACACCCCGTTAACGACCTGTTCCAGTTGGCCGACCAGCGCGGCGCGGGAGCTTTCCCGGTCGCTGCGGATGTTGACCAGCAGCTCTGCTTGGCCTGGAATCACGTTGGCGGCGTCGCCCGCATGAAAGGCCGCGACGGTAATCACGCCTGCTTCAAGCGGTGATTTATGGCGGCCCACCAGCCCTTGCAGCTGCTGGACGAGAGACGCGCCCACATAGATCGGGTCGACTGCCAAATGCGGCATGGCCGCGTGGCCGGAGACGCCTTCAATGGTGATTTTGAAGGTGTCGTTACCGCCCATGGCGGAGCCAGGCTTGACGAACAGCTGCCCTTCGGCAAAGCCAGGGCGGTTGTGGTAGCCAAAAATCGCGTCTACTTGCGGGTTTTTGAGTACGCCCGCTTTCACCATCTCATCGGCACCGTTGCCACCTTCTTCGCCCGGCTGGAACAGCAGTTTGATATAGCCGCAAAGCTGGTCGCGCTTGGCGATAATCGCTTCAGCGGCGAGCAGGAGCGTCGCGGTGTGGCCATCGTGGCCGCAGGCGTGCATGAGCCCTTCCCGTTGGGAGCGGTGCGCAAAGCCGTTGGCTTCTTTGATCGGCAGCGCATCCATATCGGCCCGAAAGGCAATCACAGGGCCTTTACGGCCGGTGTCCAGCTCGGCCAGTACGCCGGTGGTGGCAATGCCTTCGGTGACCTTATAGCCCAGTGACGTCAGCCGTTCGGCCACCCGTTTGGCCGTGTCGGTTTCCTCGAATTTGAGCTCTGGATGCTGGTGAAGCTGATGGCGCACGGCCACCGCGTCGTCAATTTGTGGCTGGGTGAAAAAGGGGGATGAATGCATGTCCTGTCCTTGCCGTTGTCTGTGTCGTTGTGGGCATCGGTAACGCTAAGCGACTTGGCGGGCAGGAACGAGTGCCAATAGAGATGTGTTTGTTGCTTTCAAAGCAACGATGTTCGCAGGGGAGGCGCTGATGAATGTCGGAGATGGGAATTCGAACAAAACGTAGTATTGGGTGTGATTAAGCGAGCTAAGCATGGTTTTATTCAATGAAGGAAGGCATGCATTGCTCATCACGCGTGTTGCCTGCACGATGCCCATGGACGTTACCTTTAGGCGAAGCGCGGCGGCGGAGTGCAGTGTATGAAAACCTTATCGAACATGGGCTTTGCTCTCTTTGGTGCTGCGCTGGTGGCGATCAGTTACGGGCTGGCACGTTTCGCCTTTGGTCTCTTTGTGCCCTCCATCAGTACGGAGCTGTCGATCACGCCCGCGATGATCGGCGTCATTGGGGCGTTGCCCTTTTTGAGCTTTGTGCTGGCCACGCTGATGGCGCCCATGGCGGCCGACTGGTTAGGCGCTCGATATCTAGCCATGCTCTCCGGAACGCTGGGCGTGGCTGGCCTAGCGGTGATTAGTCAGGCCGGTAGTGCCTCGCTGCTCGGCGTAGGGGTATTTATCTGCGGGGTGTGCACGGGCTTGATGATGCCTGCGCTAACGGCAGCCATGCAGGCCTTGGTGAGTCGTACCATGCATGGGCGCGTCAGTTCGATCATGAATGCGGGGACGAGTATCGGTATCATCGTGGCGGTGCCGACCGTCGTATTTCTTTCGGATGCATGGCGCGTGACGTATGCCGCCTTTGCCGTTCTTGCAGGCCTGGGCGTGTTAGCGGCTTGGCTCTTCATTCCTTCGGTCTCTCGTGTGGTGCCCGCCGACGCTGCACCACCGGAGCCTCTCTCGCGCCAGCAGTGGTCTCGCCTGGTACGCCTGGCACTCTTTGCATTTGCCATGGGCTTCGTGGCAGCGCCGTACTGGCTGTTTGCACCAGATCTTCTGGTGTCGTTGGGCGGCTTATCGGGGCACTTGACCGGCTGGCTATGGTTTGCCGCAGGCGTGGCAGGTTTGGGAGGCGCCGTGGTGAGCGATCTAGCCGATCGCAATAACCCACCGATTACCCAAGCGCTGATGCTGATGATGCTCTCAGCGAGCTTGGTGCTGCTGGCCGCTAGCCCCAATCAGCTGGGCTTGGCCATGTTCTCTGCGCTGATATTCGGCGGGGCCTATATGAGTCTGACAGGGCTTTACCTGATGACCGGTATTCGTCTCTTGCCAGGTCGGCTTTCCCTAGGGCCTGTTTTGCCGTTCATGGCGTGTGCGTTAGGCCAAGCCATTGGATCACCCGTGATAGGGGCTTTGGTCGACCAACTAGGCTACGCGAATGCGTTTTCGCTCTTTTGCGTGGCGGGCGTGTTCATTGCGCTTTTGTCGCCTCTTTATCCTGGCCATATCGATTACTTGACCGAAGAGACGCCCGCGCTACTAGACAGCGAGGAGGACACGGGGCTTCAAGCCGCTTACGATCAGCAGCTGCTCGATGAAAATGGCGAGCCTTACGAGGAGAGCGTGACCACCGAGCCCGGTGATACCAGCGCTCAAACGAACCTCGCCAATACGTAGCCACTGAGCGCGATGTGTGCCAGGCCAATGGCCACCGATAGCCCGTGAAGTCGCTTGAAGCGTGCATGCTGGCCTGAGTCAGTGGCGCGATTGATGGCAGGCATGAGCGCTTGCCGTGTAGGTATCACCGACAGCGCAATGGTCGCCATGAGAATCGACGACACGTAGTCGATACGCCACATCAGTAGGGCCGTTAACATGGAGACGACGAGCACGAACAGATAAAAAGGAGGAAAAGCGCGTCGAAGTGTGGCCCTGGCGGTGTCGTTCGGCAAAACGGACAGCAAAAAGGCCGCCAAGCCAAAGGAGAACAGGCTCATTCCGCCAAATAAAATAGCCGTTAGCCAAAGCGATACGAGGTTCAGCATGGCTCTTTCCTCCTGTATTTAGTACACCACTGTTGCTTGATTATCTTTTCGTATAATTAATGTACAGCATGGCGGGCGCGTACGCTATCCAGACAACGCTAACGGCTGCCGATCACAGAGACCCTGACCGCTTATGTCTTCACCCGCCAATCGACGCACGCTTCTTCGGCTGCTGCACTTTCTGCGTCCTTACCGGCTGCGCGTAGCGCTGGCGGGGTGTGCGCTACTCATTGCGTCGGGCAGCGTGCTGCTGCTGGGGCATGGGCTGAAACGCGTCATCGACCAAGGCTTTTTGGCGGCCGATGCTCAGGCGCTTGCCACGACGCTAGGGCTAATGCTCGGTGTCGTGGCACTGCTGGCGGCCGCCTCGGCGCTACGCTATTACCAAGTGACCTGGATCGGTGAGCGCCTAGCGGCGGATCTGCGCCAGCACGTGTTCGAGCATCTACTGACGTTGGAACCCAGCTTTTTCGAAAGCGCCCACGACGGGCGTGCCGCCGGTGACATTGCCTCGCGGCTCACGGCGGATACGAGCGTGCTGCAGAGCCTGTTTGGCTCGTCGATTTCCTTGGCGCTACGCAATGGCGTCATGCTGATCGGTGCGGTCGTGCTGATGCTGCTGACTCAGCCCTGGCTCTCGGCGCTGGTGCTGGTAGGTATTCCTGCGATGCTACTGCCCATCGTCTGGTACGGCCGACGGGTGCGGCAGCTATCGCGTACTAGCCAAAACCACGTGGCGGAATTGGGGCGCTACGCCGACGAGGTGCTCAGCGGCCTGCAAACCGTGCAAGCCTTCACCCACGAAACGTCGGAACGACGCTACTACGGCCAGCGCGTCGAGCGAGCTTTTGGTAGCGCCGTGGCGCGTACCCGCCAGCGGGCGTGGCTAACCGGGGTGGCCATGCTGGTGGTGTTCAGCGCTGTAGGCGTGATGCTGTGGCAAGGCGGTCTTTCGGTGCTGGAAGGGAGCATGAGCGCAGGAGAGCTGTCCGCGTTTATCTTTTATGCCGTGCTGGCTGCGGGGGCCGTCGCGACATTGGCGGAGGTGGCAGGGGATGTGCAGCGGGCGGCTGGGGCGGCCGAGCGCTTGCTGGAGTTACTCGATACGCCCCCCACCATCAGGTCGCCGACGCAGCCAGTAACGTTAGCTCAGCCACTGCAAGGGGCGCTAACGCTAGCGAAGGTTCGCTTCACGTACCCTGGCCGCGAGCTGCCTGCCTTGGACGCGATCGATCTGCATATTCATCCCGGCGAGCGGGTCGCGGTGGTGGGGCCTTCCGGAGCGGGAAAAAGCACGCTGCTGGCGCTGCTGCTGCGTTTTTACGATCCGGACCAAGGACAGGTCATGCTAGACGGCGTCGATATTCGCACCCTGGCGCTTGGTGAGCTGCGCGGCGCGCTGGGGCTGGTGGCCCAGTCACCGGTGCTGTTCAGTGGCACGGTGGCGGATAACCTGCGCTACGGCTGCCCAGAAGCCACCGAGCCACAGCTTCGGCAAGCCGCGCAGGATGCCAACGCATTAGCGTTCATCGAGGCGCTGCCACAAGGGTTCGACACGCCGCTGGGGCCGGGTGGGGTGCAGCTCTCGGGCGGACAGCGCCAACGGCTGGCCATTGCCCGCGCATTGTTGAAAGATCCCGCGATACTGCTGCTGGACGAAGCCACCAGCGCGCTGGACGCCGAAAGCGAACGGCTGGTGCAGAAAGCCCTCGACCGTTTGATGCAGGGGCGAACCAGCATCGTGATTGCCCACCGTTTGGCCACTGTGGTGCATGCGGATCGACTCCTCGTGTTTCAAGAAGGACGGCTAGTGGCATCAGGCACGCATGCGACGCTGATGGAGCACAGCGATCTTTATCGCCATTTGGCAGCGCTGCAGTTTAGTCAACTGAATTAAATAGTCACGGGTAGAGTGTATGCAATACTTGGCTGTGCGTTTAGGTGACTAGGCGCGTCATGTTGACATATTGTTTTTCTGGTTATTCAGGCTTTTTTCCGTGTGGCTAAAATGCACGGCTAGCCCGGATTTCTCATAGCACCTCAGCAAGTATCTTACCCAAGACGTAATGCTACTAAAAACCTATTGGCACGGTTTAAACTGCCTACTTTTTAACCACTTCCCGTCGTTCAGACACACTTCCC